>JAHDDY010000018.1:0-39996 GCA_020629115.1 Paracoccaceae bacterium | reverse complement strand
GCGCCGGGCATCCATCCGCGCACCCTCGCCCCGGCCTTGCAGGCGGTGCTGGACGGGGCGGACGACCCGGTTCTCGTCTGCGACGGCGGCGAGTTCGGGCAGTGGATGCAGGCGCTCCTGCACGCACCGATGCGCCTGACCAACGGCCTGTCCGGGGCCATCGGCGGCGGCATCGGCTACGCCATCGGCGCGCAGGTCGCCCGGCCCGGCGCGACGGTGGTGCTGACCATGGGCGACGGGACGGCGGGGTTCACGCTGGCCGAGCTGGACACCGCCGCGCGGGCGGGGACGGATATCCTCGCCGTCATCGGCAACGACGCCTGCTGGAACGCCGAACGGCACATCCAGATCCGCGACTACGGCGCGGACCGGGCCGTCGGCTGCGATCTCGACCCGGATACGCGCTACGACACGGTCGCCGTCGGTCTCGGCTGCCACGGCGCGAAGGTATCCGGCGACGCCGATATCGCCCCCGCCATCGAGGCGGCGCGGGCGAGCGACCGGCCCGGCGTGCTCGACGTCGCCATCGCCCGCCTCGCCGCCCCGGTCTTCAGGCGCGGGTGACGGTCACGGTCTGCTGGCGCAGCATCATCGAGCCGAAGCTGGTCATGAAGGCCACGCCCGACGCATCCTCGCCCACCCCGATGCGGGCGATGTTCTCCGGCCCGGCCATGCCGGTCGGGTCCACCAGATGCCACGCATCGCCGAGATACACCTCCGCGACCGCATGGAAATCGGGCGGGGTCACGTCCGGCGCGTAGACGCTGACGAAGCGGGCGGGGATGGTCGAGGCGCGGGCCATGGTGATGAGCACGTGCGCGAAATCCCGGCACACACCCTGCCGCTGGACGAAGGTGTCGAGCGCGGTCGTCTGCGGCCCGCTCGCGCCGGGGACGTAGGCAAAGCGCTGCTGTATCCAGTCGCGCAATGCCGAGACCCGCGCGCCGCCCTGGGTACCGCCGAACTCGGCGTTCACGAAGGCCTGGAACTGGTCGGACGGGCAGTAGCGCGACGGCATGAGATAGCGGATGACCTCGCCGGGCAGGTTGCGCGGCTGGACCTGGGGCAGGTTCGACAGGTCGGTCGCCTGCCGGTCGATGGCGACCCGCGCCTCGTAATGGCACTGAAAATCCTGCCCGAGCTGGAACCAGAGCCGCCGCCCCACCTCGCTCTCGGCGGCGACGGCCCATCCCTCGCCCGCCGCGCCGGTATCGAAGCTGGACGACAGGATGCGCTGGTCCCGCAGCGCCGCCGCCTCGATCTGGAGCAGCAGGTCGACGGGGCCGCCGACGGCGTAGTCGAGGCGGACGGCGATATCGAGTTCCATGGGATGGGGTGCCTTTCTCGGCGAAGGGGTGATGGCTCAGAAACTGCGTCGCGGGGAATGCGTTCCGTCCTGCCGCGCGGGGAGCCGTCATTCTCGGGAATCGCCACACCGGCGTGCCCGCCGCCGACCGACGCGGCGACCCGGTTCGCCGCCGGGGCCGAAGGGGCGGCCCGGCCATCCATGCCTTGCCGCATCCGGCGCGACGGGGTAGGAGAGGGCCATGCTCAAGACCCGTGTCATCCCCTGCCTCGACGTCGCCGGCGGCCGCGTCGTGAAGGGCGTCAACTTCGTCGATCTCGTGGATGCGGGCGACCCGGTGGAGGCCGCGACAGCCTACGACGCCGCCGGGGCGGACGAGTTGTGCTTCCTCGATATCGGCGCGAGCCACGAGGGGCGCGGGACCATGCTCGACGTGGTGCGCCGCACCGCCGAGCGCTGCTTCATGCCGCTGACGGTGGGCGGCGGGGTGCGCACGCTCGACGATATCCGCGCCCTGCTGCTGGCCGGGGCCGACAAGGTGTCGATCAACACCGCCGCCGTGAAGGACCCCGATTTCGTGCGCGTGGCGTCCGAGAAGTTCGGCGCGCAGTGCATCACGGTCGCCATCGACGCGAAGGGCGTCGGCGAATCCGAAGGAGAGGGCCGCTTCGAGATCTTCACCCACGGGGGCCGTACCGAGACCGGCATCGACGCCGTGGCCTTCGCGCGAAAGATGGAGCGTCTCGGCGCGGGCGAGATCCTGCTGACCTCCATGGACCGCGACGGGGCGAAGACCGGCTACGACATCCCGCTGACCCGCGCCGTCTCGGGGGCCGTGGGCATCCCCGTCATCGCCTCGGGCGGGGTCGGCACGCTCGATCATCTGGTGGAAGGCGTCCGGATGGGCGGCGCCTCGGCGGTGCTGGCCGCCTCCATCTTCCATTTCGGCACCTACACCATCGCCGAGGCCAAGGCGGCCATGGCGGCGGGCGGGGTGCCGGTGCGCGTCTGACGAAGGAGAGACGAACGATGAAGATCTGCGGCCTATCCGGCAGCCTGCGGGCGAAATCCTACAACTCGGCGCTGCTGCGCGCGGTCCGGGACATCGCCGCGCCGGAGCACGAGGTGGTCATCCTCGACTATTCGGACTTCCCCCTCTACAGCGGCGATATCGAGGAGCAGGGCATCCCCGAGGCGGTGCAGCGCGTGGGCGAGGCGATCCGGGCGGCGGATGCGCAGCTCATCGTGACGCCCGAATACAATGCCGGCATCCCCGGCGTGCTCAAGAACGCGATGGACTGGATCAGCCGCATCCGCCCCAATGTCTACGACGGTAAGCCGACCGCCATGATGGGCACCAGCCCCGGACGGCTCGGCACCGTGCGCGCGCAGATGCAGCTGCGCAACCAGCTCGCGAACCTCAACTGCCTCACCGTCGCGCAGCCGATGATCTACGTCGGCAATGCCGGACAGTATTTCGACGAGGGCAAGGACGGGCTGGACGCGGCGACGACCGGGTTTGTCGAGAAGCAGCTCGCCGCCCTCGCGGCGCTGGCCGGGAAATGAGCGACGTGCTCGCCCGGCTGGAGGCGGCGATCCGGGAGCGCAGGGCG
Organism: Paracoccaceae bacterium; assembly: GCA_020629115.1. Taxonomy (GTDB): domain Bacteria; phylum Pseudomonadota; class Alphaproteobacteria; order Rhodobacterales; family Rhodobacteraceae; genus JAHDDY01. The sequence goes on along the minus strand of JAHDDY010000018.1, from coordinate 37,077 downwards.
ACCGGCGATCCCGCCACCTCCCACACCGCGCGCCTCTTCTCCAGAGGCCCGGAGAAATGCGCCGAGAAGTTCGGCGAGGAGGCGGTCGAGGCCATCATCGAGGCGGTGAAGGGCGACCGTGCCAAGCTCGCCACCGAGGCGGCGGACGTCCTCTATCACATGCTCGTCATGCTCGCCGCGCGGGACGTGCCGCTTTCGGACGTGCTGGCTGCGCTGGAGGCGCGCGAGGGTCGCTCCGGCATCGCGGAAAAGGCGTCGCGTACCACCGGGGCAGCTCAGCCGGGACTTGATAGAACATAAAGAGAACACTATACAGGAGCGAGTCACCGATGAGGAGAATCGCCCATGCCCGCTCCCGATCCCGTCGCCGAAGCCATCACCCGCGGCCTGCAGGCCATGATCGCCGCCGATCCGCCGAAGGAGGAGCCGAAGCCCTCGGGCATCGCCGGGTTGTGGCGGCGCTTGCGCGGAACGGGGCCGGCGCACTCCGAGCGGTAGCGCTCGTCCTCGTGTGTCTCGTGCTGGCGGGCTGCGCGCGCGACATGCGCCTACCCGGCCCGCCCGCGCCCGGCACCCTGCGCATCGCGACGCATAACGTGCATTACATCTGGCTGGGCCGCGAGACCGGCGCGTGGTCGGTCGGCGACTGGATGGCGCGGCGCGGTGCCGTGCAGGCGATGTTCGAGGCGCTCGACGCGGACGTGGTCGCCTTCCAGGAAATGGAGAGCTTCGCGCGCGGATCGGTGCAGCCGGTCAACCTGACGCTCGACTGGCTGACCGCGAACAACCCCGATTATGCCGTCGCGGCGGCGAACGATCCGGCGGTGTTCCCCTCGACCCAGCCCATCCTCTACCGCGCCGCACGGCTGCGCGCGGTGGACGAAGGCTGGTTCTTCTTCTCGGAGACACCGGACGCGCTCTACGCGCGGACCTATGACGGCGGCTTTCCGGCCTTCTGCTCCTGGGCCGAGTTCGAGGACCGGGAGACGGGCGCGCGCTTCACCGTCTTCAACGTCCATTTCGACTATGCCAGCCGCGAGAACCGCCGCCGCTCCGCCGAGCTGGTCGCGGCGCGCATCCGCCCGCGCATCGCGGCGGGGGAGACGGTCTTCGTCGTCGGCGACATCAATGCGGGGGCCGGCAGCCTGCCCGCCCGGACCATCGCCGCCGAAGGCGTCGCCTTCGCCCCCATCCCCGGCTCGACCTTCCACTGGAACCGCGGCCTGCACCTCACCCCCGCCATCGACCATATCGCCGCGACGGAGGATGCGGTCCAGGTCGGCGAGACGATGGTGCTGCGCCGGAAATTCGCGGGCGACTGGCCGAGCGACCATTATCCGGTCGCGGCGGACTTCGCACGATGACGCGGCATGTCGGACTGACGATATCTCTCAAGGTCGCCTCGCTGGCCTGTTCGACCAGACGGGCACGCCTGGGTGCCTGTTTCGCCGTGACATGTTCCGGCGCATCCGGAATTCCCTTTGGCGTCGGGAAGGTGTGGTAATTCCTTTCTACGATATTCGGAGCGCTGCCTGGTGCCGAAGCGATCCGCAGGGATGAAGAGTTTGCCGGCGCTGCCATCCTCGTCGCCGGAATTTCCGAACCGGACGACCTCGATGGCCAGCCGTCCAAGCAGCCCGCATCACCCCCGCCCCCAAGGAATTTCGCGAAGGATCGAGACGAACGGGTGAACCGCAAGGCAACCCATCGTCTCCGTCGCTCGCAAATGTCTCACGACACCTGACGTCACGATCCGAAACCGCGGCGACTGCGGAAAACATGCAACGCGGGGTCCAATCGCGGGGGAGGCGCGAGACGGGCAATCGTCCATTCCGTGGGTCTCACCGCATCGCGATGCTGTCCGGGCGCAGGGCGGTCGGGGCGATGCCGCGCAGGAGGATCGAGCCGGCGCTGCCCAGCGGGATGAGCGTGTCCGTCCCCGATGCCCGCGCTCCGCGCAGGATGCCGGCGGGCGTGCCGAGCGGCGGGGGGAGGGACAGGCGGTCGGTGCCGGGGACGAAGTCGACGATCTCCAGCCGGCCCAGCGGGGCCGGGCCGCCCTGCACGCGGCGGCCGACGTAGAACGTATCCGCCCCCGGCCCGCCGGCGGCGATGACGATGCCGCCCTCGGCAACGATGCGATCATCGCCCCGCCCGCCCGCGAGCAGGTCGAAGCCGGTGCCGCTGGCCAGCGTGTCGTCACCGTCCAGCCCCGCCAGGATGTCGTTCCCGCCCCCGCCCAGCAGCGTGTCCGGGCGCGGCCCGCCCGCGAGCAGGTCGTTGCGCCCGCTCCCCTCGGCGCGGCCGTCCACCGCGCGATGGTCGGCCAGCGCGAGGGTGGTCCCGTCCGGGAAGAGTGGCACGATGGAGAAGCGCGGCTCCGCCCCGAAGCCCGGCTGCATCCGCATCGTGTTGCGCACCAGCGCCGCGTAGGCCTCGGCCATCAGCGGGTCGGCGAAGCTGCCGAGCATCGCGGCGTAGCCCGCCCGCGCCTGCGCCGCCGCGCCGGTCGGGTCGGCGGGATCGCCCCCCTGCCGCCCGGGACGCGCCTCGATGGCCCCGGCGGCGAGCGAGGCGCGGGCCACGGCGTCCCACGTGGCATGGGGCGCACCCGTGCGCCGGTCGCCGTGGACGAGCGTCGGCGCGGTCCCCCAAGCGGGGTGAAAATCGGCGCGCAGGAAGCGGGCGAGCAGGTAGGGCCGCATCAGGCCGAACACCGCCCCGCTCTCCCCGAAGCCCATCCGGGAGACCTGCGCGAGGCTGGCGGCGAAGGCGTCCTGCTGCCACGGATCGAGCGTCCCGCGCGCGCCCGCTCCGGCGATCCAGCCCGCCGTCTGCGCCCCCGCCGGACCGCCGAGCGTATCGTCCGCGCGGTAGGCGTTCGCGTACCAGGCGAGGCGTTCGCGCAGCTTGTCGACGAGATAGGCCTTCTGCGGATGGTCGTCCGGCGTGATCCAGGCGGCGTAGGCATGGGTCCGGTTCGCCCCGCCTTGGGCGAGGACCGACGCCCCGCGCATCGACCCGTCGGCCCCGTTCCGGAAGCCCCGCGCGGGGTTGCGGGCGAAGAGGGCGGCGGCGGCCTGCGCGTGCAGCTCGTCGAGGAAATAGCGGTCGCCGGAGATGAGATAGGGGACGTAGGCGAGATCGGGCGCGCTGGCCGCATCCTCATGCCAGCCGTCCACCGCCGTCTCGACGGGGCCGTGCCCGTTGGCGGCGGTCGTCGCGCGCGGGTCCATCCAGTAGCCGGGATGCGCGTCGAGTGTCGGCACCTCCTTCGTCGCGGGATCGCGCAGGTGCCAAGGCACCGATCCGGCGGCGGCGGCGGTCTGCATCATCGCGTGGCGCGCCCGGGGCGATTGCGTGCGCAGCCAGGCGAGCGTCCAGTCCGGCAGCGGCCCCATGCCGGGACGCGCCGCCGCGCCGCGCATGTCCCGCTCGATCAGCGCGTTGCCGAACAGGGCCGTGTCGGCGCGCGCGAGCTGCGCGGGGGCGCGGCGCAGGAAAGCGGGGCGCAGGGGCAGCGCGGGGTCGTGGGCCGGGACGGCGGCGGCGGCGACCATGTAGGGATGGTCGTAGACCACATGCGCCCCCGAGGGCGGCGCCCCCGCCCAGACGATCTCGCGCCAGTTGGCATGGCGGCGGTGCGAGACCTCGTTCCCGGCCATGACCTGCCCGCTCATGCGGATCTCGTAGGCATAGTCCAGGTCGAGATTATTCGTCTCCGTCATCGAATCGTTGTGCATCGACACGGCGGTGCGCACCGCCCCGTCGGCCAGGGCGCGGATATCGAAGATGGCGGTGAGCTGCGGCGTCAACCGCCGCCGGATGCGGATTTCCGAGGCGAGCGGACCCTGCAGCCATCGGGCAGGCTCCATGGCCACGGCCTGGCGGAGCAGGGTCGCCGCATCGAGCGTGACCGTCCCCCCGCCGAAGGTGAAGGCGACCGACAGGTCGTAGCCGCGCCCCAGCACCGCGCGGATATCGAGCGGATCCGTCCGGTCCGGCGCGACCGCATGAAGGGCGACCTGCGCCGTCCCCGCGCCGGGATTGCGCAGCGAGAGAATGGCGTGGCGCAGCGAGCCGTCCGGGTGCCGCGCCTTGGCATCGACCTGAAGCGGCACGCGCGCCCCGCCGATCCGCGCCGCGAGTGCCCTTCCCCGCGGCACGTCGCCCTTGCGGAAGACGTGCCCAAAGGTCGTCACCCGCCCCGCCTCCCCCTGCGGAACGTCGAGCCGGAGGCCCGCGACGGCGCTCTCGCCGGCGGGGCGCTCGACCGCGGGGGCGGCGACGTTCACGGGCAGGCGAGCGAGGAAGGCCCCGTCGGCATGGGCGGGCGCGACGGCCAGCAGGGTCGCGGCGAGCAAGGCGGCGGGGGCGAAGCGCATGGTAGAGGTCCTTCGGGCGGGGCCGGATGGGCCACAATCGCCCAAGACCGTTCAGAAATGCTCAATCGCCTCCCTGTATCGTCCCGCCCGATACGCAATCCGGCAGAAGGCGGGCACCGTGGTACAGATTTTCGGGCATTCCGTACGGGTGCAGGTCGTTCTCCTGGCGCTGATCGAGGCGCTGACGGTCTACGGGGCCATCTTCGTCCTGGCCACGCTGGTGGTGCATTCGCCCTACGGCCCGTCCGGCCTGACCAGCGCCGCCGCCCTGCCCGCCGCCCTCACCGTCGTGATGATGCTCGCGCTCGGCATCTACGAGCCGGAAGCCCGGGCGGACATGGCGACGATGACGGAGCGGCTCGGGGTCGCCTGCGTCCTCGGGGCCGGCCTCGGCTTCGGCATCGTCTACGTCTTCGGCGATATCTGGGTCTCGCCGCTCTACGCCATCGCTTGCGCGTCCTTCTCCTACGGCGCGGTGACGGTCGCGCGCACCGTCTTCGGGCGGGTGCTGCGCTACGTGCCGCTGCAACGGCGTATCCTCGTCATCGGCGAGGGCAGCGACGCGGCCATGGTGCGCGCGGTGGCGCAGGAGGGCACGGGCGGGGGCCGGATCGTCGGCGCAGTCGCCTCGGCGGATGCGGGCGCGGGCCTGCTGGAACGGGCGACGGCGATGGACGTGACGGAGATCGTCGTCGCCGACCGGGGCGCGCCCCTGCCCGTCACCGCCCTGCTCGACTGCAAGGCCGCCGGCATCCGCATCCTCGACGCCATGGATTTCGGCGAGATGGAGACCGACAAGGTCGATCTGGAGAACCTCTATCCCGCGCGCTTCGTCTTCTCGCGCAACGCGGGATACGCGCCGTGGTCGATGTGGGCCAAGCGCTTCCTCGACGTCGCGATATCGGGGACGGCGCTGGCGATCCTCTCGCCCGTGCTGCTGGCGGCGGCGCTCGCGGTGCGGCTCGATTCGCCCGGCGGCGTCTTCTACCGGCAGGTGCGCACGGGGCTGAACGGCGCGCCCTACGAGATCGTGAAGTTCCGCTCGATGCGCTCCGACGCCGAGGCCGCAGGCGCGCCGCAATGGGCGCAGGAGCACGACCCGCGCATCACCCGAGTGGGCCGCTTCCTGCGCCAGACCCGCATCGACGAGCTACCGCAACTGCTGAACATCCTGCGCGGCGAGATGAGCCTCGTCGGCCCCCGCCCCGAACGCCCCTTCTTCGTCGCGCAACTGGAGGAGCGGATGCCCTTCTATTCCGAGCGCCACCGGGTCAAGCCGGGCCTGACCGGCTGGGCGCAGATAAAATACCGCTACGGCGCGACGGAGGAGGACGCCCGCGAAAAGCTGCGCTACGACCTCTACTACGTGAAGAACTTCAACGTCCTGCTCGACATCTTCATCATGATGCGGACGGTGCGGGTGGTACTGTGGCCGGACGGGGTGCATTGAGGCACCCTCGCAAGGATCAGTAGCGCCCAGCCGCCCCTTCCGCCTTCCGGACCTCGGCGTCGATGCCGCGCAGGGACAGGACGACGACCGTTCCCTCGCCCTCCTCGCTCTCGATCTCCAGATCGCCGCCATGGGCGGTCGCGACGATGCCGCTCAGGGTCAGCCCCAGCCCCAGTCCGCCGTTGACGCGCGCGAAGGCACTCTCCACCTGGTCGAACGGGCGGCGCACGCGCCGGATATCTTCCGGTGCGATGCCGATACCGTTGTCCGACACCGAAAACAGGAACCCGCCATCCGGGTCCGGTCGTAGGTCGACCGCGACCGTGCCGCCCGGGTAGGAGAACTTGACGGCATTGTCGACGACGTTCGTCATGGCCTGTCGCAGGCGGGCGGCGTCGCCCCGGATGACCGCCGCGCCGTGCCGCCTGTCCGGCGACAGGATCGTCACCTGCGCCTCCCGGGCGGGGCCTTCGCAGTGCGCGACCGCCGCCGCGACCGTATCCGCGAGATCGACAGGCTCCGCCTCGAACGCGATGTCGTCCAGTTCGGCCTGGGCGACGTCGATGATATCGTTGACCAGCGCGAGAAGCCGTTGCCCGCTGTCGCGGATGTATCGGGCATAGTCGCGGTAGGCGGCAGGACTGATCCGGCCCATCATCTCCTTCGCGATGATATCGGAGAAGCCGAGAATCGCGTTGAGGGGCGTGCGCAGTTCGTGGCTGACCACCGCGAGGAACGCGGTCTTCGCCTTCTCCGCCTGCTTCGCCTCGGCATGAAGCGATGCGGTACGCTCCTGAAGATGGTCCACGACGTCCGAGAGATCCTGGAACCGATCCCGGAGCATGTCCTGATTGCGCTCCATCTCCGTCAGGAAGAACGTCCCGCCGATCAGCAGCGCGCAGCTCAGCCCGACGACATAGAGGTTGGTCCCCAGGATGTCCGGGCGCAGGGAATGGGCGAGGCAGAAGGCGACGAACGCCGCCACCAGCACGCCGCCGAGGACCACGCTGCGCCTCAGGGACGGCAGGTAGAATATCCAGGCCAGGACCGCGAACGAGGCGACCGTGCAGGGCACGATCCGCGTGAGCGTCTTCCCGTGCAGGACGTAGACGTAGTAGATCGAGCCGACCGCGACGAGAAGGCAAGCGAGATAGGGCAGGTATTCGCGCTCCCGGAAACGCCCGAGCGCGTAGGCCGCGGCGAGTACCGTCAGAATCGGAATGACGATACCGAAGCGCAGCACGAGCAGATTGAACGGCATCGACTCGACCGCCATCGTATCGAGGACGGCATAGGTGATATAGATGAAGATCGCGGCACAGAAGAAGATGCCGCGTGCGACCGACCGCGTCCGGTCCCGGAGGGCCGCAAAGACACCGTGATCGTGAACGTGCATGGAACCGACGAACTCCCTATCCGCCGCTTCGGATGTCATAGTCATCGCAAGGTTCCCCCTCCATGCGACTGCCCCTTGGCAATACTTCCGAACGGGGGCGGATAAAATCACATTTCGTACATTTTCGCTACAATTTTTATCATTTTCATTCGCAACCCGACAATTCGGAAGAAAACCCCGCCTCGTTCCTCATGCGTCACGCCTTTCCCGCCCCTTCCGGCTCGACCGCTCTATATGCGATCCTGTCGACGGCAACGAAAGGACCCTCCCCATGCACGGCAAACCGGCCATCTGCGTCTATTGCGGCTCCTCGCCGGGGAGCGATCCGGTGTACATGGCGGCGGCGGGCGCGCTGGGGCGGGCCATCGCGGGGCGCGGGGCGCGGTTGATCTACGGGGCGGGGGAGAACGGGCTGATGGGGGCGACCGCCCATGCCGCGCTGGATGCGGGGGGCGAGGTGATCGGCGTGGTCCCCGACGCCCTCGCCGGGATGGAGGGGCGCACGGACGTCAACACCACCCTCATCCGCACCGAGACGATGCATGAACGCAAGAAGGTCATGTTCGCCAATGCCGATGCCTTCGTCGTCCTGCCGGGCGGGGCGGGCACGCTGGACGAGGCGATCGAGACCCTGACTTGGCGTCAGCTCGGCCTGCACGCGCGCCCGCTCGTCTTCGTGGATACGGGCGGATACTGGTCGCGCCTGCTCGACCTCTTCGCCCACATGACGGAGACGGGCTTCATGCGCGGCAATTTCAACGACTTCTACACCGTGGCGAAGACGCCCGAGGAGGCGGTGGCCATCGCGCTGGAGGGGCTGTAGCGCGGCGATGCCGGACACGCTCTTTCGCTTCGAGGACGCGGCGTCGGCCCGCGCGCTCCAGACCCGCCTCGTCGACACGTACGGGGAGCCGGGCGCGTCGCGGGGCAGCCGGTCCGACCTGATGGACGATGGCGAGACGATCGGGGCCGTGCTGCGCCCGCAGGACGGCGTGAAGCCGGTCTTCGTCTCCATCGGCCACCGGATATCGCTCGACGCCGCCTGCGCCCGCATCCTCGCCCTCGCGCCCCGCCATTGCCTGCCCGAGACGACCCACGCGGCCGATGGCGCGGTGCGGGCGGCGATGAGGGCGGCGCGGGCGATCTGAACCAGTTCAACCGGCACGCTTGACGCCCCGGGTCGAGTCGCCGAAGCTTCGATGGTCCCATGGAACGCAGCCTCTTCGCCTTCGTCTGGAAATACAGCCGCGCCCAGCAGATCGCGCTGCTGGCGCTGACGGTGCTGACCTTCCCGATCCTCTACGCCACGCTCGAACTGCCCAAGCTGATCATCAACGATGCCATCGGCGGGCCGGAAGGCGGGATCGAGGTGTTCGGGTACACGGTCGACCGCATCGGCTACCTGATGATCCTGTGCGGGGCCTTCCTCGTCGCCGTCACCGTCTGGGGCCTCGTGAAGATGCGGCTCAACACGATGAAGGGGATCATGGCCGAGCGGCTGCTGCGCCGCTTCCGCTACCAGCTCATCGCCCGCGTGCTGCGCTTTCCGCTGCCGCATTTCCGGCGCACTTCGCAGGGGGAGATGGTCTCCATCGTCACCTCGGAGGCCGAACCCCTGGGCGGCATCATGGGCGATGCGCTGGCCCAGCCCGTCTTCCAGGGCGGGCAGATGCTCACCATCCTCGGCTTCCTGTTCGTCCAGAGCGTCTGGCTGGGCCTGACCGCCATCGCCCTCATCCCGCTCCAGGCATGGATCATCCCGAAGCTGCAGCGGCAGGTGAACCTCCTGAACAAGGAGCGCGTGCAGGAGGTCCGGCGCTTCTCCGAGCGGATCGGCGAGACGGTGGCCGGCGTCGAGGATATCCGCTCCAACGGCGTGGTTCCCTACACGATGGCGGGGTTCACCGAAGGGCTGGGCCGCCTCTTCGAGATCCGGTACCGGATCTACCAGAAGAAGTATTTCATGAAGTTCGTGAACAACTTCATCACGCAGCTCACGCCGTTCTTCTTCTTCTCCGTCGGCGGCTATCTGGTCATTCAGGGTCAACTCACCATCGGCGCGCTGGTCGCCGCGCTCGCCGCCTACAAGGACCTCTCCGGCCCGTGGAAGGAGCTGCTGGCCTACTACAACCAGTCCCAGGACATGACGCTCCGCTACGAGACGATCATCGAGCAGTTCGACCCGCCCGGCATGATCGACGCGGCCCTGATGGAGGGGCGGCCCGAGAGCGTGCCCCGGCTCGACGGCCCCGTCGTCTTCGAGAACGTCACCGTGCGCGAGCCGGACGGGGGCACGATCCTCGACGATCTGTCCTTCACCGTCCCCGCCGGGCGCATGGTCGCCATCCAGTCGGCCAGCACCTCCGAACGCCGCGCCCTCGCCCATGTCCTGTCGCGCGCCATCCTGCCGACGAGCGGTCGCGTGACCGTGGGCGGGCGCGACCTCAACGCCCTGCACCAGGGCGTGGTGGCCGCGCGGATCGGGGTGGCCGGGGCCAAGCCCTATCTCTTCAAGGGCCGGATCGAGGATAACGTGCGCCTGCCGCTCCTGACCGCGCCCGAGGTGGGCGACGGGTCCGACGCCGGCCTGCGCGCCGCGCTGGAGGAGGCCGGGCGCACCGGCAACAGCACCGACCCCGCCGACGTCCCCTGGCTGAACCCGCGCGGAAGCGGGTTCGACAGCGAGGAGGAAATCGTGGAATGGTGGGACAGGCTCGCCGCCGCGCTCGGCTCCGACGGGTTCCTGTTCAAGCGCGGCATCGTCAGCGGCTTCGACCCTTCCCGTCGCCCGCGCCTCGCCGAGCGCATCGTCGCCCTGCGCCCGGAAGCGCGGCGCCGGGTGGCGGAGGCCGGGCTGGACCGCATCGTCCACCCCTTCGACGTCGACCGCTTCAATCCCGGTCAGGCCATCGGCGGCAACATCCTTTACGCCGTCTCGAAATATCCGCTCCAGCCCGACGCTCTCGCCCGCGACCCGGAGTTCGCGGCCTTCCTCGACGAGGCGGGATTGCGGCAGGAGGCACTGCGCCTCGGCGCGGACCTGCTCGCCGTCATCTCCGTCACCTTCGACCACGTGGGCGGCGAGCATCCGCTGCTTCGTCGCCTCGGCATCGAGCGGGAGGTCTTCGAATGGCTGACCCGGATCGACGAGCGCCGCGCGGCGGGGGGGATCGAAGGGCTGTGCGACTTCGACGGCCGCCTCCTCGCCGCCCTGCCCTTCTGCTTCTCCGCCGAGCAGGTGGGCGAGGCGGTGACGCCCGATCTCAAGCGCACCATCCTCGACGCGCGCCGGGCGCGGCCCGAGGGTCTCGGTCCCTGGGGATCGCGCCTGTTCTCGCCCCTCGACGCGGACGGGTTCGTCGAGGGGCTGACGGTGATGGAGAATCTCGTCTTCGGCAAGATCGCGCGCCAGGCGGGGGCCGACGCGGATCGCCTGCGCGACCTGCTCGGGGATCTCTTGGAGGAGGAGGGCCTGCGCACCGACATCGCCGCGCTCATCGGCGACCTGGAGACCACCGCCGGCGGCACGAACCTCGCCCCCACGGTCCACGAGCGCATCGCCTTCCTGCGCGCGACCATGCGCCGGCCCGACATCCTCGTGCTCGACCACGCCCTGACCACCTTCGACGCGCAGGATCGCCTGTCCATCCGCGCCAAGGTCCGCGCGCTCCTGCCCGAGGCAACGATCGTCCATCTGGAGCCGCGCGTGGAGCGGCCCGAGGATTTCGACATCGTGATGGAGATGGCCGACGGCAGGCTGGTCGACACGGGCGTCGACCCCGCCGGCCACGACGATTCGATGCCCGGCCAGTCCGACCTGGCGCGCAAGATCCGCGCCCTGGGCCGCGCCCCGCTCTTCGAGGGCCTCGCCCGGTCGCAGCTTCGCCTCCTCGCCTTCGCCTCGCAATGGTTCGAGGTGCCGGCGGGGGACTACGTCTTCCGGGAGGGCGAGGAGGCCGACGCCGCCTATCTCGTCACCGCGGGCCGGGGCGAGCTGGTCTGGGACGACGCGGACACGTCGGGCTTCGAGGAACGCTACATCCTCCCCGGACGCCTGATCGGCGACCTGTCCGTGATCAAGGGGCATCGCCGGACGCTGGGCCTCGTCGCGCGCGAGGACATGGCGGGCCTGCGCATCGGCGCGCGGGAGCTGATGGAGGTGATCGAGCATGACCCGGAGATGGCCGTGAGCCTCCTGAAGATCGTCTCCGGCTACCTGATCGACCTGTCGCAGCAGATGCGGGAGGTGATCCGCGACCGCTGACGCGCGCTACCCCACCTGCTCGCGCAGGAAGGCGCGCAGGTCCTCCCCGATACCCTCCCGCGCCAGTCCGGCGGCGACGTTGGCCATCAGGAAGCCCAGCTTGTCGCCGCAATCGTAGCGCGTGCCGCTGAAGGCGCAGCCGTAGAGCGGATCGGTCTCCATCGTCCCGGCGATGGCGTCCGTCAACTGGATCTCCCCGCCCGCGCCCGTCAGCCCCCGGTCGAGGAACCCGAAGACCGACGGCTCCAGCACGTAGCGCCCCGTGGCGGCGAAAGTCGAGGGCGCTTCCGCCGGGTCGGGCTTCTCGACCATGCCCTTGGCCCTGAACACACCGTTTTCCATGGCCCCGTCCGGGTCGAGGACGCCGTACATCCCCGTCTTCTCGCGCGGCACCTCCTGTACCGCCAGCACGTGCCCGCGCCCGATGCGCGCATGGGCCTCGACCAGCTCGGCGATGCAGGAGCGGTCGAGCACCACCTCGTCGGGCAGCAGCACCGCGAACGGCTCGTCGCCCACCACGTGCCGCGCGCACCAGACGGCGTGCCCGAGGCCCAGCGGCTCGGCCTGGCGCACCACCGTCATCGACCCCGAATCGAGCACCGACGCGCGCAGGGCCTCCAGCGCCTCGGTCTTCCCCTTCGCCTCCAGCGCCTTCCGCAATTCGGGATGGGCGTCGAAGTGATCCTCCATGATCGACTTGCCCCGGGAGGAGACGAAGACGAACTCCTCGATCCCGGCCGCCCTCGCCTCCTCGACCGCGTATTGCAGCACCGGCTTGTCGACGACGGGCAGCAGCTCCTTGGGCATGGCCTTGGTCGCGGGCAGGAAGCGGGTGCCGAGGCCCGCGACGGGGAAGACGGCCTTGCGGATGGGTCGGGTCATGCTCGTATCCTCGTTTGCAGGGGACGCAATTGGGGTGCGCGGGGCCTTTGGCAAGATGCCGCCCCGGGCGGGCCGACGGACGAATGCATCGCGCAGGAGGGCGTTTTTCGCGCTCCGGACCGTGAAAAAGCGCGACTTTCCACGTTTTTTGCAGTATACGCGAACCATTCGCCCGTCCCGGCGTTATCCGAGGGTCGCGTCCCGTCGGATGCCGATCCGCCAACTGCAATGGAGAGTCCCCATAGCTCGCAGACCCAACCTGGCGCCGCCCAGCCGCGATACCGGCCCCCGCGTCAACCAGAACATCCGCGCCCCGCGCGTGCGCGTCATCGATCACGAGGGCAAGAATCTCGGCGTGATGAACCCCCGCGACGCCTACGAGGCGGCGCAGGAAGTCGGCCTCGACCTCGTCGAGGTCTCGCCCAACGTCGACCCGCCCGTCTGCAAGATCCTCGACTACGGCAAGTACAAGTACGAGCTGCAGAAGAAGGCGGCCGAGGCGCGCAAGACGCAGAAGACCATCGACCTCAAGGAGGTCAAGTTCCGGCCGAACATCGACACGCACGACTACGACGTGAAGCTGCGCAACTCGCGCAAGTTCCTGGAGGATGGCGACAAGCTCAAGGTCACGCTGCGCTTCCGGGGCCGCGAGATGGCGCACCAGGAACTGGGCCGCGACCTGCTCAAGCGGGTCTCCGAGGATCTGGAGGATATCGGCAAGGTCGAATCCATGCCCAAGCTCGAAGGGCGGCAGATGGTCATGGTCGTCGGCCCGCGCGGTTGACGCCCCTCCGCGCTTCGGCATCCCGCCGGAGCGCATCGCCCCTCCCCCCATGGTGAAGTTCGCCCACCGGGTCGAGTACGCGGCCTTCGCGGCCGTCAGCGCGCTGTTCGAGCGGATGAGCCTCGACCGGGGCACGGCGCTCGCCGCCGCCCTCGCCCGCCCCCTCGCGCCCGTCCTCCGCGCCCGCGCCCTGGCCAACCTGCGCCTCGCCCTGCCGGAACTGTCCGACGCCGAACACCGACGGATCGTCGGGGGGATGGCCGATCATCTGACCCGGCTCGCCGTCGAGTATCTCCACCTCGCCGAATTGCGCGACGACCCGGCCCGCATCGCGGTCGAGGGGCTGGAGCATCTGGAGGATGCGCGTGCGGCGGGGCGCGGAGCGCTGCTCGTGACGGGGCATTTCGGAAACTGGGAGGCCGTACGCGCCGCCTGCGCCCGCATCGACTACACCCCCGCGATCCTCTACCGCCAATTCAACACCCGCCGCATCGACGAGGAGGGCCAGCGCCGGATGCGCGCCCTCGACGCCCCCCTGTTCCACAAGGGGCGGCGCGGCACGCTCGGGATGCTGCGCCATGTCCGCAAGGGCGGCGCGGCCATGATCCTGTGCGATCAGCGGTTCAGCGGCGCGCCCCTCGTCCCCTTCTTCGGCCATCCCGCCCGCACCGCCCTCGCCCCGGCCCAGATCGCCCGCGAGTACGGCGCGGCGCTGCTGACGGTGCGCGGGGTGCGCCGGGGGCGGAGCAGCGCCTTCGACGTGACCGTCGATCCGCCGATGGACACGGCCGACACCACGCCCGAGGCGATGATGGCGGAGGTCAACCGGCGGCTGGAAGGCTGGGTCCGCGCGCATCCGGAACAGTATTTCTGGCTTCACAACCGCTGGGGCAGGGACGCCGCGGCCGCCGCGCTCAGTACGTGACCTGCGCCGCCCCCAGCACCGGCCCCACGCCGTCCTGCTGCACGATCACCGCGAAGCCGCCATCCCCCGCCGGACGGTCGAAGGTCAGGTCGAGCGGCACCGCGCCCGACCACCGCCCCGCCTCGCGCCATTCGCGGACCACGTTGGCATAGGTCAGCGTGTGCCCGTGATTCTCGCCCCCGCCGATGGCCTTCGTCACCGCGCGGTCGTACCCGACCACCCAGACGACCGCCGTCCCCGCCAGGGGCCTGGACGCGGCACCGACCCGGAACCCGCCGCCCGCCGCCGGCGAGACCGTCACCGGCACGAGGTCCGGCTCCGCGCCATAGGCGTTCACCGCCGCCGTCACGTCGCGCTTGCGACTGCCCACCACGTCCATCTTGCCGTCGATCATCATCTGCGGCGTGTAGACGTTGCGCGAGCGCATCATCCGGGCATAGGCCCGCTGGCGCACGCTGTTGCCCGGCAGCGCGAGATCGTCCTTCCAGCCCAGATAGTCCCAGTAATCCACGTTGAGCGTCAGCGGGATCAGCCCCGGCTCGCCGCGCAGCTCCGCGAGCATCCGGTCGGCGGCGGGGCAGGAGCTGCATCCCTGCGACGTGAACAGCTCGACGACGACCGTGTTCTGGGCGCTCGCGGGCATGGCGGCGACGAGCATCCCGAAGGAACAGGCGAGCGCCCGGAGCGGTGCGGGGAACGTGAACGACATGGCGGGCAACCTTCCTGCGAACGAAACGAATGTCTTTCGGATACCGTCGGATCTAGGGTGCCGTCCGCATCCGCGCGAATCACGCCTGCGCGATAGGGTGACACAAATACTTCCCGATCCTGTCACCTTCGAAGGGGATACGATGTCCGAGAATACCATCGTCGCCATGTGGTCCGGTCCGCGCAACATCTCGACCGCGATGATGCGCGCCTTCGAGAACCGCGCCGACGCGGCGGTCTGGGACGAGCCGTTCTACGCGCACTACCTGCACACCACCGGGCTGGACCATCCGATGCGCGATGACGTGATCGCGGCGGGGGAGACCGATGCCGGAAAGGTGATCGAACGCTGCCTGACGATGCCCGAACGCCCCAATCGCCACGGCAACGCCCCGACCCTGTGGTTCCAGAAGCACATGACGGTGCACATGCGGCCCGCCATCCCCCTCGACTGGACCGCATCCGTCCGCAGTTTCTTTCTCATCCGCCGCCCCGAGGCCGTCCTCGCCTCGTATCACGACCGCCGCGCCGACCCGACCATGGCGGATGTGGGCTTCGAGCGTCAGGCCGAACTGTTCGACCTGATCGCGGCGCGGCAGGGCACGCGCCCCCCGGTTGTCGACAGCGACACAGTGCTCGCCGCACCGGAGCGGACCCTGCGCGCGCTCTGCGATGCGCTCGGCATCGCCTTCGACCCGGCCATGCTGTCCTGGCCGGCGGGACCGCGATCCGATGACGGGGTCTGGGCACCGCACTGGTACGCCTCGGTCGACACCTCGACCCGGTTCGCCGCGCCCCGCCCGCCGCGCCCCCTGCCCGAGCATCTCCTTCCCCTCGCCCGCGCCTGCCGTCCCCATTACGAGAAACTGGCGGAATACGCGCTGTCGTAAAGGATATGTTTTCTTCTTGTTCTTTTTTGATTCCTGTGTAAACAAGAACAAAAGACGGACAGGAGAGAACGATGCACGATCGGATCGGACACAACCACCGTACCGCCCTCCACGCGGAGCGCAGCGCCATCGCCGAAGCGCTTTCCATCGAGAAGACGCGCCTCGATCTCGCGCGTGCCGCCAACCTGCGCGCCATGGCCGACCTGCAGCGCGCCCGCTGGGAAGGCGATGCCGCCGCACCCGTCGACCGGGCCGAGGCCGCGCGCGAGGCCCTGCGCGCCGCCCATGCCCGCCGGGCGCGACTGCGCGACGAGATGGTCCTGCTCGACGATTCCGACGATATCGCGGCCTGACCCGTGGCACGCGCGGTACGGGGCAAGGCCCCGCTTTCCAAATCGGTCAAACCGGGCTATGCAGCCGAACGGCCTCGCAAACGCACCGGACGATCCAGCCCCATGCCCTCCGATCTCTTCGACCAGAACGATGCGGCGTCCAAGGCCTATTCCGCCGACGATATCGAGGTTCTCGAAGGTCTGGAGCCGGTGCGCAAGCGCCCGGGAATGTATATCGGCGGTACCGACGAGCGGGCGCTGCACCATCTGGTGACGGAGGTGCTCGACAACGCGATGGACGAGGCGGTCGCCGGCCACGCGACCCGCATCGACGTGTGGCTCAACGCGGACGGTTCGGTCACGGTGCGCGACAACGGGCGCGGCATCCCCATCGACCCGCATCCGCGCTTTCCTGACAAGTCCGCGCTCGAAGTCATCCTCACCACGCTGCACGCGGGGGGCAAGTTCTCGGGCAAGGCGTACCAGACCTCGGGCGGCCTGCACGGGGTCGGCGTCTCGGTCGTGAATGCGCTGTCCGACGCCCTCGACGTGGAGGTGGCGCGGGAAAAGCGGCTCTACGGCCAGAAATTCTCGCGCGGCCTGCCGGTCACGGGGCTGGAGGAGCGCGGCGCGGCGCCCAACCGGCGCGGCACGACGGTCACCTTCTCGCCCGATGCCGACATCTTCGGCGAGCGCGCCGCCTTCCGGCCCTCGCGGCTGGTGCGCATGGCGCGCTCGAAGGCCTACCTGTTCCGCGGGGTCGAGATCCGCTGGCGCTGCGACGCCGCGCTGATCGGCAAGGGCGACGAGACGCCGACCGAGGCGACCTTCCATTTTCCGAACGGCCTCGCCGACTTCCTCGCCGCCGAGATGGACGGCCAGCCCACCCTCGCCGAGGAGCCGTTCGCGGGCCGCGTCGAGTTCGCCGAGAAGTTCGGCGGCACGCCGGGGGCCGTGGAATGGGCGATCCACTGGTCCGAGGCGGTGGACGGCGCCGTCTCCTCCTATTGCAACACCATCCCCACCCCCCAGGGCGGGACGCACGAGACCGGCCTGCGCCAAGCGCTCACCCGCGCCCTGCGCGCCCATGGGGAGATGACCGGCACGAAGAAGGCGGCCCAGATCACCGCCGACGACGTGATGGTCGATGCCCGCGCCGTCATCTCCATTTTCCTCCAAGAGCCGGAATTCCAGGGCCAGACGAAGGAGAAGCTGTCCACGGGCGATGCGACGCGGCTCGTCGAGGGCAGCCTGCGCGATAGGTTCGATACCTGGCTCGCCTCCGACCCGCGCCGTGCCGAAACCCTGCTCGACTTCTGCATCGCGAAGGCCGAGGAGCGGGCGCGGCGGCGCGGCGAGAAGGAGACGCAGCGCAAGTCCGCCACCAAGCGCCTGCGCCTGCCCGGCAAGCTGACCGACTGCTCCAACGCGACGCGCGAGGGATCGGAGGTCTTCCTCGTGGAAGGCGATTCGGCTGGCGGCTCGGCCAAGCAGGCCCGCGACCGCCGCTTCCAGGCCGTCCTGCCCCTGCGCGGCAAGATCCTCAACGTCGCCAACGCCACGGCCGACAAGCTGGCCCAGAACCAGGAACTCCAGGACCTGCTTCTGGCCTTGGGCGTGCAGACCGGCGCGCGGTTCGATGCTGGGGACCTGCGCTACGACCGCATCATCATCATGACCGATGCCGACGTGGACGGCGCGCATATCGCCGCGCTCCTGATGACGTTCTTCTATCGCGAGTTGCCCGAGATCATCGCCAGCGGCCGCCTCTACCTCGCCGCCCCGCCCCTCTACCGCCTGACGAGCGGCGCGAAATCGGTCTACGCGGCGGACGAGGCCGAGCGCGACAAGCTCATCGCGCGCGAGTTCAAGGGCAAGAAGGTCGAGATCGGGCGCTTCAAGGGCCTCGGCGAGATGATGGCCAAGCAGCTCAAGGACACGACCATGGACCCGGCCAAGCGCAAGCTGATCCGGGTGCGGCTGGAGGATATCGAGCCGGGCGAGACGCAGGACCTGGTCGAGCGCCTCATGGGGCGCAAGGCGGAGAAGCGCTTCCAGTACATCCAGCACAATGCCCGCTTCGCCGAGGATATAGATGTCTGACGACGCGGCGCTCTTCTCCGTCGCGGGGAAGGTCGCCGTGGTCACTGGCGCGTCGGGAGGGCTGGGCCGGGCGATCGCAACGGCGCTGGCCCGACGAGGCGCGAAGGTGGTCGGCATCGCACGGCGGGCCGACGCACTGGAGGAATGGCGCGGGGAGACCGGGGGCGAAACCGCCCTTGTCGCCGCCGACCTCAGCGCACCCGATGCCGCCGCCGGGCTGGCCGCCCGCGCCGCCGAGCCGTTCGGCGCGCCCGATATCCTGGTCAACGCCGCCGGCATCAACACCCGCCAGGCCGCCGACGACGTGACGCTCGACGGCTGGCGCACCACACTCGACCTGAACCTCGCCGTCCCGTTCTTCCTCGCGCAGGCGATGGTCCCGGCCATGCGCGGGCGGGGCTGGGGCCGGATCGTGAATTTCGCCTCGCTCCAGAGCTTCCGCGCCTTCCCCGGCGGCCTCGCCTACGGCGCGTCCAAGGGCGGCATCGCGCAGATGACGCGGGCGATGGCCGAGGCGTGGTCGCGGGACGGGATCACCGCGAACGCGCTCGCCCCCGGCTTCTTCCCCACCGACCTGACGGCCGCCGTCTTCGACGACCCCGAGCGCGCCGCACGCAACGCCGCGCAGACCTGCGCGGGGCGCAACGGCACGATGGCCGACATCGTCGGCCCCGCGCTCTTCCTGTGCTCCCCCGCCTCCGACTACGTGACCGGACAGGTCCTGAGCGTCGATGGCGGGTTCACCGCGAAATAGGTCAGAAGAACGCCTGCAGTCCCGTCTGCGCTCGGCCCAGGATCAGGGCGTGCACGTCGTGGGTGCCCTCGTAGGTGTTCACCGTCTCCAGGTTCATCGCGTGACGCATGACGTGGTATTCCTGCTGGATGCCGTTGCCGCCATGCATGTCCCGCGCGGTGCGGGCGATGTCGAGGGCCTTGCCGCAGTTGTTGCGCTTGACGATGGAGATCATCTCCGGTGCCATCGCGCCGTCATCGAACAGCCGCCCGACCCGGAGCGAGGCCTGCAGGCCCAGCGCGATCTCGGTCTGCATGTCTGCCAGCTTCTTCTGGAACAGCTGCGTCTGCGCCAGGGGGCGGCCGAACTGCACACGGTCGAGACCGTATTGCCGCGCCCGGTGCCAGCATTCCTCCGCCGCGCCCATCACGCCCCACGAGATGCCGTAGCGCGCGCGGTTGAGGCACCCGAACGGCCCCTTCAGCCCCTCGACGTCCGGCAGGAGCGCGTCCTCGCCGACCTCGACGTTCTCCATCACGATCTCGCCGGTGACCGACGCGCGCAGGGACAGCTTGCCGCCGATCTTCGGCGCGCTCAGCCCCGCCATGCCCTTCTCCAGCACGAAGCCGCGTATCCGGTCGCCATGGGCCTCGGATTTCGCCCAGACGACGAAGACGTCGGCGATGGGGGCGTTGGAAATCCACATCTTCGCGCCGCTGATGCGGTAGCCGTCCGCCGTCTTCACCGCGCGCGTCTTCATGCCCGCCGGGTCCGACCCCGCGTCGGGTTCGGTCAGGCCGAAGCAGCCGATCCACTCGCCACTCGCCAGCTTCGGCAGGTACTTGCGGCGCTGCTCCTCGGACCCATAGGCGTGGATGGGGTACATGACGAGCGAGGACTGCACGCTCATCATCGAGCGATAGCCGCTGTCCACCCGCTCGATCTCCCGCGCGACGAGGCCGTAGGTGACGTAGTTCGCGCCGACCCCGCCATATTCCTCCGGCACCGTGACGCCGAGAAGGCCCATCGCGCCCATCTCGGGAAAGATCTCCGGGGCCACGCGCTCCTCGGCGTAGGCGTCGATGACGCGGGGGGCGAGCTTGTCCTGCGCATAGGCGCGGGCGGCATCGCGCACCATGCGCTCCTCCTCGGAGAGCTGATCCTCGATCAGGAACGGGTCGGCCCAGTCGAAGGCGACGGCGGCCTTGGCGGGGTCGAGCTTGGCATGGGCGTTCATGGCGGGTCTCCTCGGTGATGGAGGCGCGATCCTAGTGCCCCCGGCGGGCGGCAACAAGCGTTGTGCGCGGGAGCGGAGCCGTCTAGACCTGTGCCATGTTGCCCCGTGCCGACAGCTACGACGCCCTGTGCCGCGCCTTCGAATGGCCGGCGTTCGGGCGGTGCAACATCGGGCGCGACGCGTGCGACGTCTGGGCGGCGCGGGAGCCGGGGCGCATCGCGCTGATCCTCGACGACGAGGACCGCCGGGTCAGCTTCGACGAGTTGCGCGCCCTCAGCGACCGCATGGCGAACCTCCTCGCCGAGTGCGGCGTGGCGCGGGGCGACCGGGTGGCGGTGCTGCTGCCCCAGCGGCTGGAGACGGCGGCGGCGCATCTCGGCGCGCTGAAGCTCGGGGCGATCTCGATGCCGCTGGCGGTGCTGTTCGGGCCGGAGGCGCTCGCGCATCGCCTGTCCGACAGCGGCGCGGCGGTCGTGGTGACGGATCGGGCGGGCGCGGCCACGCTCGCCCCCCTGCGCGAGCGCCTGCCGGACCTGCGCGTCGTCCTTTCCGTCGACGGCGGCGCGGGGCGCGACCTGCACGACGCGCTCGCCGCCCAGCCCGACCGCTTCGAGAGCGCCGACACCCGTGCGGACGATCCCGCGATCCTGATCTACACCTCGGGCACGACCGGCAACCCGAAGGGCGCGCTGCTGCCGCATCGGGTACTGACCGGGCATCTGCCCGGGGTCGAGATGAGCCATGACGGCTTTCCGCACGCGGGCGACGTGATCTGGACACCCGCGGACTGGGCCTGGATCGGCGGCCTGCTCGACGTGCTGATGCCCGCGCTGCATCACGGCGTGCCGGTGGTGGCGAAGCGGTTCCGCAAGTTCACGACCGATGCCGCCTTCGACCTGATGCGCCGGCGCGGGGTGCGCAACGCCTTCCTGCCGCCCACCGCGCTCAAGACCATGCGCGCCGACGACCCCGCGCCCTACCCGATGCGCAGTGTGGCGAGCGGGGGCGAGAGCCTCGGCGCGGGCCTGCTCGACTGGGGGCGGCGCACCTTCGGCGTGACGATCAACGAGTTCTACGGCCAGACGGAATGCAACATGGTCGTGTCCAGCGCCGCGCGTCTGGGTGCGCACCGGCCCGGCGCGATGGGCTGGCCTGTGCCGGGGCACGACGTCGCCGTGCTGGACGAGGCGGGCGCACAGGTTACGGATACGGAAGGCCGCATCGCCGTGCGCGCGCCCGACCCGGTGATGTTCCTGCGCTACTGGAACGCGCCCGAGGCGACGGCGGCGAAGTTCGCGGGGGACTGGCTGCTGACCGGCGACCGGGGCGTGCAGGAGGCGGACGGCGCGCTGCGCTTCGTGGGGCGGGACGACGACGTCATCTCCTCGGGCGGCTATCGCATCGGCCCCGGCGAGATCGAGGATGCGCTGGTCCGGCACCCGGCGGTCGCCATGGCGGGCGTCGTCGGCAAGCCCGACGCCCTGCGCGGGGAGATCGTGAAGGCCTACATCGTCCCCGCCCCCGGTCATGCACCGTCGGACGCGCTGGCCCGCGAGCTGGCCGCGTTCGTGAGGACGACCCTCTCGGCCCACGAATACCCGCGCGAGGTCGCCTTCCTCGACGCCCTGCCCCTGACCACCACCGGAAAGATCGTCCGCCGCGACCTGCGCGCGCGGGCGAGGAGGGAGACCGGATGACCGCCACCTTCGCCGAGACGCCGGACGACCTGCTCACCCCCGAACGGCTTGCCACGATGAGCGGGTTCGAGTTCGTCGACGGGATGCGCACGGGCCGCTTCCCCCAGCCGCCCATCGGCCGCACGCTCGATTATCGCCTGACGGAGGTCGGGGAGGGCCGCGTCGTCTTCGAGGGGAAGGCGGGGTTCGGGACGTACAATCCGCTCGGCGGCGCGCATGGCGGCTGGTTCGGGACGCTGCTCGACAGCTGCATGGCCTGCGCGGTGCAGACGACGCTGCCGCAGGGGATGGGCTACACGACCGTCGAGTACAAGATCACCATCCTGCGCCCCGCCTTCACCCGAACCCCGCCGCTTCGCGCCATCGGCACGGTGGTCAGCTCCGGGCGGCGCATCGCGACGGCGACGGGGGAGATGGTCGACCCGGACGGGAAGATCCATGCGACCGGCACCACGACCTGCCTCGTCTTCGCGCTGCCGACATGAGCGGGCGCGTCACGATCTTCGAGATGGCCCCGCGCGACGGATTGCAGAACGAGGCGCGCCCCATCGCGACCGCCGACAAGATCGCCCTGATCGACCGGCTCTCCGCCTGCGGCTTCGCGAAGATCGAGGCGACCAGCTTCGTCTCGCCCAGATGGGTGCCACAGATGGCGGATGCGGCGGACGTGATGGCCGGAATCGCGCGGGCCGGGGGGACGGAGTACGCCGCCCTGACGCCGAACCTGCGCGGCTTCGAGGGTGCGCGGGCGGCGGGGGCGGACGAGGTCGCCATCTTCGCCTCGGCTTCGGAAGGGTTCTCGAAGGCCAACCTCAACGCCACCATAGCGGAATCGCTGGAACGGTTCGAGGCCGTGGCGGATGCGGCGCGGGAGGCGGGCATCCCGATGCGCGGCTACGTCTCGGTGGTGACGGACTGCCCCTATGACGGTCCGACGGCGCCGGGGGCCGTGGCCCGGGTGGTCGAGGCGTTGCGCACGCTCGGCTGCTACGAAGTCTCCCTCGGCGATACCATCGGCCATGCAACGCCGGAAAGCACCGACGCGATGCTCCGCACCGTGCTGGACGTGGCCCCGGCGGAGCAGCTCGCCGGGCATTTCCACGATACCGAGGGCCGCGCGCTCGACAATATCGGCGTCGCGCTGGAGCATGGCCTGCGCACCTTCGATGCCTGCGCCGGGGGCCTGGGCGGCTGTCCCTATGCGCCGGGGGCGAAGGGGAACGTGGCGACGGAGGCGGTGATCCCCTACGTCGAGGCGCGGGGGTTCGAGACGGGGCTGGACAGGGAGAAGGTGGCGAAGGCGGCGGCCTTCGCGCGGGGATTGGTTCAGTAAGCGCTCTGCCCCGGATACGCTGCAGGGCGAAGTCCTGCTGCGCTGGTCCGGGGCCTATCGAAGTTTCGCGCTTCTCCGGAGCAGCGCAGTCTACTCCCCGAACACCCGCGCGAAGATCGTGTCCACGTGCTTCGTATGGTGCGCAAGGTCGAACAGGCCCTCCAGCGCCGCATCGTCCAGCGCGGCCGTCACGTCCGCATCCGCCTTCAGTTCGGTCAGGAAGTCCTTGCCCTCCTCCCACACCTTCATCGCGTTGCGCTGGACGAGGCGATAGCTGTCTTCCCGGCTCACCCCCGCCTGGGTCAGGGCCAGCAGCACACGCTGGGAATGGACCAGCCCGCGGAACCTGTTCATGTTCGCCATCATCGTCTCGGGATAGACGACCAGCTTCTCGATCACCCCGGTCAGCCGCGCGAGCGCGAAATCGAGGGTGATTGTCGCGTCCGGCCCGATCATGCGCTCGACCGACGAATGCGAGATGTCCCGCTCGTGCCACAGGGCGACGTTCTCCATGGCGGGCAGCGCGTAGGCGCGGACCATGCGGGCGAGGCCGGTCAGGTTCTCGGTCAGGACGGGGTTGCGCTTGTGCGGCATGGCGCTCGATCCCTTCTGGCCGGGGGAGAAGTATTCCTCCGCCTCCAGGACCTCCGTCCGCTGCAGATGCCGCACCTCCGTCGCGATCCGCTCGATGGACGAGGCGACGACGCCCAGGGTGGCGAAGAACATCGCATGGCGGTCGCGGGGGATGACCTGCGTCGAGACCGGCTCGACCCCGAGGCCCATCCGCTCGGCCACGTGCACCTCGACCGACGGGTCGATATTGGCGAAGGTGCCGACCGCGCCCGATATCGCGCAGGTGGCGATCTCCTCCCGCGCCGCGACGAGGCGGGCGCGGTTGCGGTCCATTTCGGCGTAGGCCTGCGCCAGCTTCAGCCCGAAGGTCGTCGGCTCAGCGTGGATGCCATGGCTGCGCCCGATGGTGACGGTGTCCTTGTGCTCGACGGCACGGGCCTTCAGCGCGGCGAGCAGGGCGTCCATGTCGGCCAGCAGGATATCGCTCGCGCGCACGAGCTGCACGTTGAAGCAGGTGTCGAGCACGTCCGACGAGGTCATCCCCTGATGCACGAAGCGCGCCTCCGGCCCGACGATCTCGGACAGGTGCGTGAGAAAGGCGATGACGTCGTGCTTGACCTCCCGCTCGATGGCGTCGATGCGGTCGATGTCGAACGCCACCTCCTTCGCCGTCCACACCTTCGCCGCCGCCTCGCGCGGGATGACGCCCAGCTCGGCCATCCGGTCGGCGGCGTGGGCCTCGATCTCGAACCAGATGCGGAACTTCGTCTCCGGCGACCAGATGGCGGTCATCTCGGGGCGGGAATAGCGGGGGATCATGGCGGGCCTTCTCGTGCGATTCGCGGATGGGCGCGCTATAGCAGGTGCGGGGGTGCCCTGTCCGGGAGAAGATCATGCACGATGCCGAGGCGGACCTGCGGGCCTATCTCGCGGGGGTCTGGCGGCTCGACCGATGGGTCGACGACCGGCGGGCGGGCCGCGCGATGCGCTTCGCGGGCGAGGCGCGGTTCGAGCCGGATGGCGGGGCGCTGTCCTACCGCGAGGACGGCACGCTCGACACCGGCGCGGGCATCCTGCGCGCGGTCCGGCGCCATCGCTGGACGTTCGAGGGGCCGGGGGCGCGGGTATCCTTCGACGACGGACGCCCCTTCCACCAGGTCGCGCCGCGCGGGGGCCGGGCCGCGGACGTCCACGACTGCCCCCCGGACCTCTACCGCGTCGCCTACGCCTTCGAGACGTCCGACCGCTGGACCGCGACGTGGCGGGTGAGCGGGCCGCGCAAGGATTACACGCTCGAAAGCCTCTACACCCGCTTGCATCCCGGCGCGCTTCCGGTGCAGTCTCCGCGCGACTGATACCAGCTTTCCAAGGAGACGCCCCATGGCATCCAGCGCATCCGCATCGACGCTCTCGCAGGCGTACTGGCCGGCGGAGGCCGGGCGCGGCGCCCTGCTCCGCTCGCTCCTGCTCATCGCGGCCGGCATCGCCGCCATGGCCGTCGCGGCCAAGATCAAGGTACCGTTCTGGCCCGTGCCGATGACGATGCAGACCTTCGTGGTGCTCACGGTCGGCGCGGCCTACGGCGCGCGGCTGGGCGGGGCGACGATGCTCGGCTACATGCTCGTCGGCGCGATGGGCTTCGACATCTTCACCGGCTCCTCGGCCACCGCCTACGGCATCGACTACATGATGGGCGGCACGGGCGGCTATCTCGTCGGCTTCGTCCTCGCGGCCATCGTGCTCGGCAGGCTGGCCGAGGCGGGGTGGGACCGTTCGGTGCCGAGGATGGCCGGGGCCATGCTGATCGGCAACGCGCTGATCTACCTGCCCGGCGTCCTGTGGCTCGGCGCGCTCTACGCCGCCGACAAGGGCTGGGCCTGGGTCGTGAAGTGGGGCCTGACGAACTTCCTCGTCGCCGACGCCCTCAAGCTGGCGCTGGCCGCCGCGCTGCTGCCGCTCCTGTGGAAGCTCAGGCGGTAGGCGCGCACCGACACAGGACCGAGTAGAGAAAAGCGGCGTGAGCCGCTTTTTTCGTACCTAACGAGTATTAACCTTGGTATTCGATATAAATCCTATCCGTTCCAAAGCATACTTCGATACAAATGCTCCTATTTCCGCACGGCGTTACTCGTCTGACTTAAGATAATCAAAAGCGTTTCCCGGCATAGTCCTTCCACGCCACGAGAGACCGGGGGGTCCTCATGGAAGAGACAGTCAACTGGGGGACCACGATCATGCCACGCAAGCCGCTTACCGAAGACGAGAAGTCCATCGTTCGCGAAAAGGCCGCCGCCGCCGCGCGCCGCATCATGGACGAGCACGGGGCCGAGAAGGTCACCATCCGCGGCATCGCCAAGGAAGTCGGGATGAGCGCCATGAGCCTCTACACCTACTTCGAGAACAAGGCCGACATCATCGCCTATCTCCAGTCGCAGGCCGTGAACGAGCTGGCCGCCGACCTGGCCGCCGCCAAGGCCCGCAGCACCTCGCCGGAGAAGGTGGTCGCGGCGCTGGGCGATGCCTACGTCACGTTCTCCGAGGAGAAGGCCGACGAGTTCCGCCTCGCCTTCCGCGCCGAGGAGGGCCGCATCCCCGATGCCGCGCTCGAAAGCCTCGACATCGCGCTCCAGCCGCTGCGCGAGGCGATCGCCGGGTCGGTCAAGGAGGCCCGTTCCTCCGACGAGATCGAGCGCATCGTCACCGGCATCTGGTCCGGCTGGCACGGCTACGCCATCCTGCGCCAGGCGGGCTGCGTGAACGGCCAGAAGCCCGTCTTCGACGCCAAGACCGCCGCCGCGACCTTCGGCATCGCGAAGGGCCGCAAGGCGACCGGCGCGGCGGCGCACTGAGCGTCAGGTAGAAAGCGCTCCGCCCCGGCCTTGAGCCGGGGCCTTTTCTAGCGGTGCGCCATGTTGCGAAAGACCCCGCATCGCGTGCGGGGCGGAGCGGAGCGAGATCCGAAAGAGGCCGGAACGCGGGGAGCGCTCCGGTCCTTCTACGTCTCGGGCGCCTCGGGCGGCGCATCCGCCCCGCCATCCTCGCCCAGCTCCTCCTCGACATCCGGGGATTGCTCGGCCAGGCGGGCGACGGAGACGACGTTCTCCTCGGCCCCCGTGCGCAGCATCCAGACACCGCCGGCCCCGCGCGAGCGGACGGACACGTCGGAGACGCCGGTGCGGATCGACTGTCCGCCATCGGTGACGAGCATGACCTGGTCGCCCTCCTCCACCGGGAAGGAGGCGACGATGCGAGTCGGGCCGGAGCGGCTGTTCCCCGCCAGCGCCATGGCGGTCACGCCCTGCCCGCCCCGACGCGTCAGGCGGTACTCGAAGGCCGACGTGCGCTTGCCGATGCCGTTGCGCGCGATGGTGAGGATCATCTCCTCCTGTGCCGACAGCGCGATATAGCGCTCGTTCGACAGGATGGGTGCGTCGGCGGCGGTATCCTCGCCCTCGTCCTCGGGCGCGTCCACGGCCTCGTCGGCGGCATCCTCGCCCGCCATGGCCCGGCGCATCTTCAGGTATCCGCGCGCCTCCTCGGGGGTGTAGTCCACCCCGTCGATGACGGCCATCGAGACCACCTCGTCGCCCTCGGTGAGGCGCATCCCGCGCACCCCGGTCGAATCGCGGCCCTTGAAGACGCGCACGTCCCGGACGGGGAAGCGGATGGCCTTGCCCATGGCCGAGGTCAGCAGGACGTGGCTGTCCTCGGTGCAGATGGACGCGGAAATGAGCCGCACGCCTTCCGGCAGCTTCATCGCGATCTTGCCGTTGGCCTTCACGTTGATGAAATCGTCCAGCTCGTTGCGGCGCACGTTCCCGTCCGAGGTGGCGAAGACGATCTGGAGCCTGTCCCACTCGTCCTCCGGCACGTCGACGGGCATCATGGCCGCGATGGAGACGCCCTGCGCGATGGGCAGCAGGTTCACCAGCGCCTTCCCGCGCGAGGCCCGGCCCGCCTGGGGCAGGCGCCAGACCTTCAGCTTGTAGACGATGCCGTCGGTCATGAAGAACAGGACCGGGGTCAGCGTGTTGGCCGAGAAGAGGCGGGTGACGAAATCCTCGTCCTTCATGGACATGGCCGACAGGCCCTTGCCGCCGCGCCGCTGCGCCCGGTAGTCGGCCAGCGGCGTGCGCTTGAGGTAGCCCGAATGGGTGGCGGTCACCACCATCTCCTCCGGCTCGATCAGGTCCTCGTCGTCGAAATCGCCCAGGGATTCCACGATCTCGGTCCGGCGCGGGACGGCGAACTCGTCGTGCACCGCGCGCAGCTCGTCCGAGATGATGGCGAGGATGCGCTCGCGGGAGCGCAGGATATCGAGGAAGTCGGTGATCTTCGCGGCCAGCGCCTCCAGCTCGTCCGTGATCTCGTTGACGCCGAGGGCCGTGAGGCGCTGGAGCCGCAGGTCGAGGATGGCGCGGGCCTGCGTGTCGGACAGCCGATACGTGCCGTCCTCGTTGATCGTGTGCTCGGGGTCGTCGATCAGGCGGATGTAATCGGCGATCTGCGCGGCGGGCCAGTCGCGCTCCATCAGCCGCCCGCGCGCGGTCACCGGGTCCGGGGATGCGCGGATGAGGGCGACGACCTCGTCCACGTTCTCGACCGCCACGGCGAGGCCGCACAACACGTGCGCCCGCTCGCGCGCCTTGTTCAGCTCGAAGGCGGTGCGCCGGGCGACCACCTCCTCGCGGAACGCCAGGAAGCTGGTGAGGATGCGCTTGAGGGTCAGTTGCTCGGGCCGCCCGTCGTTGAGCGCCAGCATGTTCGCGCCGAAGCTCGTCTGCATGGGCGTGAAGCGGAAGAGCTGGTTCAGCACCACCTCGGCGGTCGCGTCGCGCTTGAGTTCCACGACCATGCGCACGCCGTGGCGGTCGCTCTCGTCCTGGACGTGGGCGATGCCCTCGATCTTCTTCTCCTTGGCCAGCTCGGCGATGCGGGCCTCCAGATTGGCCTTGTTCACCTGATAGGGCACCTCGTCGACGACGATGGCCCAGCGGTCCTTGCGGATCTCCTCGATATGGGTGCGCGCGCGCATGACGACGGAGCCGCGCCCCTCCGCATAGGCCTTGCGCGCCCCGCTCTGGCCGAGGATGAGGCCGCCCGTGGGGAAGTCGGGCGCGGGCAGGTATTCCATCAGCCCGGCGGTGTCGAGGTCCGGGTCCTCGATCAGCGCCAGCGTCGCGTCGATCACCTCGCCGAGATTGTGGGGCGGGATATTCGTCGCCATGCCGACCGCGATGCCGGCGGCCCCGTTCACGAGGATATTCGGATAGCGCGCGGGCAGGACGGTCGGCTCGCGGTCCTGGTTGTCGTAGTTGGGCTGGAAATCCACCGTGTCGCGGTCGATATCCTCCAGGATAGCCCCGGCCACCTTGGCCATGCGCACTTCGGTGTAGCGCTGGGCGGCGGGCGGGTCGCCGTCCATCGAGCCGAAGTTCCCCTGCCCGTCGAGCAGCATGATCGACATGGAGAAATCCTGCGCCATCCGGACGAGCGCGTCGTAGACCGCCTGCTCGCCATGGGGATGGTACTTGCCGATCACGTCGCCGACCACGCGGGCGGACTTGCGGTAGGGCTTGTTCCACTCGTACCCGGCCTGGTCCATCGCGTAGAGGATGCGGCGGTGGACGGGCTTGAGGCCGTCGCGCAGGTCGGGGATGGCGCGGCTGACGATCACGCTCATGGCGTAGTCGAGATAGCTGCGCCGCATCTCGTCCTCGACGGAGATGGTCGGGCCGTCGAAGGCGGGTCGCTGCGGCTCGGCCAGGGGGCCCGCGCCCGGGGTCTCGTTCTCGTCGCTCAAGGGATCACCGTCGCTGTCGGAGGCATTCACGAAATCTTCACGACCTTAGAACGCGCAGGCCCCGGAAGCAACGAATCCCTGCGAAAACGGGGGGATAAGCTCGGCCTCGGACAAGGCCCCGGACGGACGGCTAGACGAAGGCCCCCTGCGCGAGGTGACGCCCCCACCATTCGCCCGCATCGCCGCCGATCACGTCGAGCGCGGCATCGCCCCGCCCGGTGGTCGAGATCAGCAGGCGGTCGCCGTCGAAGCTGGGCACGCGCATGGAGCACGGGTCGGGATAGGTCGTCATCTGCTCCTGGAGGATGCCCACGGCGATCCGCTCGCCCATCCGCAGGGATTCGAAATAGTCGGTGTAGAAATGCACCCCGGCCATGTTGCGCCCGATGGAGACGTTGGCGGCGAGCTTGTTCAGTTCCCCCTCGACGGTCAGGTCGCGCGGCAGCCACTCGCCCGACGGGTCGAGTGCCGCCGCCCAGGGGTCGGCGGGCGGGACGTAGACATTGCGCAGGCGCAGCCGCTCGGCGAGGGTGGCCATGCGCCACCACTGGTCGTCCACCGCCCGGGCGGCGGGCAGGGTCTGGCTGAGGCCGGGGCGCGTCACCTCGTTGGGCGACAGCTCGAAGAACGCCTTGAGCACCGTCACGCAGGCCCCCGCCACCGCCGCATGGCCCGCGCCGTAGGCGGGGTGCATGGGCGAGCCTTCGGGAAAGGCCATGGGCAGGAGGTAGTTGGCATCCTCCGCCGGGGCGAAGCCCGCTCCCGCGCCGGTCGTGGCGGGAAAGATGCCCCGGCTCCGGTCGGCGCGGGCCGCGTTCTGCCGGGCGTTGCGCCGGGCGATCATCGCCATGAGGTTCGGGGCGTGGGTGCGCAGCGCGTCGAGCGCCGCCACCGTGTCGGCCCGCGCCGCGCCCAGCGCCCCGGGCGCGTTCGCGGCCAGGGTGAGCATGGCGGCGAGCTGCTCCGGCCGGCCCCGCAGGTGATGCTGGAACTTCTGCCGCCGCACCGCCTTGAGCGCCCGGGACGACACCTCCGTCAGCAGCGCGAGGACGTGCGGCCCGCCGAAGGTGGCGAAGGAGCCGCGCGTCAGGTGGCCCTTGCCCGAGGGCAGCCCGAAGTCGAACGGCACGTCGTAGGCCAGCAGCAGCAGGCAGGCGTTCAGGTACGCCTGGTAGAGCTGGTCGAAATGCACGTAGGTCGCCAGGTCGCGCGGCGTGCCGACGAAGCGGGGCATACCGCCCTTCTCGAACGTGTCGGACCCGGCCACCCCCGCCCCGTTCTGCACGTCGAGCCAGAGCGTCCAGTCGGTCATGTGGTCGAGGCCGGGCAGGGCCGTGCTGATGCGCTGGTCGATGCGCTGCGCGCCATAGGCGATGTAGCCCCCCGCCGCCCCGGCCGGGCCGCCGCCGCCCGGCGCGGCGACGGGGCAGAGATAGCGCACGTCCTTCGCGTCGGTCGCCGCCGTCCGCCCCCCGTCGCCGCCGCTGCCGATGAGCAGGAACTGCGACAGGTACGGCCCCGCCATCGCGCCCGGGGACGAGCCGCGGAAGACGGTGCGCGCCGTCGGGCCGCTCCGCCCGTCCCACCGGGCGGCGCGGCGGCGGGTCTCGCCGGGGCCGAGTGCGCCGGTGCCGTCGCCCGCGCCGGGCTTCCCGTCCGGATCGAGGAAGTCCAGGCGCCCCAGCTCCCCGAGGATATCGCCCACGGTGCCGAAGGTGTGCCCGTCCACCGTGACCGGCGTCCCGGTATCGGCCCATCGCTCGAAGGGCGTGTCGCGCAGCAGGGCGAGCGCGTAGACCTCCCCCATCTCGGCGATCAGCTCGCCGCCGATCAGCGTCGGGGCCGGGGCCATGCCCACGTCGCCCGCATCCGGCCCTTCGAGGTCGTAGGCATGTCCCGCCAGCGGGCTTTCCCAGTTGCGGACGCTGAGCGCCCGGCCGTCGGCCAGCACGGTATGGAAGCGGGTCACCGGCTCGAAGCCCTGCGCCGCCCCCGCCCGCTCCGCCGCGACGTTCGCCCCCGCCTCGCCCAGCGGACCGAGGGCGACGTTGAACGTGGCGTAGAGACCGGCGGGCGCATCCGAACGGCTCAGCCCGGCCTGCAAGGCACCGAAGGCCACCGGGTCGGGCCGGCCGAAGCGGTCGTGCGGCAGGCCCTTGTGGAAATTCGTCGGCCAGATGCCGTCGTAGAGGTCGATCTCGCCATTGCCGCGCGTGATGGCCGGCTCGCGGGACGCGGCGATGCCGGTCGCCCCGTCGCGCCGCGTCCGGGCCTGTTCCTGCCGGATATTGCGGACGCCGTCGTTGCCGGGAACGGGATCGAGCATGGGACCACTCCTTCACGCGGTGCGAACGAGCGCAAGCTGTATCAAAATGATGCGCCCTTCAACCACTTTGATTAATTTCCCGAAGGCGATATTTCGGCGTAGTAAAAAGAACGGGACGATCCGGTTGTGGATGGAGGGGCGACGGGATGGGCGAGACGGATCGGGAACTCGATCACCTCTTCCTCGTCGTCGAGAGCGAGTCGCGCGCCCGGGCTATGATGGATGCGGCGGGCCTGCGCGTGAACTACGCCCGTGCCCATCCGGGACAGGGGACGCGCAATCTCTGCGCCTGCCTCGACGATGCGTTCGTCGAACTGATCTGGGCGGACGGCTCGGCGGTCTCGCCCGAGAGCGAACGCGTGACGCTCGGCGCGCGGCTGCGGGGAAGCGGCTCGCCCCTGGGCCTGTCCTGGCGGGGGGCCTCGCCGCCGGACTGCATCGGATACGCCGCGCCCTTCCTGCCCGACGGCGTGACGATCCCCGTCCTGCATGAGAGCCTCGACCCCGCCCTGCCCTTCGTCTTCCGCACCCCCGGCGGCAAGCCCCCCGCCGCGCGCGACCCGGCCCTCGTCGGCACGCGCCAGCATCCGGACCTGGCGCGCGTGGCCCGCCTCGCCCTCCGGCTCGACAGCGATGCGGCGGTCGCACTGGTGTCGCGCGTCCTGCCGCAGGTTGAGACCACGCGCGGGGAGCCGGGCCTGTCCCTGGAACTGGCGGCCTCGGACGGGCGCATCGCGCGGCGGATCGACTGGGCATTCTGAGCGCCCCGGAACGAAAGCCGGGGGACGACGCTTTCCCCTCCCGCATCCCCCCGCGAAAGGAGCCGTCCATGCCCCGCCCCATCCTCGCCGCCCTCGCAGGAGCCGTCCTCATGGCCACCACCACCCACGCCGCCGACGAACGCGGCATCGAATCGCCCTCGTACGACGTGGTGACGGAGGCGGACGGGGTCGAGCTGCGCGCCTACGCGCCGCATCTCGCCGCCGAGGTGACGGTGGAGGCGGATTCCCTGCGCGAGGCGTCGAGCCGGGGCTTCCGCCCCCTCGCCGGATACATCTTCGGCAACAACCGCGGCTCGGACGAGATCGCCATGACCGCCCCCGTGACGACGCAGCCCGCGACGGACGGCACGAAGATCGCCATGACCGCGCCGGTCTCGGCGTCGGGCGACGGGGAGGGCCGCTACACCGTACGCTTCACCATGCCCTCCAAATGGACGATGGAGACCCTGCCGACCCCCAACGACGCCTCCGTCACGCTGATCGAGGTGCCCGGGGAACGGCGCGTGGCCTACCGCTTCACCGGCGCGCGCTCGCAGGAGCGGGTGGACGCGGCGACGGCGAAGGTCGAGGCGTTCCTCGCCGCGCGGGACCTGACCCCCGCCTCCGCGCCCATCCTCGCAGGCTATGACGGGCCAAGCGTGCCGGTGGCGGACAAGCGCTGGGAGGTGATGGTGATCGTCGAGTAGCGCTTGCGCGACGCGCCCGCCTCGGCGGATGACGATACCCCCTTCCTCGCCATGCCCGGCGACGACCGCTCCCGGACGGCGGCCGCGCGCATCGCGTGCCGGGCCGCCATCCCGTATGCGGAGCGGTTGACATTCCCCGCCATCGGGGCACCCTCGCCCCCATGGTTCGCACGCTCAACCCCGTCCTCGCCCTGCTCATGGGTTCCGCCTTCCTTCTGTTCGCGGGCGGGATCAACGGGCTGATCCTGCCGGTGCGCGGGTCGGCGGAGGGGTTCTCGGCCTTCTCCCTCGGCCTGCTGGGCACGGGCTGGGCCATCGGATACGTCGCCGGATGCCTGCTGACGCCGCGCCTGGTGGCGCGGGTGGGGCATATCCGCTCGTTCAGCGTGATGGCCGCCTGCGCGGCGATGGCGATCCTCGCCTCCCTGCTCCTGCTCTCCCCGTGGGCGTGGATCCCGCTCCGCGCCATCTCCGGCTTCTGCTTCGCGGGGGCGGCGATGATCGTGGAAAGCTGGCTGAGCGAGCGGGCGGAGGCGTCGTCGCGGGGGCGGGTCTTCGGCATCTACACGATGGTCAACCTCGCCGGGTCGACGGCGGGGCAGATGATGATCACGCTCGGGGATGCGACCGGCTACCTGTTCTTCGTGCTCGGCGCGATGTTCTACTGCCTCGCCCTCCTGCCCACGGCGGTCACGGCCTCGCAGTCGCCCCGCCCCCTCGTCTCGGTGACGCTCGACGTCGGGGCGCTGTGGCGCAATTCGCCCGTCGCCGTCTTCGGCGTCGCGATGGTCGGCGTCTCGAACAGCGCCTTCGGCACGCTCGCGGCGGTCTACGGCGACCGGGCGGGGCTGACGCTCACGACCATCGCGCTCTTCGCCAGCCTGCCCATCCTGGCCGGTGCGGTGGCGCAGATACCCGTGGGCGCGCTGTCGGACCGGATGGACCGGCGCAAGGTGCTGCTCATGCTCGCGGCGGTCGCGCTGGCGGTCGACGTGGCGTTCGTGCTGCTCTCCCCGGAGGACGCGGCGACGAACCTGGTGCTCGCGGCCCTGCTCGGCGCGTCGATCTACGCGATGTACCCGGTCATCATCGCCCATGCGAGCGACCACGCCGCCGAGGGCACGGCAATCCAGACGAGCGGCGGCCTGCTGATGGTCTACGGCATCGGGGGCATCGTCGGGCCGCTGGTGGCCGGGGTGCTGATGAGCGCGACGGACAAGGCGGGCCTGTTCATCACCTCGATGACCGCCCACGCCCTGCTCATCAACTTCACCCTCTTCCGCATCCGCGCCCGCGCGCCGGTGACGGGCGTGGAGAAGGGCGACTTCATCGCCATGCCGCCGGGCCGCGCCAGCACGCCCGAGACCCGCTCGCTCGCCGCCAGCAGCGCCTCGACGGCGGAGACCCCTTCGCAGCCCGGCGCGGATGGTGTACCCTGACGCCATGACCGCGCTCCTGAAGATCGACGATCTGGATTTCGCCCCCCCGCTCCTGACCGGCGCGGACGTGCTCGCCATGACCCGCGCGGGCATCCTGCCCGAAGGGCGCGGGTACGAACTGATCGAGGGGGTGCTCGTCAAGATGGCTGCCCAGAACTCTCCGCACGTCGCGATGATCGTGGATCTCATGCGTTTCTTCATCGAGACGCTGCCGCGATCCTACGCCGTCGCGCCGTCGCCCAGCCTCTTCCTTTCGGAAAGGGTCACGCTGGAGCCGGATATCTGCATCTACGGCCAGGACATCGACAGCGCCGACGTGCGCGGTCCGGACATCCTGCTCGCCATCGAGGTGTCGGATTCCACGCTCCGCTACGACATGGGCAAGAAGGCGCGGCTCTACGCGGCGCACGGGGTGCACGACTACTGGGTGATCGACCTGAACGGCGGGACGGTCCATTGCCATGCCGGGCCGGGCGAGGACGGCTATCCCCCGCCCCGCGCGGTTCCCTTCGGCCAGGCCATCCCCCTGCCCTTCGTTTCCGGGGCCGCGCTGACCGTGTGACATCGCATCCCGCGACGCGGCGATTGACGGCGGGGCGCAAAAGGCGATTTCTAGGGGACCACGATCTTTCCCTTCCGCGCGAGGTTCCCCCATGCGATTCGAGGCTCCCGAGACCGTCGAGGCGGCGGTCGCCCTGCTGGCCGGGGAGGCGGGGCGCGCCTATCCCCTGTCGGGCGGTACCGACCTCCTGGTGCAGATGCGCTCGGGCCGCATCGCGCCCGATCTGGTGGTCGACACCAAGCGCATCGCGTCCCTGCGCGAGATCGCGCGCGAGGGCGGCGGCTGGCGTATCGGCGCGGCGGTCTCCGGCGCGGAGATCAACGAGAACGCGGACCTCGTCGCCGACTGGCCGGGGCTGGCCCATGCGGCGGACGTGGTCGGCTCGACCCAGGTATCCGGGCGGGCGACGCTGGCCGGCAATCTCTGCACCGCCTCCCCCGCCGCCGACACCGTCCCCGCCATGGCCGCCGCCGGCGCGCTGGCCCGCATCGTCGGACCGGACGGGCGGCGCGAGGTGCCGGTCGAGGATATCCCCGTCGGCGTACAGAAGAACGCGCTGGCGAAGGGCGAGATGATCGAGTGCATCCTCCTGCCCGAACGCGGCCCGCGCGGGGCCGACGCCTACCTGCGCTTCATCCCCCGCACCGAGATGGACATCGCCGTCGTCGGCTGCGCCGTGAGCCTGTCGCTGGACGAGGCGGGCACGGTCGCGTCGGCCAGGGTCGCGCTGGGCGCGGTGGCCCCGACCGTGGTCGTGGTCGAGGACGGCGCGCGGGCGCTCGTCGGCACCGCGCTGGAGGACGGCGCGCTCGACGCCCTCGCCGCCGCCTGCGAGGCCGCCTGCAACCCCATCGACGACAAGCGCGGCACGGTCGCCTTCCGCACCGAGGTCGCGGGCACGCTGGCCCGCCGCGCGGCCCGCACCGCCTACGAACGCGCGAGGGACAGGGCATGAGCGCCGAAGCGCGGGCCATGGCCCCCGTCCGGCGCGGGATCGACCGGCTGGACAGGGCGCTGATGGCCCTCCTCGCCAGGCGCCTGTGGCGGGAGATGATCGAATGGGGCATCGCCCGGGAAGAGGCCGCCTTCGCCACGATGGGAGAGACCGCATGAGCGCCATCCACGTCACCGCCGCCGTCAACGGCGACCCGGTGGAATTCCTGTGCCAGCCGGAGGAGACGCTGCTCGACGTGCTGCGCGACCGGCTGGGCCTGACCGGCACGAAGGAGGGATGCGGCACGGGCGATTGCGGCTCCTGCTCCGTCACGCTCGACGGCCGCCTCGTCTGCGCCTGCCTCGTCATGGGGGCCGAGGCCGAGGGCCGCCAGATCGGCACCGTCGAGGGCCTGGCCGATGGCGAGACGCTGCACCCGCTGCAACGCAAGTTCCTGGAACATGCCGCCCTGCAATGCGGCATCTGCACCCCCGGCTTCCTCGTCGCGGCGAAATCCCTGCTGGAAAAGAACCCCGACCCCACCGAGGAGGAGGTCCGCTACTGGCTCGCGGGCAACCTCTGCCGCTGCACCGGCTACGACAAGATCGTCCGCGCGGTCATGGATACCGCAGAAGAGATGAGGAACAGCAATGCCGCTTGATTCCGGTCACGAGACCCGCGACTACCGCCTCGTCGGCACGCGCCCCATCCGTCCCGACGGCCTCGACAAGGTGACGGGCCGCGCCCGGTTCGGGGCGGACATGACCGCGCCGGGGATGCTGTGGGGCGCGATGCTGCGCAGCCCGCACGCCCATGCGCGGATCGTCCGCATCGACGCTGCGAAGGCCGAGGC
>JAHDDY010000275.1 GCA_020629115.1 Paracoccaceae bacterium | reverse complement strand
GGCCCAGCCGTGGAACTGCACGGTCGCCACCTCCAGCCGCCGCGCGCCGAGGCGGACGGCCAAGTCGATGGTCTCGTCCAGCCGGTCGAGGTTGAGCTTGTGCATCACCGCGTTGACCGTCAGCGGGAAGCCGATGGCCCCGATCCATCCGGCCACCGCCATCTTGCGGTCGAAGCCGCCCGTGTAGCCGCCCATACGGTCGGCCATGGCGGCGTCGACCCCCTGCAGCGAGAGCTGCACGTGGTCCAGCCCCCGCGCGTCCAGCGCGCGCAGGCGCTTTTCCGTCAGACCGATACCCGACGTGATGAGGTTGGTGTAGAGGTCCGCCTCGCGCGCGGCGGTCACGAGGTCCTCCAGATCGCGCCGCGAGGCCGGCTCGCCGCCCGAGAGATGCAGTTGCAGGACGCCCAGTTCGGCGGCCAGACCGAACACGTCCGACCATTCGTCGGTCGTCAGCTCGGTATCGCGCCGCTCCAGTTCCAGCGGGTTGGAGCAGTAGGGGCGGGAGAGCGGGCAGCGATGGGTCAGCTCGGCCAGCATGGCGACGGGGGGCGGCGCGGTCATGGGATCGGTTCTCCTCAATCGAGGGCGTAGTCGGCCCCGTCCATGGCGACCGTCCAGCCGGCGGCCTCGACGGCCCGGCGCTCGGCGCTGTCGGGCCGCCAGACGGGGTTGGTGTTGTTCAGGTGGATGTAGACCTTACGGGCCACGTCCAGACCGGCGAAGGCCGCAATCGACCCGCGTTCGCCGTCCATGGCCATGTGGCCCATCCGCGCGCCGGTCTTCGCGCCGACGCCGAGGCGGGGCATCTCGTCGTTGCGCCAGACGGTGCCGTCGAACAGCACCAGCGCGGCCCCGTGCGGGCGGTCCGCGAGCGCGGGCGTCATGGCGGCGCAGCCAGGGATGTAGAAGACATCCCGCCCCCCGGCGCTCAGCCGCACGCCGACCGTCTGCTCCCCCTCCAGTTCGGTGTCGACCGTCTCGCCCTCCATGTAGAGGGGCACCTTGCCGGGCACGGGGAACAGTTCGGCGGTCAGGCCCGGGGCGATCTCGACCGGCGCGCCAAGGGCCACCGCGCGGCGGGCGACATGGGCCGGGTCGAGGGCGGCGAAGAGGGGGTTGGCGGCGAGGACGTCGTGGATCTCGCGCGTGGCCAGCAGGTCGAAGCCCTGCTTCTCGCGCAGGATCAGGAGGCCGGCGATGTGGTCGATATCGCCGTTCGTCACCAGCACGGAGGCGAAGCGCGCGTCGCGGGGGGCGCGGGGATGCAGGGCGGGGGTGCGCATGAGCTGGTCGCGGATATCGGG
>JAHDDY010000111.1 GCA_020629115.1 Paracoccaceae bacterium | reverse complement strand
TCACTTGAACTTCGCGACCATGTCCTTGATGCCCGGGATGGTCTCGACCTGGTACGCGTGGGTCGGCTGGAAATACTGGACCAGCGAGCGCTGGCTCAATCCGGCGAGGATGGTGAAGTAGTACATCTCGTAGCCGGGCAGCACGCAGCAGGGGTGATAGCCGGTGTCGAGGCAGATCGTGGAGCCGTTCACGATGTGATAGGCATCCCCCGGCTCGTTGTCGACACGCTGTAGCATCTGCACGCCCGACCCGTGGGACGGGCGGAAGCGGAAGTTGTAGGTCTCGTCGTGGCGCGTCTCGTCGGGGAGCCTGTCGGTGTCGTGCTTGTGCGACGGAAAGCCGGACCAGCCGCCCTGACCGACCGTGTACAGCTCGCTGACCAGCAGGCGGCCCACCTTGCCGTGCTGCTTCTGGCCGAGGATGTGCTTGATCTTGCGGTGGGTCTTCGTGTCGTCGGAGCCGTACTGCACGAGGTCCAGCTCATCCGCGCGCACGGCGAAGGCGTCGAGGACCTTCTCGTATTTCGCGCCCGCGACGAACACCTCCGCCGTGTCGGACGTGCAGACCATCTCGGCGCGCGCCCCCGTGGGCACGTAGACGCCCTCCGGCTCCCCGTCCCAGACATCGACGCCGCGACCGCCCAAGGCATCGGCCCTGAACCCCTCGACATCCACGTCGACGGTGCCGGTGGCCGGGACGATGCAGGTCTCGAAGCCGGGGACGCTGTACTCGAACGCCTGCCCCTTCTCCAGCTTCACGATGTTGAAGTAGTTGAGCGGGACCGTCTCGCCATTCGCGGCGACGATGGGGTCGTTCCGGTTGTCGTAGGGGGGGATGTGCATGGGCTTTATCCTGTGGTCGTCGGGCCGGGGTGATCGGCGAGGAAGGCATCGAGGGTCGCCCGGTCGGGCATGGCGGGGGCACAGCCGGGCTTGCCCACGGTGATGGCGGCGCAGGCGGAACCGCGCAGGATCGCCGCGCGCAGGTCGTGCCCGTCGGCGATGGCGGTCAGCAGCCCGGCCATGAAGCTGTCGCCCGCGCCGGTGGGCTTCAGCGCCTCGACGGGGTAGATGCCGGTACGGATCTCCTCGCCGTCCGCGAAGGTGATCGCGCCGTGCTCGCCGCGCTTGTAGATGACCACGGACGCGGTGGTCTCGGCAAGGTGCCGGGCCTTTGCCAGCCCCTTCTCGATGCCCCCCGCCATGAAGCCGAATTCCTCGTCGTTGCCGACGATCATGTCGGATTCGGCGGCGGCGCGGGACAGCACCTCCTCGGCCACCTGCGGCGAGGGCCAGGAATAGGGGCGGTAGTCCACGTCGAACAGGATGGGCAGGCCGGCGGCCCGCGCCCGCGCGATGGCGGCGAAGGCGGCCCCGCGCGACGGCTCGGCGGCGAAGACGGTCCCGGCGGTGAGCAATGCGCCGTAGGCGGCGTAGTCCACCCGCGCGACGTCGTCTTCGTCCATCCGGAAGTCGGCGGCGCCGTTGCGGTAGATGACCGTCTGGTGCTCGGCCACGCGGGATTCGTAGACGGCCAGCGAATTGCGGTACTCGCCGCCCACGGGTGTCACGTGGGCCGTGTCCACGCCGTAATGGCGCAACTGGTTCGTGCAGTAGCGCCCGATGGAATCGTCCGAGACCCGCGTGACCAGCGCGGCCCGCCCGCCCAGCTTGCAGATGCCCGCGGCGGTGTTGGCCGCCGACCCGCCCAAGGCCGAGCGGAATTCGGTCGCGTCCTCGGTCCGGGTGCCGGGCGGGTGGGGGAAGAAATCCATCCCCGCGCGCCCGACTATGACGAAGTCGTTCCGGCGGATGCCGTCGAGAAGGGCGGTCATGTCGAAACCTCATCTCTGCCCCGGACCTGATCCGGGGCCTTTTCCAACGATGCACAGTGTGGCGACAGGCCCCGCTGCTGCACAGCGCGATCCGTGGTCCGGGACAGAGCGATATCCTCGACGCTCACGCCCGCCCCTCCGCATTACCGCCCGCTGCCGCGTCGAGCACCTCCGGGTAGGGGTAGTTGAGGCCCAGCAACTGCCGCAGGTCGTCGCTCGCGCCGTCCAGCACCACGCGGGGCAGGGCGGCGGGCATGTCCTCCATGGGCTTGACCCATTTGGGCAGGTACTGCGTCAGGATGGCGTTCCGGTCATGTGCGCTCCGGTTCGGCATCGCGCAATGCCAGACCGCGCCGAAGAACAGCACCGCATCCCCCGGCTCGCCCGTCATCCGCTCGCAGCGGTCGAAGAAGCCGTCCGCCTCGGTCGGGTAGCGCAGTTCCCGCTGCGTGCCCGGCACGTAGGCGGTCGCGCCGCTTTCCTCGGTAAAGGGGTCGAGGATGATCGAGACCTGCGCGTTCATCGGAAAGCTGGCGTTCAGGCCGACGGGATGCGTCTCGGGGCTGTGGAAATCCCAGTAGGGATAATCCACATGCGGCTCCTGACCCGGCCCGCCGGGCAGGATGCGGTTGGCGGCGATGGACCCCATGACGAACTCGGACCCAAGGAACCGGCGCAGGACTCGCATCAGCACCGGATGCGCGGCCATCTGCGCGAAGACGTCTCCCTTGGCCAGCAGGTTCCAGACCCGCCGTTGCAACGAGAGCGTGCCGCTCGCCTCGGCTTCGCCCTGGAAATGCGTGACCTTGCCATCGTCGGCGTCGGAATGGCGCATCACGATGGCCCGCGCCTCGGCCACCTGCGCAGGCGTGAACAGCCCCGGAAAGACGACCGCCCCACCCCCGTGGAGCAGCTCGCGGACGACCGCATCCGGATCGACGGCGTCGGGGGAGACGCGCAGCATCAGACGCCCCGCCGCTGCCGCGCCGCGCGCGTGGCCTCGACCTCCTCGTGCGCCGCGCGCACGCTGTCGCTCTCGGTCGCGTGCGGCGTGCCGATCTCCCACCAGGTATGGCCCTGCGTCGTCCAGCCCTCGTAGGGATCGACCTGCATGACGATGACGGTGGTCCGGTCCGCCGCCTTCGCCCGCTCGAACGCCTCGGCCAGTTCCGCCGGGTTCGCGACTGTCTCCGCAAGACAGCCCATCGAGCGCGCATGGGCCTCGAAATCCACCGCGAACGGCTCGGCCACGGTCGGGCAGTCCTTGATGAGGTTGTTGAAGCTCTCCTGCCCGGTATTGTTCTGGAGCTTGTTGATGACGGCGAAGCCGCCATTGTCGAGGACCAGCGCGATGATCTTCCTGCCGGTCAGGACCGACGAATAGAGGTCGGAATTGAGCATGAGGTACGAGCCGTCGCCGCAGAAGGTGATGACCTCCCGCTCCGGCTCGACCTCCATCTGCGCGATGCGCGCGCCCCAGGCCCCGGCGATCTCGTAGCCCATGCAGGAAAAGCCGAACTCCACGTCCACCGTGCCGACATCCAGTGTGCGCCAGTTGGCCGTGACCTCGGCCGGCAGGCCCCCGGCGGCGGCGACCACGCGGTCGCGCCTGTGGCACAGGGCGTTCACCGTGCCGATGGCCTGGGCGTAGGAGTTGGGGCGGTTGGTGCCGGTGCCGACGTTGTCGGCGACGTAGGCATCCCATTTGGCCCGCTCGCCCTGCGCCCGCGCCGTCCACATCTCGGGCGTCGCATAGGGGCCGAGGGCGGCGGACAGTGCCTCCAGCCCCAGCCGCGCATCGCCGACCACGGGCAGCGAGCGATGCTTGATGGCGTCGTGCCGGGCGGCGTTGAGCGAGACGAAGTGCGCATCCCGCGCGAAGGCCGTCCACGAGCCGGTGGTGAAATCCTGGAGCCGCGTGCCCACGGCGAGGATGACGTCGGCGCGCTCGGCGATGTGGTTCGCGCTGTCGGAGCCTGTGACGCCGAGGGGGCCGATGTTCAGCGGATGGTCCGCGCGCAGGTTGGCCCGGCCCGCGATGGTCTCGACCACGGGGATGCTGTATCCCTCGGCCAGCGCCGTCAGCGCGTCGACCGCGCCGGAATACTGCACCCCGCCCCCGGCGATGATCATGGGGCGTTCCGCCTTGCGCAGGAGGGCGGCGGCGTCCGCGATCTCGGCTTCGTCGGGGTGCTGGCGGCGGATGCGGTGGGTCCGCTCCGCGAAGAACGCGACCGGATAGTCCCAGGTCCAGCCCTGCACGTCCTGCGGCAACCCGAGGAAGGCTGGGCCGCAATCGGCGGGGTCGAGCAGGGTGGACAGCGCCGCCGGAAGGGTCTGCACCACCTGCGCCGGATGGGTGATCCGGTCCCAGTAGCGCGACACCGCGCGGAAGGCGTCGTTCACGCCCAGCGTCGGATCGCCGAAATGTTCGAGCTGCTGCAGCACCGGGTCGGGCAGGCGGGTCAGGAACGTGTCCCCGCACAGCATCAGCATCGGCAGGCGGTTCGCATGGGCCAGCGCGGCGGCCGTCAGCAGGTTCGCCGTCCCCGGCCCCGCGCTGGCGGTACAGAGCATGAAGCGCCGGCGCAGGTGGTACTTCGCGTAGGCGGCGGCGGCGAAGCCCATGCTCTGCTCGTTCTGCCCGCGATAGAGGGGCAGGGCGTCGCGATGGGCGTAGAGCGCCTCGCCGAGGCAGGGCACGTTGCCGTGCCCGAAGATGCCGAACCCCCCGCCGCAGACGCGCCGGCGCTCCCCGTCCATCTCGATGTACTGCGCCGCGAGCCATCGCACGATGGCCTGTGCGGTGGTCAGGCGGACGGTCTCCCCCGCATCGCTCATGGTGTCTCCCCCCGGATCGGTCGTCGGTCGGCGCGGATGCATCGTCCTTGCCTGACGGTCGCAAAAGCGATACGCGACGGGCGATTTCTTGCAAAGGGGTTTTCGGCATGGCGGAGATCGGGATCGGGCTGGTCGGCGGGGGCTACATGGGCAAGGCCCATGCGGTGGCGCTG
This sequence comes from Paracoccaceae bacterium, assembly GCA_020629115.1. Taxonomy (GTDB): domain Bacteria; phylum Pseudomonadota; class Alphaproteobacteria; order Rhodobacterales; family Rhodobacteraceae; genus JAHDDY01. The sequence goes on along the minus strand of JAHDDY010000111.1, from coordinate 5,456 downwards.
TCGGCGGTGGGCGCGGTGTTCGATACCGCGCTGCGTCCCCGGCTGGCGTGCATCAGCGCATCCTCCCCCGACAGCGCGGAGCGGTATCGCGCGGCCTACGGCTTCGAGCGGGCCGCCGCCGACTGGCGCGCGCTGGTGGACGACCCCGGCGTCGAGGCGGTGGTGATCGCCGCGCCGCAGGGCACGCACCGCGCCATCGCCGAGGCCGCCCTTGCGCTCGGAAAGCCCGTCTTCTGCGAAAAGCCGCTCGGCGCGTCGCTGGAGGATGCGCGGGCGATGACGGAGGCCGCCGAGGCGGCAGGCGTCGCCAGCATGATCGGCTTCAACTACATCCGCACGCCCGCCTCCCGCTACGCCCGCGATCTCGTGGCATCGGGTCGCATCGGCGACGTGACGTGGTTCCGGGGCGAGCATACGGAGGATTTCTACGCCGACCCCGACGCGCCCGCCACCTGGCGCAGCGAGGGCGAGGCGAACGGGACGCTGGGCGACCTGGCCCCGCACATGATCAACGGCGCGCGCGCCCTGATCGGTCCCATCGAGCAGGTGATGGCCGATATCCCGACCGTCCACCCCATGCGCGGCGGCGTCCCGGCGGGGAACGACGATCAGGCGCAGGCGATGGTGCGCTTCGAGAACGGGGCGACCGGGCATCTTTTCTTCAGCCGCATCGCGACGGGCCGCAAGATGGGCTACGCCTACGAGATACACGGCACGCGCGGCTCGATCCGCTTCGATCAGGAGGATCAGAACGCGCTGTGGCTCTACCTCGCCGAGGGACCGGAGGCCGAGCGCGGCTTTCGCAAGATCCTCACCGGGCCGGAGCATCCCGACTACCTGCCCTTCTGCCAGGGGCCGGGCCACGGCACCGGATACCAGGACCAGATCATCATCGAGGCGCGGGACTTCCTGCGCGCGATCGAGACGGGCGAGCCGGTCTGGCCGACCTTCCGCGAGGGGCTGGAAGTCTCGCGCACCATCGCCGCCATCCGCGCCTCCGCCGAGGCGGGCGGCTGGCGGCGGGTGGATGCGTTCTGAGAGAGGAAACGAGCATGATACGAGTGGGCAACGCCCCCTGTTCCTGGGGCGTGGAATTCGCGGACGACCCGCGCAACCCCTCCTGGCGGCAGGTTCTCGCCGATTGCGCCGAGGCCGGGTACAGGGGCATCGAGCTGGGGCCGGTCGGCTTCATGCCCGAGGACCCGCCCGTGCTGGCCGAGGCGCTGGCCGGGCACGACCTGACGCTGATCGGCGGCGTCGTCTTCCGCCCCTTCCACGACCCGGACGCCTGGGACGACGTGATGGACGGGGCGGTGCGCACCTGCCGCGCGCTCAAGGCGCACGGGGCAGAGCATCTGGTCCTGATCGACAGCATCTCGCCCCGCCGCGCCCCGACCGCCGGGCGCGCGACCGAGGCGGAGCAGATGGACGGGGCCGAATGGGACGCCTATCGCGGCCGCATCGAGACGGTCGCGCGGATGGGGGCGGAGGAATACGGCCTGACGGTCGGTATCCACGCCCACGCCGCCGGCTTCATGGATTTCGAGCCGGAGCTGGAGCGCCTGCTGGACGAGGTGGACGAGCGCATCCTGAAGATCTGCTTCGACACGGGGCACCATTCCTACGCCGGCTTCGACCCGGTCGCCTTCATGCGCCGCCACATGCCGCGCATCAGCTACATGCATTTCAAGGATGTCGACCCGGCGGTGAAGGCGGACGTGATCGCCAGGCGCACCGGCTTCTACGACGCCTGCGGGCAGGGCATCTTCTGCAATCTGGGCGACGGCGACGTGGATTTCCCCGCCGTGCGGCAGACGCTGCTCGACCACGGGTTCGAGGGATGGTGCACCGTCGAGCAGGATTGCGACCCGGCGGGCGATACCTCTCCGGTGGACGATGCGCGGACGAACCGGCGGTATCTGGAATCCATCGGCTTCTGACCCGCCCGTTACTGGCGCGGCGCGGCGGTCATCCGAGCGGGATCATGTCCACCGCCTGCCGGGTCCGGGGCCGGCCGTAGGCGCGCAGGGTGCCGCGGATCGGCAGGGCGTCGGCGTAGTCGCGGCCCCGGGCGACCACCACGTGATCGGGACCGACGAACACGTCGTTCGTCGGGTCGAACTCCACCCATCCCGCCTGCGACCCGCACCAGGCCCGCACCCAGGCGTGCATCGCGTCCGCCCCCGCGAGGCGGGCCTGGCCGGGGGGCGGCTCGGTGCGCAGGAAGCCGCTGACATAGCCCGCCGGGATGCCGACGGAGCGCAGCGCGCCGATCATGATCTGGCTGAAATCCTGGCATACGCCGACCCGCCGCGCGAACGCCTCCTCGGGGGGGGTGTCGACGGTGGTGGCCCGGGCGTCGAAGGTCATGTCCCGGTGCAGCGCCCGGCCGACGGCCTCCACCGCGTCCCGCGCCGTCATCCCGTCCGCCAGCAGCGCGCGGGCGTAGGCGGCGCGCTGCGCGTCCGGCGCGATGCGCGGCGAGGGGGCGCGGAAGTGATGCGGCGAGTCTGCCTCCAGGCCGCGCTCGGCGCGCAGGTCGTCCGGCAATGCGCCCAGCGGCGTCGAGGCCAGCGTGTCCGTCCCCGCCCGCATCAGCCGCTCGACCCGCGCGCTCACCTCGAAGGCCAGCGCCTCGTGCGGGGCGTCGTGGCCGAGATCGGCGCAGGGATTGCCGAAGAAGTCCACCCGGTCGATCCGGTCGTCCGGCGGCGGCGTCGCGGTCAGGAGGCCCGAGATCAGCCGCTGCTCGCCGGGCAGGGTCAGCGGCATGAGCCGCAGGAGATGCCGCCCGAAGCTCGCCGCGGCGGGGTACTCGTACTCGATGCGCAACGTGATATCGTAATGCATCCGTCCCGGTCCTCCCTCAGCGCAGGTGCGTCGCGGAGACGAGGGCGGCCAGCGCGTCGACCGAATCGCGCAAGGTCAGCAGCGTCGCCGTATCCACCGCCCCGGCCTCGCGCACCCGCAGGTCGGTCCGGAGCCGCAGCACCGCCTTGTTAAGCGGCCCCATCTCGCCCTCGTCCGCATTGCCGATGACCGCGACGTGGTCGCTGATCTCGTCGAGCTGGTAGAGGATCGAGCGCGGGTTGCGCGGGTCGAGGGCCAGCAGGTGCACCGTGCTGTCCCGCGCCGTGGCGACCGAGAAGAGACGCCGGTAGGACATCGCGCTGTCGCCCAGCTCCAGGGCGAGGTCGAACGAGCCTTCGGGCGCGCCCTCGCCCGTGAAATGCGCCAGCGCCGCCGACATGGTGGAGGCGCGCTCCACCGCCCGCCCCATGCTCAGGAAGCGCCAGCCCGTGAAGCGGTACATGTTCTCGCGCACCAGCCCCGAGAACCCCGCGAGCTGGCGCAGCAGCGCGCCCATCAGCCGCGCGGTCGGATCGCCCGGCGCGAGGGCCGGATCGGGGTTGCGCGCGGCCCGGTGCAGCTCGTTCAGCACGATCCAGCCGTCGGTCGAGAAGCGGTCCCGGATGCGGCTCGCGCTGGTGATGGCGGATCCCAGCGTCTCGATCAGCGCCCCGGGCACCCGCTCGGCGGAATCCGCGCCGTAGGCGGCGAAATGCGTCGCGACGTGCCGCAGCAGGGGCGCGCCCGGGTCGGCGGCCTCGGCGAGGCGGGTGTGATAGGCCCGGACCAGGCGGATGAGGCTCTCGGCCCGCTCGATGTAGCGGCCCAGCCAGTAGAGGTTCTCCGACGCCCGGCTCGGCAGGGTGCCCGATTTCGAGCGCGCGGGCTGGGCGCCGGTATCGGGCAGCATCGTCTCGCTCGGCGCGGGGCCGTCGCCCACGACCCAGACGTCGGCGACCCGGCCCCCCTGCTGCATCGCCACCGCCGTCGCTTCCGCGGTCCGGCCGATGCGGGCATAGCCGCCGGGCATCACCTGCCACCCCCCCGTCTCCGTCCGCGCGAGGAAGACGCGCAGGGTCATGGGCCGGGGCACGAGCGCGCCGTCGGCGAAGGCGGGCGTGGTCGAGAGGGTCACGATCTCCTGCGCCACCGTCCCGCCCGGATCGGCATCCAGCCGCGCCGCCAGGGTCGCGGGGTCCAGCGTCGCCCCGGCCACCGCCTCGTCCCCGGGATCGAAGGGCAGGCGGGTCGAATGGGCCGGGCCGACGGTCATGTGCCGGGCGTTCTGCATCACCCGCGTGCGGGCCGCCTCCTCGCCGCACCACCAGGTCGCGACATTGGGCATCGAGAGGCCCCGCCCGTGCAGCCGCCGGTGCAGGCTGGGCAGGAAGGCGAGCAGGGCGCGCGATTGCAGGATGCCGGTGCCGAGGGCGTTGACCGTGCGCACATGCCCCCCGCGCACGGCCTCCAGCAGGCCCGGCACCCCCTGCTGGGAGCCGGCATCCAGCTCCAGCGGATCGGCCTGGGCCGCGTCCATCCGCCGCCACAGCACCTCGATGGGCCGCAACCCGGCCACCGTGCGCAGCATCAGCCGCCCGCCCTCCGTCGCCAGGTCTTCCCCCTCCAGCAGCAGCATCCCCAGATACCGCGCGATGTAGGCGTGCTCGAAATACGTCTCCGTCTTCGGGCCGGACGACAGCAGGCCGATGCGCCGGGTCGAATCGGTGCGCAGGCCGTAGAGATGGTCGCGAAAGGCGCGGAAGAAGGGCGCGAGCTTCAGGATGTTCGCCGTCAGCCCCGTATCCGAGAACACCCGCGTCGTCGCCACCCGGTTCTCGATGGCGAAGCCCGCGCCCGCAGGCGTGTCGGTCCGGTCGCTCAGCACCCACCATCGCCCGTCCGGCCCGCGCCCGATCTCGAAGGCGACGAAGTGCAGGTAATGCCCCGAAGGGGGCTGCACGCCGACCAGCGGGCGCAGCCATTCCGGGTTTCCCGCCACCAGCTCGGGCGGCAGGTGCCCGACCTTCACCAGCGAATTCTCGCCGTAGAGGTCGGCGGCCACCCATTCGAGCAGGTCCGCCCGCTCGACGAGGCTCGCCGAGATATGCGCGAACTCGGCCTGGTCGAGCAGGACGGGGATGTGGCTCAGCGGCCAGTCCCGCTCGCTCGCCGCGCCCTCGTCGTAATGGCGGAAGAAGACCCCCGCATCGCGCAGGTACTGATCCCCGCGCAGGAAGTCCTGCCCCAGCTTCTCGGGCGCGGTGCGCGACAGGTGCGCGATCATCGGCTCCCAGGCGGGCCGGATGGCCGCGTCCGCATCGAGAAGCTCGTCCGCCGCGCCCCGCGCCCGCGCGTAGGAATGCAGCAGCGCGCCGAGCGCATCGCCGTGGTCGTCTTGGATCTGATGCGTCATGGGTCGCCGTTCCGTCGCGCGGGGGAGTCGCGCGGCGTACCCTAGCACCCCGAAGCCCGCGCGCCCATCCCACCATTTCCCCTTGACGCTCCGCCAAGGCCCCGCTAAATCCACCGCCTGTCGGCGGAGTAGCTCAGTTGGTTAGAGCAGCGGAATCATAATCCGCGTGTCGGGGGTTCAAGTCCCTCCTCCG
>JAHDDY010000110.1 GCA_020629115.1 Paracoccaceae bacterium | reverse complement strand
TTGGCATTACCCCAGCGCCTCGCGCCTCTCCTCCAGCTCCAGCCATTCCTCCTCGGCCGCGGCCAGCTTCTCCTGCCGCTCCGCGAGCGCGCGGCTGGCCTTGTCGAAGCGGTCCGGATCGCGGGCGTAGAGGTCTGCGTCGGCGAGCAGCGCCTCCAGCTTGCCGATCTCCGCCTCCAGCGTCTCCATCTCGCCGGGAAGCTGGTCGAGGCGGCGGGTCTGCTTGAAGGAGAGCTTCTGCGCGGTCGAGGCGGGCTTGGGCGCGCTCGCCTGCGCCTTGGCCGGGGCCGGTGCGGCGGTGGCGCGTTCGGGCGCCTTCTCCCCCCGCTGGCTGCGGTAGTCGCTCCACCCGCCCGCGTATTCGACGGCCCGCCCGTCCCCCTCCATGGCGATGGTCGAGGTGGCGATGCGGTCGATGAAGTCACGGTCGTGGCTGACCAGCAGCAGCGTGCCGTCGTATTCGGCGAGCAGATCCTGCAACAGGTCGAGCGTCTCGATGTCGAGGTCGTTGGTCGGCTCGTCGAGGACGAGGAGGTTCGATTCGCGCGCCATGATCCGCGCCAGCATCAGCCGCGCCCGCTCGCCCCCCGACAGCGCCGAGACCGGCCCGCGCGCCTGGCGCTCATCGAACAGGAAATCCTTGAGGTAGCCGATGACGTGCCGGGGCTTGCCGCGCACGAGGATCTGGTCGTTCGACCCCTTCACCCCGAGGAGCACGTCCTCCGTCATCGTCTCCCAGAGCGTTTTCGTCCCGTCGAGGTCGCGCTTCTGGTCGAGGGTGGCGAGCGCGATGTTGGCACCGTGGCGGACGGTGCCCCCGTCCGGCGCGATCTCGCCGGTGAGGATCTTCAGCAGCGTCGTCTTGCCCGCCCCGTTCGGCCCGACGAAGGCGACGCGGTCGCCGCGCATGATCTTCGTCGAGAAGTCCGAGACGAGGGTCCGCCCGTCATAGCCCTTGGCGATATCGGTCGCCTCGACGACCAGCTTGCCCGAGGCCGCGCCGCTGTCGAGGGCCATCGCCGCCGCGCCGCTGCGCCGCAGATGCGTGCGCCGCTGCTCGCGCAGGTCGGCGAGTTCGGCCACGCGGCGGACGTTGCGCTTCCTGCGCCCCGAGACGCCGTGCACGATCCAGTGCTGCTCGCGCGCGATCTTGCGGTCGAGCTTGTGCAGCGCGGCATCCTCCTCCTGATGGGTCTTGTCGCGCCAGTCCTCGAACCGCGCGAAGCCGCGCTCGCTGCGCCGGACCGTGCCCCGGTCGAGCCACAGCGTGCCCTCCGTCACCCGCTCCATCAGCGCGCGGTCGTGGCTGATGAGGATGTAGCCCGTGCGCGTCGCGCGCAGCGTCTCCTCCAGCCATTCGATGGCCGCGATGTCGAGGTGGTTGGTCGGCTCGTCCAGCAGCATCAGGTCCGGCTCCGCCGCCAGCAGCCGGGCCAGCGCCGCGCGCCGCTTCTCGCCCCCCGAGGCGGTGGCCGGCGACAGCGACCCGTCGAGGCGCAGCCCCTCCAGCGCCATCTCCGCCTTGTAGGCCTCGTCCGGCGCGTCGGCGGCGGCATAGTCGAGAAGGGTCGCGTAGCCGCCCATGTCGGGGTCCTGCGGCAGGTAGGCGACGTGCTTGCCCGGCTGCACGAACCGCTCGCCCGCGTCGAAGCCCATCTGCCCGGCGACGATCTTCAGGAGCGTGGACTTCCCGGACCCGTTGCGCCCCACGAGGCACAGCCTGTCCCCCTCGCCCGCCGAGAGATCGACCCCCGAGAACAGCGGATCGCCGCCGAAGGTCAGCGACACGTCCTTGAGGGACAGGATCGGCGGTCGTGCCATGAAATTACCTCGTTTTGGCGACGGATGCGGTGCGGTTCTTGCGTAGAAGCCCCTGGGAGCCGATATAGGCGTCCACCCCGTCTCCCGTCGACATTCAGGAGGAAGAATTGAAGAAATCGCTCACCCCCGCCCTCGCGGCCGCCATCCTGACCGCCGCCCCCGCCCTCGCGGAGGATGCCCCCTTCAACGAGGACGTCGTCGCCGCCATGAAGGACGGCATCGTGATCGAGGCGCCCTGGGCCGTCTCGATGAAGGAAGGCGAGATCATCGTCTTCATGACCATCCACAATGGCGGCGAGGAACCCGACACCATCAGGGGCATCACGTCCGAGGTCGCCGCGAAGGCCGGGATCGCCAGGTTCGACGGCGGCCCGCTGCTGAACGCCGAATCCGTCGAGATGCTGGAGACGCCCCAGGGCGAGGCGACCAACCTCGACCAGGACGGCTATCACCTCGTCCTCACCGACCTGACCGAAGCCGTCGAGAGCGGCGACGTGGTGCCGGTGACGCTGGAATTCGAGGATACGGGCGACCTGGAGGTGCAGGTCTCCGTCGCGGTGATGCGGTAGGCGTCGTTCCGCGAAGCACTCTGCCCCGGATTCAATGCAGCATGGAATGCTGCGTTGCTGGTCCGGGGCCTTTTCGAGCAGCGCGCTGCGTTGACACAGGCCCCGCCGCTGCGCGGGGCGATCCAGCATTGCGTCACTGCGCGACGCAAAGCATCCGGGGCAGAGCGGTTCCTAGAACGGACACGGCGCGGTGAAGCTGTGCCACGCGCCCCCCTCGGGATGGCGCAGGCGCAGCGTCTCGGCGTGGAGCTGCAAGCGCGGCGCGCTGTCCCGCTCGCCATAGAAGGCATCGCCCAGGATCGGGTGCCCCAGCGCCAGCATGTGTACCCGTAATTGATGCGAGCGGCCCGTGGCGGGTAGCAGGAGCACCCGCGTCGCCCCCGCCTCCCGCGCCAGCACCCGCCATTCCGTCACCGACGGCTTGCCCGCCTCGTGACAGACCATCTGGAGCGGTCGGTTGGGCCAGTCGCAGCGCAGCGGCAGGTCGACCGTCCCGGCATCCCCGGCCATGACGCCCGCCACCCGCGCGACGTAGCGCTTTCCCGTCATCCGCTTCTCGAACTGCATGCCCAGATGGCGGCAGGCGTCGCGGTGGCGGGCCATGACGACGAGGCCCGACGTGTCCATGTCGAGCCGGTGCACGATCCGCGCCCCCGGCCACCGCGCCCGGACCCGCGCCTCCAGGCAGTCGGCCAAGTCCGGCGTCTTGCCCGGGACCGTGAGCAGGCCGGACGGCTTGTTCAGGACGAGGATGTCGTCGTCGGCATGCACCGGCGCGAGCCACGGCTCGGCGGGGGGCGCGTAGACGAACGGGGCGGTCATCAGGGGCATCCGTGTCTCATAGTCGGGTCGACGAGAGTTTGCACCCCGTCCCTGTCCCCGGCTTGACCGGGGACCTCGTAGTTCGACGCATTGACCATCGAGGTCCCCGGTCTTCGCCGGGGACGGGGGAAAGCGGTCGCGCTGTCGTTCTGCAGACCCCTCGATTCTCCCTTTCCTGCCCCGCCGATATTTGCGACGGTACGCTCTGACCCATGCCGGAGGACCGTCCCATGCCGTACATTCTCGCCATCGACCAGGGCACCACCTCGACCCGCGCGATGGTCTTCGACGGGGACATGGCGGTCGTCGCCACGGGGCAGGCGGAGTTTCCGCAGCATTTCCCGCGCTCGGGATGGGTCGAGCACGATGCGGCGGATCTGATCAACACCACCGTCACCACCTGCGCCATGGCCATCGAGAAGGCGGGCATCGCCGCCGGGGACATCGCCGCCATCGGCATCACCAACCAGCGCGAGACGACCCTCGTCTGGGACAAGGCGACCGGCGAGGCCGTCCACCGCGCGATCGTGTGGCAGGACCGGCGCACCGCGCCCTTCTGCGCCAGGCTCAAGGCGGACGGGAAGGAGCCGCTCATCACCGAGCGCACGGGCCTGCTCGCCGATCCGTACTTCTCCTCCACCAAGGCCGCGTGGATCCTCGACAACGTGGAGGGCGCGCGGGCGCGGGCGGAAGCCGGCGAGCTGCTGTTCGGCACCGTCGACACCTTCCTCATCTGGCACCTGACGAAGGGCGCGGTCTTCGCGACCGACGCGACCAACGCCGCGCGCACGATGCTCTACAACATCCACGAGGGGCGCTGGGACGAGGAGATCTGCGATCTGATCGGCGTGCCGATGGCCATGCTGCCGGAGGTGCGCGATTCGGCCGGGGATTTCGGCACCGCCGAGATCATGGGTGCGCGCATCCCCATCCGGGGCGTGGCGGGCGATCAGCAGGCGGCGACGGTGGGCCAGGCGTGCTTCGCGCCGGGGATGCTGAAATCGACCTACGGCACGGGCTGCTTCGCGCTGCTGAACACGGGCGAGACGGCCATCGCGTCCGGCAACCGCCTGCTCACCACCATCGCCTACCAGCTCGACGGCAAGCCGACCTACGCGCTCGAAGGCTCGATCTTCATCGCGGGGGCGGTGGTGCAGTGGCTGCGCGACGGGCTGGGCATCATCGGCGATGCCGCCGAGACGCAGGGGCTGGCCGAGACGGCGGACCCGGAGCAGCATCTCTACCTCGTCCCCGCCTTCACCGGCCTCGGCGCGCCCTACTGGGATGCGGAGTGCCGGGGCGCGGTCTACGGCCTGACCCGGGGCAGCGGCCCGGCGGAGTTCGCCCGCGCGGCGCTCGAATCGGTCGGCTACCAGACCCGCGACCTGCTCGACGCCATGCGCCGCGACTGGCCCGATGCGGAGGAGGGCGGCACGGTGCTGCGGGTCGACGGGGGCATGACGGCGAGCGACTGGACCATGCAGTTCCTCGCCGACATCCTCGGCGCGCCCGTCGACCGCCCCACCATCGCCGAGACCACCGCGCGCGGGGCGGCGTGGCTGGCGGGGATGGATGCGGGGGTCTATCCGGGCATGGAGGCGTTCGCCGCGCAGTGGGAATCCGAGCGCCGGTTCGAGCCGGCGATGGCGCGGGACGAGGCGGAGCGGCTGTACGCCGGGTGGCAGGATGCGGTGCGCCGTACCCTGAGCACCTGATCGGCGGTTCCGGGGCGCTCGAAACGAACGGGCGGGGAAAAAGTTCCTTTACAGGGGCTTGACGCCCCCGCGTGGATGGACTAGGCGTCGCGTCTCGCATAGCAACAACTGCGACTCGACTGTGGAAGGCAAGGACGGCGCGCCGTTCGAGCCGGACCACAAACCGATGTGGCCGCGTGTCGCGACACGGGGCCGGTTCATTGAAGGAGCCATCGAATGGCCAAGAAAGTCGTCGGGCAGCTCAAGCTGCAGGTACCGGCGGGCAAGGCGAACCCGTCGCCGCCCATCGGCCCCGCGCTCGGTCAGCGCGGTATCAACATCATGGAATTCTGCAAGGCGTTCAACGCCAAGACGCAGGAGATGGAGCCGGGCGCGCCGTGCCCGACCATCATCACGTATTTCCAGGACAAGTCCTTCACCTTCGAGATCAAGACGCCCCCCGCGAGCTTCTTCCTCAAGAAGGCGGCCAAGCTGACCTCCGGGTCGAAGGCCCCGGGCCGCGAGAGCGCCGGCGAGGTGACCCACGCGCAGCTTCGCGAGATCGCCGAGGCGAAGATGGCGGACCTGAACGCGAACGATCTGGACCAGGCCATGAAGATCATCGGCGGCTCGGCCCGCTCGATGGGCCTCAAAGTGGTGGAGGGCTGATCCATGGCGAATAAAGGCAAGCGTCAGATCGCGGCGCGCGAGGCCGTGGCCAAGGCGCTCGGCGACCGGCACTCGATGCCCGTGGACGAGGCGGTCAAGGTCGTCAAGGCCAACGCATCCGGCACCAAGTTCGACGAGACCATCGAGGTCGCGCTGAACCTCGGCGTCGATCCGCGCCACGCCGACCAGATGGTCCGCGGCGTCGTCACCCTGCCGAACGGCACGGGCAAGACGGTGCGCGTCGGCGTCTTCGCGCGCGGCGCGAAGGCGGACGAGGCCAAGGAGGCCGGGGCCGACGTGGTGGGCGCCGAGGATCTGATGGAGACCGTCCAGGGCGGCACCATCGACTTCGACGTGTGCATCGCGACGCCGGACATGATGCCCGTCGTCGGGCGTCTGGGCAAGGTGCTCGGCCCGCGCGGCATGATGCCGAACCCCAAGGTCGGCACCGTGACGATGGACGTGGCCAAGGCGGTCAACGACGCCAAGGGCGGCCAGGTCCAGTTCCGCGCCGAGAAGGCCGGCATCGTCCATGTCGGCGTCGGCAAGGCCAGCTTCGAGGAAGACAAGATCGCCGAGAACGTCCGCGCGCTGGTCGACGCGGTCATCAAGGCCAAACCCTCGGGCGCGAAGGGCAGCTACATGCAGAAGATGTCCCTGACCTCGACCATGGGGCCGTCTGTGACGGTCGACACGTCCGAGATGCTGAACTGACACGAGTTTCCGGCGGGTCCGTCCGACAGGGCGGGCGCGCCGGTTCGCGGGGTGGCCCTCGGGCCGCCTCGCAACCCGTCCGAGACGGTGGGTGGCGCGCGGCGGCCTCTGGTTTCCGCAACCCTTAATCTCCCGCCATAGACTGGGAACGATGCTTCGGATCAACCGCAATTCGGGCGGTCCTGGCGCGGTAACCCGGATGGGACACGACGTTGGAGGGCGGATGTTTCCGCGTTTCGACACCCTTGAGCCGGTGGATAGGGGAGACCCCCCGACCCGCCAAGACTGTTGGAGAAAACCGTGGAAAGAGCCCAGAAAGCGCAAGTGGTCGAGGAACTCGGCCACATTTTCTCGGACTCTGGTGCCATCGTAGTGTGTCACTACAAGGGACTGACGGTCGCTGAGATGACGGACCTGCGCGCGCGCATGCGCGACGCGGGCGCACAGGTCCGCGTCGCCAAGAACAGGCTCGCCAAGATCGCACTGGAAGGCACGCCCAGCGAGGGAATGAACAAGTTCCTGACCGGGCCGACCGTCCTCGCCTATTCCGAAGACCCCGTGGCTCCGGCCAAGGTCGCGGAAGCGTATGCCAAGGAGAACGACAAGCTCGTGATCCTCGGCGGCGCGATGGGCGAGGAGGTCATGGACGAGAACGGGGTGAAAGCCCTGGCCGCCATGCCGTCCCGCGAGGAGATGCTGGCGCAGATCGCCGGCATGCTCGGTGCCCCGGCATCGAACCTCGCCTCCGCGATCGGCGCGCCCGCGAGCAATATCGCGGGCATCCTGTCGACGCTCGAAGAGCGCGATGCCGCCTGAGACCGCAGCGACTTCCAATCCTTCGTGTGACGCGCGCCCCGCGCCGGACCACTTGAAAACCCGAACGAAAGAAACGACATGGCTGATCTGAAGAAACTCGCAGAAGAAATCGTCGGTCTCACCCTGCTCGAAGCAGGCGAGCTGAAGACCATCCTGAAGGACGAATACGGCATCGAGCCCGCCGCCGGCGGCGCGGTGATGATGGCCGGTCCCGCCGAAGCCGGCGGCGCCGCCGAGGAGAAGACGGAATTCACCGTCATGCTCAAGTCCGCCGGCGACAAGAAGATCAACGTCATCAAGGAAGTCCGCGCCATCACCGGCCTGGGCCTCAAGGAGGCGAAGGATCTCGTCGAGGGCGCACCGAAAGAGGTGAAGGCCGACGTGAGCAAGGAAGAAGCCGAAGAGATGAAGACCAAGCTCGAAGCCGCCGGTGCGGAAGTCGAGCTGACCTGATCCTTCGGGACGGCGCGTGCGGGCCGCTCGTCCGCACGCCATGATATGGGGCTGATGCCGGTTTCGAGAACGAAATCGGGATCGGCCCATCCGCGTCTGTAGGGGCAGGTACGGGCGGGAGACCATGGTTAATGAATTTTAAAGGGGGCATGCCCCCATAAAAGATTTAACGGCGAGTTAAATGGGTGGCCGATTCGCATCCCGCATTGACGGGGGACGGATCGGCGGAGCGTATCACGGCCCAGGCGCGGGCCGGTGGACGCACAGGCGGTCGGGGTCGCGAGGGCGCGCGGCTCCCCGCTAAAGGAGGCGAAAGCAACGATGGCGCAGGCGTATATCGGTCGCAAGAGAATCCGCAAGATGTTCGGCAAGATCCGCGAAGTCGCGGACATGCCCAACCTCATCGAAGTGCAACGCAGTTCCTACGATCTGTTCCTCTCCAGCGGCGACGGCCCCGAGCCGGACGCCGATTCCGGCATTGCCGGGGTGTTCAACTCCGTCTTCCCCATCAAGGACTTCAACGATACCTCCACCCTGGAATTCGTGCGCTACGAGCTGGAAGCGCCCAAGTTCGACGTGGAGGAATGCCAGGCGCGGGACATGACCTACGCCGCACCCCTTAAGGTCACGTTACGCCTCATCGTCTTCGACGTGGACGAGGAGACGGGCGCGCGCTCGGTCAAGGACATCAAGGAGCAGGACGTCTACATGGGCGACATGCCCCTGATGACCGACAACGGCACCTTCGTCATCAACGGCACCGAGCGCGTCATCGTCTCCCAGATGCACCGCTCGCCCGGCGTGTTCTTCGACCACGACAAGGGCAAGACCCACGCGTCGGGCAAGCTGCTCTTCGCCGCGCGCGTCATCCCCTATCGCGGCTCGTGGCTCGATCTGGAATTCGACCCCAAGGATATCGTCTTCGTCCGCATCGACCGCCGCCGCAAGCTGCCGGCGACGACGCTGCTCTACTCCCTCGGTCTCGATCAGGAGGGCATCATGGATGCCTTCTACGAGACGGTCGAGTACACCCGCGCGGGCGACGGCTGGTCCGTGCCGTTCAACCCCGAGCGCCTGAAGGGCTCGAAGCAGACCTTCGACCTGGTCGATGCCGCCACCGGCGAGGTCATCGCCGAGGCCGGCGTCAAGATCACCCCGCGCAAGCTCAAGAAGCTGGCCGAGGCCGGGGTCGAGCGCGTGCAGGTGCCGCACGAATCCATCCTGGGTCGCTTCATGGCCAAGGATATCATCAACGAGGAGACCGGCCTCATCTACGTCGAGGCCGGCGGCGAGATCACCGAGGAGCTGCTCGACGAGCTGGTCGCGCTGGGTCACGACACCTTCCCCGTGCTCGATATCGACCATGTCGAGGTCGGTGCCTATATCCGCAACACCATGGCGGCGGACAAGAACATCAGCCGCGAGACCGCGCTGCTGGATATCTACCGCGTCATGCGCCCCGGCGAGCCGCCGACCCTGGAGGCGGCCGAGACGCTGTTCGAATCGCTGTTCTTCGACTCCGAGCGCTACGACCTGTCGGCCGTGGGCCGCGTGAAGATGAACATGCGCCTCGATCTGGATGCGCCTGACACCCTGCGCACCCTGCGCAAGGAGGATATCCTCGCCGTCGTCAGGACGCTGGTGAACCTCCGCGACGGGCGGGGCGACATCGACGATATCGACAACCTCGGCAACCGCCGGGTGCGCTCGGTCGGCGAGCTGATGGAGAATCAGTACCGCGTCGGCCTGCTGCGCACCGAACGCGCGATTCGCGAGCGCATGTCGAGCGTGGATATCGACACGGTCATGCCGCAGGACCTGATCAACGCCAAGCCCGCGGCGGCGGCGGTGCGCGAGTTCTTCGGCTCCTGCCAGCTCTCGCAGTTCATGGACCAGACCAACCCGCTGTCGGAAGTCACCCACAAGCGCCGCCTCTCGGCCCTCGGCCCGGGCGGCCTGACCCGCGAGCGGGCGGGCTTCGAGGTGCGCGACGTGCACCCGACCCATTACGGCCGCATCTGCCCCATCGAGACGCCGGAAGGGCCGAATATCGGCCTGATCAACTGCCTCGCCACCTTCGCGCGGGTGAACAAGTACGGTTTCATCGAAAGCCCCTACCGCAAGGTGATCGAGGGCAAGCTGACCGACGACGTGGTCTACCTCTCCGCCATGGAGGAGATGAAGCACACCGTCGCGCAGGCCAACGCGCGCCTGACGGCGGAGGGCGGCTTCGAGGACGAGATCGTCTCGACCCGCAAATCCGGCGACTTCATGATGAACCCGCGCGAGAACGTCGACCTGATCGACGTATCGCCCAAGCAGCTCGTCTCGGTCGCCGCCTCGCTCATCCCGTTTCTGGAGAACGACGACGCCAACCGCGCGCTCATGGGTTCGAACATGCAGCGCCAGGCCGTCCCGCTCGTCAAGGCCGAGGCCCCGCTGATCGGGACCGGCATGGAGGAGCGCGTCGCGCGCGATTCCGGCGCGTCGATCGTGGCCCGGCGCGGTGGCGTGGTCGACCAGGTCGACGCCATGCGCATCGTGGTGCGCGTGACGGAGGACCTGACCCCCGGCGATCCGGGCGTCGACATCTACCGCCTGCGCAAGTTCCAGCGCTCGAACCAGAACACCTGCATCAACCAGCGCCCCCTCATCAAGGTAGGCGACCGGGTGCAGACCGGCGACGTGATCGCGGACGGTCCTTCGACGGACCTCGGCGAGCTGGCGCTCGGCAAGAACGTGCTCGTCGCGTTCATGCCGTGGAACGGCTACAACTTCGAGGA
>JAHDDY010000017.1:38603-61074 GCA_020629115.1 Paracoccaceae bacterium | reverse complement strand
CCATGACCGACCCCCTCAACATCGTCATCCCCGGCTGTTCGGGCCGGATGGGGCGGATGCTCGTGCGCGAGGTGCTGGAGGCGGAGGGGGCGGCGCTTCATGCGGTGACGGAGCGGGCGGATCATCCGTGGATCGGGCAAGATATTGGCGCGGCCATGGGGCTAGGGCGCGAGGTCGGGGTCGTCGTGGGGGGCGACCCGCTGGAGGCGGTGCTGGGCGCGCATGCGATGATCGACTTCACCGCCCCCGATGCCACCACCGCCCACGCGGCCCTCGCCGCGCAGGCAAAGCTCGTCCATGTGATCGGCACGACCGGCTTCGACGCGGAGCATCTGGCGAAGCTCTCGGCGGCGGCGCGGCATGCGGTGATCGTGCGGGCGGGGAACATGTCGCTCGGCGTGAACCTGCTCACGATCCTCACGGAGCGCGTCGCCCGGGCGCTGGATGCGGATTTCGACATCGAGATCGTCGAGGCGCATCACAACCGCAAGGTCGACGCGCCGTCGGGCACCGCGCTCATGCTGGGCGAGGCCGCCGCCGCGGGGCGGGGGGTCGCGCTGGCGGACGTGTCGGACCGGGGGCGCGACGGGATGACCGGGGCGCGTGAGCGCGGCACCATCGGGTTTCATGCCATCCGGGGCGGCGACGTGGTCGGCGAGCATGACGTGATCTTCGCCGCCGACGGGGAGCGCATCGTCCTGCGCCACCTCGCCACCGACCGACGCATCTTCTCCCGCGGGGCGCTCAAGGCCGCGTTCTGGGGCCGGGGCCGCAAGCCGGGGGAATACGCGATGGTCGACGTGCTGGGACTGGGCGACTGACGCGCCTGGCCCCCGGCCCTCAGTCCGCCGCCACCGGCGCGTAGCCGAATCGCTTCTCGAAGCGCTGCGCATCGGCGTCGGAGATGGAGACGGTCAGCGTCATCACGTCCTCCTCCCCCGTCGCCTCGCGCACGTCGGCCGTCTCGTAGAGCCAGGCCAGCGCGGCGCCGTCGCTCGCGGGCAGTGCGATGCGGACCAGCCGCTCCGCCGTGGCCAGCGTCTCCGCCACCAGCGACAGGAGCGCCTCGACCCCCTGCCCCGACAGCGCCGAGACGCAGATGACGCCGGGGCGGCGCGCCGCCTCGTTCTCCCACGCCCGGCGCGCGCCCTCGTCCAGGAGATCGACCTTGTTGTAGACCTCGATCGCCCCGTCCAGCACCGTCTCCTCGACGCCGAGATCGCGCAGGACCGCGACCACGTCCTCGGCCTGCGCCTCGGTCTCCTCGCTGGAGACGTCGCGGACGTGGAGGATGATATCGGCCTCCAGCACCTCCTCCAGCGTCGCGCGGAAGGCGGCGATGAGCTGGGTCGGCAGGTCGGATATGAAGCCCACCGTGTCCGAGAAGATGGCCTCGCGCCCGTTCGGCAGCTCGACCGAGCGCATGGTCGGGTCGAGGGTCGCGAACAGCATGTCCTTGGCCAGCACGCCGCCGCCGGTGATGCGGTTGAACAGCGTCGACTTGCCCGCGTTGGTGTAGCCGACCAGGGCGATGACCGGCAGCGGGGCCTTCTTGCGCTTCTTGCGGTGGAGCGTGCGGGTCTTGACCACCTTGTCGAGCTTGCGCTCGATGCGCACGAGACGCTCGTCGATCATGCGGCGGTCCGCCTCGATCTGCGTCTCGCCGGGGCCGCCGACGAAGCCGAGGCCCCCGCGCTGGCGCTCCAGGTGGGTCCAGCTGCGGACGAGGCGCGATTTCTGGTAGCTCAGATGCGCGTGCTCGACCTGGAGCACGCCTTCCGCCGTACCCGCCCGCTCGCCGAAGATTTCGAGGATGAGGCCGGTGCGGTCGAGCACCTTGGCGTCGAGCGCCTTCTCCAGGTTGCGCTGCTGCACCGGGGTCAGCGTGCCATCGACGATGACCAGCTCGACCTCGTTGTCCGAGACCGTCGCCTTGAGATCGTCGAGCTTGCCGGTGCCGAACAGCGTCGCCGGGCGCGGCTGCTTCACCAGCTCGGCCGAGGAGGCGACGATGTCGAGATCGAGCGCCCGGGCGAGGCCGACCGCCTCGTCCAGTCGGTTCTCGGGCGTGCGATTCGCCTGCTTCCAGTCGGGCAGGACGGGATGGACGACGAATGTGCGGGTGGCCGCGTCCTCGGTCTCCGCGGTCAAGTGGCCGGTGCCTCTTCCGGTTCGTAGAGCGCGATGGACTGCGCGGGCATGACGGTCGAGATCGCATGCTTGTAGACGAGCTGCGACTGGCCGTCCCGGCGCAGCAGGACGCAGAAATTGTCGAACCAGGTGATGACACCCTGGAGCTTCACCCCGTTGACGAGGAAGATGGTGACGGAGACTTTGTTCTTGCGGACGTGGTTGAGAAACGTGTCCTGAAGGTTCTGCCGGTCGGAGGCCATTAGACGCCCTTTTATTCTTATTGTGTCGCAAACCGGGACACGATGCCCCGGCATGAGCGAAACACTACACGATACGTCCGATCCCACAACCCCGTGTAACGTATGACGACGCGGATAGACGTAAACTCGGGTTGACTGCGCTATCTGCGCCACGTTCGCGGGCTGAGCAGGGCGACGACGGCGAGGGTCTCCATGCGGCCGACGATCATGCCGACGCACAGGACGAGCTTGCCGATATCGGGCAGGTCGACCCAGGCATTCGCGTCGTCGAGGATGAGCGGCAGGAGCGGGCCGGTGTTGCTCAGGACGCTGATCGAGGCCATGAGCGCGTCGATCATGCCCATCCCCGTCGCGGTGAGCGCCAGCGCGCTGAGCACGACCGACAGGACGTAGAGCATCACGAAGACGAAGACGATGCGCATGGCCGCCAGCGTCACCCGATTCGCCCCGCTGCGGATGGGGCGC
This sequence comes from Paracoccaceae bacterium, assembly GCA_020629115.1. GTDB lineage: Bacteria > Pseudomonadota > Alphaproteobacteria > Rhodobacterales > Rhodobacteraceae > JAHDDY01. The sequence continues at coordinate 58,216 of JAHDDY010000017.1, read as the reverse complement.
ACCTCGGTCGGGCGGGTCAGGCGGGCCAGCTCGTTCAGGCTGTGCTTCGCGAGGAGCGCCGCGCGGATGAGCTTCACGCCCCCCGCCGTCGAGGCCGCCCCGCCGCCGATGATGGCGAGACCGATCAGCGCGATGCCCGGCGTGCGCAGAGCGCTCCACGTCGTCGCCCCCTCCCAGTCCGCCGATTCGAATCCGGCGGTGGTGATGTAGGAGAACGCCATGAAGAGCGTCCCCCACAGCGCGCGCAGGCCCGCCTCGAACTCGTCCGTCGAGCTGGTCTCGATGGCCCCGATCCAGTGGCGCAGGAACAGGACCGTCACCACCGCCACGACCGCGATGAGCATGTAGCGGATCTCGGGGTCCTCGCGGTAGGCGCGCATCCGTCCGCGCAGGGCCTGGAGGTGCACCGCGACCCCCACCGACGCGGGGAGGATTGCCAGCAGCATCACCAGTTCCGACGACATCGAGCCGTAGGCCGCGAATCCGCCCGGATTGACCTGGAACCCCGTAGTCGAGACCGCGCCGAGGGCGTAGCACAGCGCCTCGAAGGCCGGGATGCCGGTCCAGGCGAGGCCCATCATGCAAAGGACGATCAGCGCGCCGTAGGGAATGCCGAGCGTCCGCGCCGCCCAGGCCGCCCGCTCCAGCGCCTCGCGCCGGTCCATGTAGACCTCGGGGGCCATGCGGGGGCGGCCCGGCGCGTCCATGGGCCGGTCGAAACTGTGGCGGACCTCGAAGCCGCCGATGGAGAGCGGCGCGAAGACCGCAAGCGCGGCGACGAGGCAGACGAATCCGCCGAACCCCGCGCAGAGCGACCGCCAGAGCACGAGGGTCTGCGGCACGTCGGCGATGTCGCGGATGTTCGAGGCACCGGTCGTCGAGAGCGCCGAGCACATCTCGAAATAGGCGTCCACGATGCCGAAGCCCGGGACCAGCTCGGCCATCGGCACCGCCAGGACGAGCGGCCCGGCGGTATAGAAGACCATCAGCGCCAGCAGCCCCGACCGCGCCGCCCGGATCGGATGGCGCAGCAGCACCATGCGCACCGCCGATCCGAGGAGGAACGATCCGACCGTGCAGATGGCGAAGACGCCGCTCGTGGGCCTGTCCCCGACCCCGATGGCGTGGATCGCCATGAGGGCGAAGCCGACGGAGAAGGCGAAGAGCGCGGCGCTCAGAAGCTGCTCGGCCCCCGTCCCGCGCCGCTCGATGGGCCGCCAGACCCGGACGGAGCCGCGGCTCACCCGAAATAGTCCACGGTGACGCGGAAGAGCTTCTCCACCTCCGGCACCGCGCTCTTGAGGGCGAAGATGACGACGTTGTCGCCGTCGCGCAGGATGTGCCGCCCGTCCGGCACCCGTATCTCGCCGTTCGAGAGGATCGCGCCGACCATGACGCCGGGCGGCAGGGCGACCGCCGACAGGGGCGTGCCCGCCAGCGGCGAGGTGGCGAGGACCTGCGCCTCGATCACCTCCGCCGCCCCGTCGCGCACGCTGTGCAGGTTGCGGATGCGGCCCCGGCGCACATGGCGCAGGATCGAGGAGACCGTGGTCGCGCGGGGGTTGATGAAGGCGTCGAGGCCCAGCGGCGCGACGAGGCGCATGAGGTTCTGGTCGTTGATGAGGGCCATGGCCGCGCCCGCGCCCTCCTCCTTGGCCAGCACGCCGGCCAGGAGGTTCGCCTTGTCGTCGTCGGTCAGCGCGATGATCATCTCCGCATCGGCGACGTTCGCCTCCGCCAGCAGAGACGCGTCGAGCACGTCGCCGTTGAGGACGATGGTCCGGTCGAGGCTCTCGGCGACGTATTCGGCCCGGCTGCGCTCGCGCTCGATGAGCTTGACCTTGATGCGCCGCTCCTGCTTCTCCAGCTCCAGCGCCACGTTGAGGCCGACATTGCCGCCCCCCGCGATGATGATGCGCCGTGCCACCTCCTCGTCATGACCGAACAGGCCGAGGGTGCGCTCGACCTGGTCCTCGCGGGCGATGATGAAGACGTTGTCCTCCTCCAGCAGCTGGTCGTCGCCGCTGGGAGTGTAGAGCTTGCCGTTGCGCTCGAAGGCGACGACCTTGGCGACGAGATCGGGGAACAGTTCCGTCAGCTGGCGCAGGGGCGTGTGCAGCAGGGCGCAGTCGGGGGCGAGCCGCGTGCCGATCATGCGCACCCGGCCGTCGAGGAAGGGGGTCGATTCGAAGGCCCCCGGCGCGCGCAGCCGGCGCAGCACGGAATGGGCGACCTCCACCTCCGGCGAGATGATCACGTCGATGGGCATGTGGTCGCGCTGGAACATGTCGGACCAGCGCGGCTCCAGGTAGGATTGCGCGCGGATGCGGGCGATCTTGCGCGGGATCTTGAACACGGTGTGCGAGACCTGGCACGCCACCATGTTCACCTCGTCGGAATAGGTGACGGCGATGATCATGTCCGCATCGCGCGCCCCGGCCTCGCGCAGCACGTCGGGGCGCGAGGCGAAACCCGACACCCCGCCCACGTCGAGCCGGTCTGTGACCTTCCGGACCAGCGCCTCGGACTGGTCGACGATGACGACGTCGTTGTTCTCGGCGGCGAGTTGGCGGGCGATGTTGAAGCCCACCTGCCCCGCGCCGCAGACGATGACCTTCATGCCCCGTCAGCTCGACAGCTGCACGACGTTGCCCGCCGAGGCGAGGCGCGAGCCGCCCCGGTTCGAAGTGCTGACGCCCAGCGCCTTGAGCTTGCGGTGCAGCGCCGAGCGCTCCATGCCGATGAAGGCCGCCGTGCGCGAGACGTTGCCGCCGAAGCGGTTGATCTGGGCGATGAGGTAGTCGCGCTCGAAGGCCTCGCGGGCCTCGCGCAGCGGCATGGAGACGAAGTTGTCGCCCCCCGTCGAGGCCGCCGCGCCCGCATCGCCCCGCATCACCTCGCGCGGCAGGTCGTCGGCCCCGATCTCCTGGCCGATCCGGGTGCCGAGGATCATCATGCGCTCGACGATGTTGCGCAGTTGACGCACGTTGCCGGGCCAGTCGTAGGCCTGGAGCACCGCCATCGCGTCCGCCCCGAAGGTGCAGCGGGGCAAGCCCTGCTCGCGGCTCAGCCGGTCGCTCAGATGCTCGACGAGGAGGGGGATGTCCTCGCGGCGTGCGGCCAGCGCCGGCACCTCGACGGGGACGACGTTGAGGCGATGGTAGAGATCCTCGCGGAAGTTGCCCTTCTCGATCTCGGAGGGCAGGTCGCGGCTCGTGGAACTGACGATGCGCGCGTCGACGCGCACCACGTCCGACCCGCCCGAACGGGTGAAGGACTGATCCACCAGCACGCGCAGGATCTTCGGCTGCGTTTCGCGCGGCATGTCGGCCACCTCGTCGAAGAAGAGCGTGCCGCCATGGGCCGCCTCCAGAAGGCCCGGCTGGGCAAGCCCGCCCTCCTTCTGGCGTCCGAACAGCTTCTCCTCCAGATGCGCCGGCTCCATCGTCGCGGCGCTGACCACGACGAAGGGCGCGTCGGCGCGCTTGGAATGCGCGTGCAGGAACCGAGCGGCCACCTCCTTGCCCGCGCCGGACGGACCGGAGACGAGCACCCGGCTGCCCGTCGGCGCGACGCGCTGGAGCGTGGCACGCAGGGCTGCCTGCGACGGCGCCTCGCCGATAAGGTCGCTGCTGCGCTCGGTCCGGCTGCGGAAGGCGCTGTTCTCCCGGCGCAGGCGCGAGGTCTCGATGGCGCGCTCGGCGGTGAGGATGAGCACGTCGGTCTTGAAGGGCTTCTCGATGAAGTCGTAGGCCCCCTGCTGCATCGCCGCGACCGCCAGCTCCACGTTGCCGTGGCCGCTGATGATGACGATGGGGATTTCCGGGTTGTCGCGCTTGACGGTCTTGAGCACCTCGATCCCGTCCTTGCGGCTGCCCTGGAGCCAGATGTCGAGGATGATGAGGTCGGGCTGGCGCGCATTGATCTCCCGGAAGGCCGAGTCGGCGCAGGACGCCCGGCGGGACTCGTGTCCCTCGTCCTCCATGATCTCGGCGATCAGGTCGCGGATATCGGCTTCGTCGTCGACGACGAGAATGTCGGCCATGTCTAGAGGCTCCCTTCGGGTCGTGTGGATGTCGGTTCTTCGGCGTGGCCCGTGCGTGCCTCGCCGTCGCGGTGCAGGACCGCCTCGCGCGGCAGGCGGATGCAGACGCGCGCGCCGCCCCCCTCCGCGTCGAGCAGGGTCAGGCTGCCGCTGTGGTCCTCCACGATGCGCCGGACGATGGCCAGGCCGAGGCCCGTGCCGCCCTTGCGCGTCGTGACGTAGGGTTCCGTGAGCTTGTCGCGCTCGCGGGCCGGAAAGCCCGGCCCGTTGTCGATCACGTCGATCTGGATGTGATCGGGCTCCAGCGCGGTGCGAATCACGATCCGCCCCGGCTCCGCATCCTCGTTCGCCTCGACATGGGCGCGGGTCGACTGCGCGGCGTTGCGGACGAGGTTGGTGAAGACCTGGGATATCAGGCCCCGGTCGGCCTTGAGCACGACCCCCGACCGCTCCGGCTCCTGCGAGAAGGCGATATCGGGATATTCGGCGCTCTGCAGCGCGAGCGTCTCGGCGACGAAGGCATCGAGCGGCACCTCGCCGAATTCGGGCTTGGGCATCCGGGCGAAGTTCGAAAATTCCTCGACCATGCGCCGGATCTGCCCGACCTGGCGGACGATGGTATCGACGCACTGGTCGAAGACGGGGCGGTTCTCCTCGACCTGCACGCCGAACTTGCGGCGCAGGCGCTCGGCCGAGAGCTGGATCGGGGTCAGGGGGTTGCGGATCTCGTGGGCGACCCGCTGGGCCACGTCGCCCCAGGCGGCGAGGCGCTGGGCGGAGACGAGGGCGGTCATGTCGTCCAGCGTCAGGACGTAGCCCTCCACCCCCTCCTCCCCGCGCTGGCAGGAGACCCGGGCGAGGTATTCGTGGTCCTGCGCCCCGCCCTTCGCGATCACGCGCCCCTCGGAGACGCCGAGCGGCGAGGCCCCGGCGCGATCCATCAGCGCGCGGATGCCGGGCAGGAGCGCCTCGACGTCCTCCACGCCGCGCATCGCGTCCGTCCCGCCGAGGATGACCCGGGCCGATGCGTTCTTCAGGTCGATCCGCCCCTGGGCGTCGAGACCCACGATCCCGGCGCTGACCCCCGAAAGCACGGCCTCGGTGAAGCGGCGACGCTGGTCCAGCTCGTCGTTCACGTCGAGCAGCGCGTCGCGCTGGAGCTGCACCTGGCCGGTCATGCGGTTGAAGGCGCGGGACAGGGTCGCGATCTCATCGTCGCCCTGCTCCTCGTGAACCCGCGCGTTCAGGTCGCCGCGCGCGACGCGGTCGGCGGCCCCGGCGAGGCGGCCGATGGGCCGGGCGAGGCGGTCGGCGACCCAGATACCGAACCAGATGGCGACCGAGACCACGATCACCGCAAAACCGATGTACAGCACCGCGAACAGGAGCTGCATGTCGCCGCGCTGGGCCTCCAGCCGCTCGTATTCCCGCGCCAGCCCGCGCGTCTCCGACAGGACGCGCACGGCCTCGCTGTCGACGGGGCGCGTGATGTAGAGGTACGAATCGAACAGGCCGTCGAGCGGGGTCAGGGCGCGGATGGCGTCATTCGCCTGGTCCTCGTAGACGTAGACCTCCCCGGCGCGGGTCTGCTCCAGATGCCGGTCGTCGGGCGGCTCGTAGAGGAAGAGATAGCTGTTCGGCCCCCGGGCGACGATCTCGCCGGTGGAATGGACGATGTAGACTTCCGTGAGCTGACGCCGCGCCGAGACGGCGGCCAGCGCCTCGGCCATGGCGCGCGGGCTGGGCGTGCCGAAGGGCGAGAGGCGGGCGATCTCGGAGGCGACGGCGCGGGCGTCGAGGCGGATGACCTGATGGCGCTCGCGCACGTAGGATTCGGCGATGGCGACGGAATTGCGCACCACCCCGCCGACCCGGTCGTTGAGCCAGCTCTCCAGCGTCACCGTGACCGAGATGGCCGCGAACAGTCCGAGCAGCAGGGCCGGGGCGACCGACAGGATGGTGAAGATGCGCACCATGCGCAGGTGCAGGCGCGACCCCGCCGAGCGCGCCCGCCGCGCCAGCACCAGCGTCGCCACGCGCCAGCCGATCACCGCGATGAGCGCCAGGGCGAGGCAGAAGTCGAGCACCAGCATGACGCGCAGGGCCGTGCGGTCCGTGCCGATCTCCTCCCCCGTGGTGGCGAGGTAGTAGGTCACGATCGCGCAGAGGGGCGTCGCGACCGCGAGGCCGAAGCCCAGCGCGCTGACGATCCGGCGGCGCCTGAGCGTGCCGCCCCACCACGCCCGGTCCGGACGGGCCGTATGATCGGGAAGTGTCAACGACATCGACCGACCGGTTCTCCTGTTCACCACCCGGCGCGGACGGCGTCACAGGAAGAGGGATCGCCCGAAAGGCGACCCGACCGACCCTGCTTCCCCGACGCCATGCGCCAATGCGTCGCTGCTGCAACGCTTATCGCCACTATTGTGGCTCTTTGGCATCACTTCTTCTTGCGATCGACGGGAATGTCAAGCTCTCGTATCTTCTTTCGCAGGGTATTTCGGTTCAGACCCAGCAGGTCGGCGGCGCGAAGCTGGTTTCCGCGCGTGGCCGCTAGCGACAACGTGATCAGCGGAAACTCCACCTCGCGCAGGATGCGCTGGTAGAGGCCCGCGGGCGGGATGGCGTCGCCGTGCATGGCGAAGTACCGCTTGAGATGCTCCTCCACGATCCCCGACAGGTTGTCGGGCACCGCCGCCGCCGCGCCCGTATCGGCGACGTGGGTCGCCAGCTCCGCCTCGATGGTGCTCAGGTCGACGATGTCGTCGGGACACAGCGCCGCGACCCGCTTCATCAGGTTCTGAAGCTCGCGCACGTTGCCGGGCCAGTCGTAGGCGCGCAGGGCGTCCATCGCGTCGCGCGACATGGTCTTGCGCGGCAGCCCCTCGGCCACCGCCTGCCGCAGGAAGCCGCGCACGAGGTCGGGCACGTCGTCCAGCCGCTCGCGCAGGGGGGGCAGGCGGATGGGGGCGACGTTGAGGCGGTAGAACAGGTCCTCGCGGAAGATGCCCTCGCGGATATGCGCGCGCAGGTCCTGATGGGTGGCCGCGATGATGCGGATGTCGGTCTTCTTCACGCCGGTCGCCCCGACGGCGGTGTACTCGCCCTCCTGGAGCACGCGCAGCAGCCGGGTCTGCGCCTCGGGCGGCATGTCGCCGATCTCGTCGAGGAAGAGCGTCCCGCCCTGGGCCTGCCCGAACTTGCCGGTCGAGCGGGCGGTCGCGCCGGTGAAGGCCCCCTTCTCGTGGCCGAACAGCTCCGATTCGATCAGGTCGCGCGGGATGGCGGCCATGTTCACCGCGACGAACGGCCCGGCCTTGCGCTTGCCGTAGTCGTGCAGCGCCCGGGCGACCAGCTCCTTGCCCGTGCCGGACGCGCCGGTGATCATCACCGTCAGGTCCGTGTTCATCAGCCGGGCCATGGCGCGGTAGACATCCTGCATCGCCGTCGAGCGCCCGATCAGCGGCTGCACGTCCTCGCGCGCCTCCGCCGCCACGTCGCCGCCCGCGCCCTGCACACCGGCCAGCGCCTTGCGCAGGTGGCTGACCAGCTCCTTCAGGTCGAAGGGCTTGGGCAGGTATTCGTACGCCCCCGCATCGGCGGCGCGGATGGCGGTCATCACCGTGTTCTGCGCGCTCATCACGATGACGGGCAGGTCCGGGCGCCGCCGCTTCATGCTGGGCAGCATGTCGAGCGCGTCGCCGTCGGGCATCATCACGTCCGTCACCACCGCATCGCCCTCGCCCTCCTCCACCCAGCGGTAGAGGGTCGAGGCGGTGCCGGTGGAGCGGGTGCGGAAGCCCGACCGGGTGAGCGCCTGCGACAGCACCGTGCGGATGGCGCGGTCGTCGTCGGCGATGAGCACCAGCGAGCCGGTCATGCCGCGCCCTCCCGCTCGTCCCAGACCGGCAGCAGCATCCGGAAGACCGTGCGCCCCTCGCCGCTCTCGCAGGAGATGACGCCGCCATGGTCGGCGACGATCTTCGAGACGAGGGCAAGGCCCAGCCCCGCGCCGCTGGCCTTCGAGGTGACGAACGGCTCGAAGATGTGCGGGGCCAGGTCGTCGGCGATGCCCGGGCCGTTGTCGATGATCGAGACTTCGAGCGGCAGCCCGCGCCGACCGCCCCCGGCCCCCTCGCTCAGGCGCACGCCGGGGCGATAGGCGGTGCGCAGCGTGATCTCGCCCCCGCGGCCCACCGCCTCGGCGGCGTTCTTGACGAGGTTCTGGAACGCCTGCGCGAGCTGATCGCGATCCCCGGCGGTGGGCGGGAGCGAGGGGTCGTAATCCTCGACGAAGCGCACCTCCTGTCCGAAGCCCGCCTTCGCGGCCCGGCGCGTGGCCTCCAGCGCGTCGTGCAGGTTCACGGGAGAGCGGGTCGGCGGACGCTCGTCGGTGAAATGCTCCATCCGGTCCACCAGCCGCCCGATGCGCTCGGCCTCCTCCTCGATCAGCTCGGCCAGCTCGCTTTCCTGGTCGGAGGCCGAATCCTGCAGGAGCTGCGCGGCCCCGGAGATGGCGGCGAGGGGGTTCTTGATCTCGTGCGACAGGGCAGCGGCCATGCCGCTGACGGAGCGGGCCGCGCCGCGATGGGCGAGGTTGCGGTCCATCTTCTCGGCGATGGAGCGCGGCTGGGCGAGCACCAGCAGGGCCGGGCTGCGCGCCGTGTCCGTCAGCGGGGCGACCTGCACGTCGACCGTGACCATCTCCCCCTCCTGGGAGGCGATCTCGACCCCGCGCTCGGCCAGCGACGTGGACGCGCGCCGGGCCTGGTCGAGCAGCGCGGCGAGGCGCGAGCCGTCCGGCGCGAAGGACGCGAAGTCGCGTCCGATCAGCGTCCGGGCGCTCATGGTGAAGAACTGCTCGGCGGCGGCGTTGACCGCCTGGATGCGCGCGTCCGGGCCGATTACCAGCGCGGGAACGGGCAGCGAATTCCACAGGATCTCATGGTCGACGCCGATCATGCGGCGTCCGCGACGGCGGGGGTGGATGCGGGCGCGGGCCAGTCGTAGGCGCGGAGCATGGCGATGACCGCCGCCGGATCGTCGCAGCGCACCAGCCGCGCCCGCAGGTCCGCCCCGCCGGGCCGCCCCTCCAGATACCACCCCAAATGCTTGCGCGCGCCGCGCAGGCCGATGGCCGTGCCGTAGCAGGAGAGCAGCCCCTCGTAATGCTCGACGACCAGCGCGCCCAGCGCCTCGCCTTCCGGGGCGAGTCGGGGCGGCCGTTCGCCCAAGGCGTCGGCCACCTGCCCGGCCACCCACGGCGCGCCCTGCGTCCCCCGCCCGATCATCACGCCCGCCGCGCCGGACTGCGCCAGCGCCGCGCGGGCCGCCGCCGGCCCGGTGATGTCGCCGTTGACGAGGACGGGGATGTCCACCGCCTCGACCACCGCCCGCACCGCGCCCCAATCGGCCGCGCCCTTGTAGAACTGCGACCGCGTGCGTCCGTGAACCACCAGCATCCGCACGCCCGCATCCTCGGCGAGTCGCGCGATCTGCGGCGCGTTCATCGTATCCTCGTCCCAGCCGAGGCGCATCTTGAGGGTGACGGGGATCGACACCGCGTTCACCGTCGCCTCGATCAGGGAGAGCGCCTTGTCCGGGTCGCGCATGAGGGCCGAGCCGGAATAGCCGTTCGTCACCTTCTTCGCCGGACAGCCCATGTTGATGTCGAGGATGCGCGCGCCGCCATCCTCCACGCGCCGGGCGGCCTCGGCCATCCAGCGCGCCTCGCATCCGGCGAGCTGCACCGCCGCCAGCGCCTCGTCCTCCTGCGTGCGGAGCCGGATGGCGGAGAGGGGGCGCAGGTGCAGCATCTCCCGGCTCGCCACCATCTCCGAGACGACGTAGGGCGCGCCGAGGCGGGCCGCGAGGCGGCGGAAGGGGCGGTCCGTGATCCCCGCCATGGGCGCGAGCGCCACCGGCATGGCCAACCGCTCCGCGCCGATCTCGATAGGCCCGACCGTCATTCCGCTCTCCGTTGAAAACCGGACGTCCTCATACCCCTTCCGCGCCCGGGTCACAAGATCGTTGCGCCCGCGCGCGGGGCGGGTAGTGTCGCGCGCATGACCGATGCGCCCCGCAAGACCGCCGCCCTGATCGTCGCCGCCGGACGCGGCATCCGCGCGGGCGGGGGCCTCCCGAAGCAGTACCGGACCCTCGGCGGCCGCCCCGTCCTCGCCCGCACGCTCGCCGCCGTCGAGGCGCATCCGCGGGTCGACCTCGTCCAGACGGTGATCCACCCCGACGACCGGGCGCTGCACGACGCGGCGGGGGCCGGGGTGTCGAAGCTCCTGCCCCCCGTCCCCGGCGGCGACAGCCGGGCGGCGAGCGTGGCGGCGGGGCTGCGCGCACTGGCGGCGCGCGGCGACGTGGGGGCGGTGCTGATCCACGACGCGGCCCGGCCCTTCCTCGCCCCGGCGGTCATCGACCGGGTGACGGACGCGCTGGGCGAGGCCGACGGCGCGCTCGCCATGCTTCCGGCGGTCGATGCCATGCGCCGCGTCGCGGAGGACGGGACCATCGGCGAGGACGTGTCGCGCGAGGGCGTGCACCGGGCGCAGACGCCCCAGGGCTTTCGCCTCGCCCCCCTGCTCGGCGCCTTCGCGGCGGCGGAGGCGGCGGGCACGCTTGCGGGCTTTCTAGACGACGCGGCCGTCGCCCATGCGCATGGCCTGCGCATCTTCGCCGTGCCGGGCGACCCGGCCAACGTGAAGCTGACCACCCCGGAGGATTTCGCCATGGCCGAACGCCACCTCGCCCTCCCCGATATCCGCCATGGGCAGGGCTTCGACGTGCATGCCTTCGGGACCGGGGACCACGTCGTCCTGTGCGGCGTGCGCGTGCCGCACGGGCGGGGGCTGACCGGGCATTCGGACGCCGATGTGGGTCTGCACGCCCTGACCGACGCCATCCTCGGCGGCGCGGCCCTCGGGGATATCGGCCGGCACTTCCCGCCCAGCGATCCGCAATGGAAGGGCGCGGACAGCGCGCAGTTCCTCGCCCATGCCGTGCGGCTCGTCGGCGAGGCGGGCTTCGCGCTCTCGAACGTCGATATCACCCTGATGTGCGAGCGGCCCAAGATCACGCCCCATTCGGAGGCGATGCGCGCGCGCGTCGCGGAGATCTGCGCGCTCGACGTATCCCGGGTCAGCGTGAAGGCCACGACGACGGAGCGCCTCGGCTTCTGCGGCCGGGAGGAGGGCATCGCGGCCCTCGCCAGCGCCTGCCTGATCGGCGCGGCGGCATGAGCGCGCTGGTACGCGGCATCGCGACCATGGGCGGTCTCGGCTTCTCGCCCAAGGCCCCCGGCACGGTCGGCTCGGCGGCGGCCATCCCGCTTGCCTGGCTGCTGCACTGGGCGGGCGGCTTCGCGCTGCTGGCGATCGCGACGGTGCTCGCCACCTGGATCGGGTACTGGGCGACGGCGCGGTATATCGAGGGCCTGCCCGCCAAGGCCGACCCGTCGGAGGTGGTGGTGGACGAGCTGGCCGGGCAGTGGGTCGCCCTCCTCCCGCTTTCCTGGGGCCTCGGCATGGCGGGGGCCGAACCGCACGTCTTCCCCTATCCCGGCTGGATCGCGGCCTTCGTGCTGTTCCGCCTGTTCGATATCTGGAAGCCCGGCCCGGTGGGCTGGGCCGACCGCAGGCACGGGGCCTTCGGCATCATGGCCGACGACGTGATCGCGGGCATCCTCGCCGCCGCCGTCGCCATGATCCTGGCCGGGTTCGCCCACGGATGGTTCGCATGAGCGGCCCGGAGGAGACCGTCCGCGCCCTGCTCGCCGAGGCGACGGCGCGCGGCATCACCGTCGCCACCGCCGAAAGCTGCACGGGCGGCATGGTCGGGGCGGCCATCACCGCGGTTCCCGGCTCCTCGGCGCTCTACGACCGGGGCTTCGTCACGTATTCCAACGGCGCGAAGCGGGCGATGCTCGGCGTGACGCAAAACTCCCTCGACGCCCACGGCGCAGTGAGCGAGGCCGTCGCCGCCGAGATGGCCACGGGCGCGCTCTCCCGCAGCGACGCGACCCTGTCCGTCGCCGTCACCGGCATCGCGGGGCCGGGCGGCTCGGACCACAAGCCCGAGGGCCGCGTCTGCTTCGCCACCGCGACGCGGGATGGCGACACGCGGGCCGAGACGGTCGATTTCGGCGCGCTCGGGCGCGGCGCGGTGCGCGAGGCGGCGATGCGTCATGCCCTAGGCCTGCTGCTGGCGCGCGCCCGCGGACAGGACTGACCAATATTTCGGCAAACGCACACTCCTGCACAAACCGATAGCAGGATTCTCGAAACACTGTTGCATTTCCCGCCAGACGACGAAAAGAACGCCCCCGACAAAAAACCAAACGGGGAGTGAACCGAACCATGAATGGAGCGGATACGGCCTGGATGATCGTCGCGACGGCGCTCGTCCTCTTCATGACATTGCCGGGGCTGGCGTTGTTCTACGCCGGGCTGGTGCGGGCGCGGAACGTGCTCTCGGTGCTGATGCACTGCTTCGCCATCGCCTGCGTGATGTCGGTCCTGTGGCTCGCGGTGGGCTACTCCATCGCCTTCGGCGACGGGGGCGCGCTCTGGGGGGGCCTCGGCAAGATGTTCCTCGCGGGGGTCACGACCGATTCGCTGGCGGGCACCATCCCCGAGGCGCTGTTCTTCGCCTTTCAGATGACCTTCGCCATCATCACCCCGGCCCTGATCGTCGGCGCCTATGTCGAGCGCATCGGCTTCGGCTTCGTGCTGGCCTTCTCGTCGCTGTGGATGCTGATCTGCTACGCGCCGGTGACGCACTGGGTCTGGGGCGGCGGCTGGCTCGGCGCGATGGGCGTGATGGATTTCGCGGGCGGCATCGTGGTGCACGAGACGGCCGGCATCGCCGCACTGGTCATCGCGGCGACCCTCGGCGCGCGGCGCGGCTTTCCGAAGGACGTGAAGCCGCCGCACAATCCGGGCATGACCATGATCGGCGCGTCGATGCTCTGGGTCGGCTGGTTCGGCTTCAACGCCGGCTCGCAGCTCGCGGCCGACGGGGGCGCGGCGATGGCGCTGGTGGTGACGCATATCTCGGCGGCGACCGCCTCAATCACCTGGGCGCTGTGGGAGCGGTTCAAGCATGGCAAGGCCTCGATGATCGGCATGGTTACGGGTACCATCGCGGGGCTGGCCTCGATCACCCCCGCCTCGGGCTTCGTCGGCCCGGTGGGCGCGCTGCTCATCGGCGCGGTGGCGGGCGTCCTGTGCCAGGAGATGTGCGGGTTCGTGAAGTCGAAGCTGAACATCGACGACACGCTCGACGTCTTCGCGGTCCACGGGGTGGGCGGCATCTTCGGCACGATCATGGCTCCGCTTCTGGCCACGAGCGTGCTGGAAGAGGGTCAGGGCCTCGTCACGCAGCTCATCGCGCTTGCAGCGGTCGGCGTCTTCACGGTGATCGTGACCTTCGTCCTGGTGAAGCTCTGCGCGGCCATCTTCCCGCTGCGGGTCGGCGAGGACGCGGAGATCGAGGGCCTCGACTACCACGCCCATGGCGAGCGCGGCTACGACTGGGCGTCGTAGGGAGAGATCCGACGACCGCTCCTGAAATCGAACAAGAACGGCGGCGGGCTACGCGCTCGCCGTCGCTCCGGGCGGGCCGTAGATCGCCTGCGCCCGGTTCTCGAACGCGGCCGTCACGCGCTTGAAGGCGAGGTCGAACGCCATGCCCGCCGCGCGCTGCATCAGGCGGCTGTTGAAGGCGAACTCCACGTCGAGGCCCATGGTGCAGCCGCCGTCGGGGCGGGGCGTGAAGGTGTAGAGCGTCTCCAGCTTCTGGAACGGGCCGTCGATGGCGACCACGTCGACCTTCGCGCTCCCGTCGCCGCCCTCCTCCGGCGGAACCAGCGTCACGCGGGAGGTGTACCGCTCGCGGAACACCTTGAAGGAGACGATGAGGTCGGCGATCATCTCCTCACCCGTCGGCGTGGTCGTCCGGTCGCGCACCCGCGCGCCGGTGGTCCAGGGAATGAACTCCGGATAGCTCTCCACGTCGGAGACGAGCGCGTACATCTGCTCGACGCTGTAGGGCAGGTCGCGGGTCTCGGAATGGCGGGTCATGCGGTGCCCCCTCGCTCGTCCTGTCTCATGGTTCGACGCCTGATGTAAGGCGCGTCACGCAAACAGCGAATGCGCCTTTTCGAGCGATTCGACCAGCACGTCGACCTCGCCGGTCGTGTTGTACATGCCGAAGGACGCGCGGCAGGTGGCGTTCACGCCCATGTGCTCCATCAGCGGCTGACAGCAGTGATGCCCCGCGCGCACGGCCACGCCGTAGCGGTCGAGCACGGTCGAGATGTCGTGCGCGTGCGCCCCCTCCATCGTGAAGGAGAAGATCGCGCCCTTGGTCTCGGACTGTCCCTGAACTGCCAGCCAGTTCAGCCCGGCAAGCCGCTCGCGCGCGTAGTCGCGCAGGGCGGTCTCGTGGGCGGCGATGGCGTCCATCCCGACGCCCTGCATGTAGCGCAGGGCCTCGGCCAGCCCGATGACCGGCGCGATGGGGGGCGTGCCCGCCTCGAACTTGTGCGGCGCGTCGTTGTAGGAGACGGCGTCCTTGGCGACGGTGCGGATCATGTCGCCCCCGCCCTGGAAGGGGCGCATCTCGGCGAGGCGCTCGCGCCTGGCGTAGAGCGCGCCGACGCCGGAGGGACCGTAGAGCTTGTGCCCGGTGATGCAGTAGAAGTCGCAGCCCAGATCGGCGACGTCCACCGGCATGTGCACGGCGGCCTGGCTGCCGTCGACCATGACCACCGCCCCGGCGTCATGGGCGATGCGCGCGATGCGCTTCACGTCGACCACGGTGCCCAGCACGTTCGACATATGCGTGATGGCGACGATCTTCGTGCGCGGGGTGATGGCCGCTTCGATCGCCTCGGGGGAGAGATCCCCGTTCACGTCCGGATCGACCCACACCAGCTTGGCCCCCTGCCGCTCGCGCAGGAAGTGCCAGGGCACGATGTTGGCATGGTGCTCCATGGTCGAGAGGACGATCTCGTCGCCCGCCTCGATGCGCGGCATGGCCCAGCCATAGGCGACGAGGTTGATCGCCTCGGTCGAGCCGGAGGTGAAGATGATCTCGTCCTCGTGCGCCGCGCCGAGGAAGGATTGCACCACCCCGCGCGCGCCCTCGAAATTCTCGGTGGCGAGGTTCGAGAGGTAGTGCAGCCCGCGATGCACGTTCGCGTACTCGCTCGAATAGGTGCGCGTCACCGTCTCGATGACCGGGCGCGGCTTCTGCGCGCTCGCCCCGTTGTCGAGATAGACGAGCGGCTTGCCGTGCACCGTCAGGTCGGTGGCCGGGAAGTCCGCGCGGATGGCGTCGATGTCGTAGCTCATGTTCTTGCCTTCAGGCGACGGGGGCGAAGGCGGGCAGGAAGCTGCTGAGGATGAAGCTGATCAATAGCAGCATCGCCAGCATCACGCCGCATACCCGCGCCGTACTCGTGAATCCATGGGTCTCGGCAATGTAGGCGGCCATGATCACGAAGGACAGGATCGCCGCCGCAAGCAGCATAAATGCCGCAACCGGAGAACTGGCGAACAGGGCCAGCGTGATCACGACGCGCAGGGGCGCGGTGACCAGCTCCCACCAGGCGACGACGGTGCGCGACTGCTCCGCCGTACCCGTGCCGCCCATGGCGGAGCAGACCAGACCGACGAGCCATGCGAAGAAGTAGTATTGCAGGATCGCGGCGATCACCGTCAGGGCGTAGCCGGCGACTGGACCGGTCGACGCGCCGTCCTCGATGCCCTCCACCGCATCCGCCGGGCGGTCGCCCAGAAGGGCGACGCCCAGCAAGCTGACCGCGATGCCGATCCCGACCATCAGCAGCCGCGCGCGTTCGTCCGGATGCATCCGCAGCACGTGGGCCATGGACTCGCGGGGGGCGGTGTAGCCCTCCGCGACCAGCGTCAGGAGGCGCTGGAGGGAGAGACCGCTACCGTCCTGCACGGGCATTCATCCAGGCGCTCGTCGTCTCGCGCATCCGGCCCTGAAGGCCCTCGTCAGCGATCTCCAGGATGGCCTCGTCGATGAAGGCGGCGACCAGCAGCGCCTCGGCCTCGGCCTCGGTGCAGCCGCGCGAGCGCAGGTAGAACTTCGCCTCCTCGTCCAGCGCGCCCGTGGTCGAGCCGTGGGAGCAGATCACGTCGTCGGCGTAGATCTCCAGCTCGGGCTTCGCGTTGAACTCGGCCCGCTCCGACAGGAGGACGGCTTGGCTGATCTGGTAGCCATCCGTCTTCTGCGCGCCCTGCTTCACGAAGATCTTGCCTTGGAAGACCGATTTCGCGTTGCCGTCGAGGACCGACTTGATGACCTGCCGACTCTCGCAATGCTCGGCCTCGTGGGAGACGTAGACGGTGTTGTCGACCAGGGTGTCGTCCATCCCCATCACGCCGGCGGCCACGTGCCCCGACCCGTTGTCGCCCGCCATGACGACGACCGTCTCGTTGCGGATGAGCGCGGCATCGGCGCAGAGCGTGAAGCTCTTGAGCGAAGCATCGGCCCCGACCGTGGCGTAGAGCGCGGTGAACTGGCGTTCGCCCACCTCGGTCTGCGCACGCAGGTGATCGAGGGACGCGCCGTCCTCGACGACGATCTCGGCCCCGGTGGTCAGCGCGCCCGCGCCCGATTCGAGCACCGTCACCGACGCGCCCGCCTCGATCAGCATCTCCAGCCGCAGATGCGCGGCGACGCTGCCCTCGTAGCGCAGGTGGATGGGCTTGGAGAGTGCCGTCCCGGCGGGGATGCGCACGGCGAGACCGTCGGTGAACATCGCCATGTTCAGGTCCGCGAAGGGCCGCTCCACCTGGAACATCGCGCCGGGGATGTCGCGGTTCTGGAGCGTGCCGAACACGCCCTCCATCCAAGGCGCTCCCTCCGGCCCGGCCACCTCCACCGCCGCCGACAGCGCGGCGTGGTCGGAGCGGGACATGTCGATCCGGCCGTCCACGAAGACGAGACGGTAGGCCTCCACATCCGCGAACGGGTCGCCCCCCTCGCGCGTGGCCACCGCGCCCGACGGCTCCAGCCCCCGGACGGGCGTGTACTTCCAGTATTCGTGCCGCTTCGTCGGCAGGCCGTGCGCCTCGAACCGGGCGAAGGCCTCCGCGCGGGACTTCGATCCCATCGCGGCGGCCTCGTCGTTCGCGGCGAAGGCGTCGAACGCCTCGCGCCACGGGGCCATCGTGTTCACGGTATCCATCATCCGTCCCCTCAGGCCGCGTCGATCAGGTCGGCATAGCCCTCGTTCTCGACCTTGAGGGCGAGCTCGGGACCGCCGGTCTGCACGATGCGACCGTTGCTGAGGATGTGCACGACGTCGGGCTTTATGTGGTCCAGTAGACGCTGGTAATGCGTGATGACCAGAAAGCCGCGGTCGGGGCTGCGCATGGCGTTCACGCCGCTCGCCACCAGCTTCATCGCATCCACGTCGAGGCCCGAATCGGTCTCGTCGAGGATGCACATCCTCGGCTCCAGCATGGCCATCTGGAGGATTTCGTTGCGCTTCTTCTCGCCGCCCGAAAAGCCGACGTTGACCGGGCGCTTCATCATCTCCGGCGAGATGTTCAGTTCCTTCGCCTTGGCGCGGACCATCTTGAGGAAGTCGGGGGCGCTGATCTCCTCCTCGCCGCGCGCCTTGCGCTGGGCATTCATGGCGGTGCGCAGGAAGATCATGTTCCCGACGCCCGGAATCTCCACCGGATACTGGAAGGCGAGGAAGAGGCCGGCGGCGGCGCGCTCCTCGGGGTCCATGTCGAGGATATCCTCGCCGCCCATCGTGGCCGAGCCGTCCGTCACCTCGTAGCCGTCGCGGCCCGAAAGCACGTAGGAAAGCGTCGACTTGCCCGACCCGTTCGGCCCCATGATCGCGTGGACCTCGCCCGCGGGCACCTCCAGGCTCACCCCCTTGAGGATCGTGGTATCCGGCTCCTCTTCGAGCCGGCAGTGCAGGTTCTCAATCTTGAGCATCGTCGTAATCCCTTTGTCCCGTGCCGGTCCGACCGGCCAATTCCCTTTGTCTCGTCCGATGCGCGGCAAGCTGCGCCGCCCGCACCGTCTCGATATCCTTCGCCTTCGCGCCCCGCGCCCATACGAGCGCCATCCCGGCCAGGAACAGCGCCCCGACCCAGAGCACGCCGAGCCGGGGGCTGGCATGCAGGAAGATCATCGGCGTCGCCACGACGGCGAGCGCCATGCCCATGCCCATCATCCGCTCGCCCAGGTATTCCGCACCCCAGGCCCGCTGCGCCTCCAGCCCGTCCGCGCCCTTCATCCGCGCATCCGCCGCGATGGCGTCCTGCACGGCGATGCCCAGCTCGGCATTGTGATCGCCGCCTCCGATCATGCGCCCGCATCCGGCGCGAGCGACACGGCCGTCCCGCTGACGGAGACCATCAGCATCGAATCGCCGATGACCTCGTAGTCGATATCCACCCCGACCACCGCATCCGCGCCCAGGGTCCGGGCCTGCTCCTGCACCTCGCGGAAGGCGACCTCGCGCGCGTCGCGCAGCTTGTTCTCGTAGGAGCCGGAGCGTCCACCGAGGATGTCGGTCACCCGCGCGAAGGCATCGCGTACGACGTTTGCCCCCATGATCGCTTCGCCCACGACGATGCCGTGATAGCGGGTGATGGGGCGGCCTTCGATGCCTTGGGTGGTCGTGACGATCATGCGACGCCTCCGTACAGGTTCAGGAGCAGCAGCGTCCCGCCCAGGAACCCGAAGACGAGACCCAGGAACAGCGCCGCGCTGAAGACGAAGGGCCGCGACCGGAACGGCAGCACGACCCAGAGCAGCGCGACGACCGGCACGCCGTAGAAGAAGACCGGCGGCCAGGACGGCGCGACGGTCACCGTCAGCATCGGATCGCCGACGTTGAACAGGACGCCCAGGGCGAACCCGCCCGCGAAGTAGCCCAGCGCATCGGTAAAACGCACCCGCTCCGCCTCCCGCCGTGCCGTCATCATGCGGATGCCTCCGGCTGTGGCAACCCGCGCCAGAAATCGGCGATATCGAGGGCAATGCCGGGCGGGTCGAGACGAAGCGTACCTTGCCCGTAGATCGTCGCGAGGATGCCGTCGGCGCGGCGCGCATGGTGCACGACCCGGCGCGCCTTCCAGTCCACGATCAGGTAGTGCATCACGCTCGCGACGGAAAAATAGCGTTCCAGCTTCTCGACCAGATCCTTGCGCCGCGTCGACGGCGAGAGGACTTCCACCACGACGACCGGCTCGACGGCATCCATGCGGTCCCAATCGCCGTCATCGCCACAGTCGATCACGAAATCGGGGATATAGGCGGTCCGGTCATCGGTAATGACCGCAGGCCCGCTCACGAAACCCTCGCAGCCGGAACCGCTCTCGTCCAGCGCGCGGGCCATGCTGCGCGACAGATCGCCCTTGACCTGCGCGTGCCCCCGCGTCTCCCCGGCCATCGCGACAACCTCGCCGTCGATCAGCTCCACGCGCCCCACATCCTCCCGCGCCGCCCAGTCGAGAAACTCGGCGGCGGTCATGCGACCGGGAGGGGTGGGGGA
>JAHDDY010000017.1:7363-38503 GCA_020629115.1 Paracoccaceae bacterium | reverse complement strand
GCGCCGCCCAGTCGAGAAACTCGGCGGCGGTCATGCGACCGGGAGGGGTGGGGGAGAGGGTGGTCATCAGCCGACCGATCCCTCCAGCGAGATCGCGACCAGCTTCTGCGCCTCGACCGCGAATTCCATCGGCAGGGCCTGCAGCACCTCCTTGCAGAAGCCGTTGACCACGAGGGCGACGGCCTCCTCCTCGTCCATGCCGCGCTGGCGGCAATAGAAAAGCTGGTCGTCGTCCACCTTCGAGGTGGTCGCCTCGTGCTCGACGCGGGAGGAATTGTTGCGGCATTCGATATACGGCACCGTATGCGCGCCGCAGTCGGAACCGATCAGCAGGCTGTCGCACTGGGTGTAGTTGCGGCTGTTCGCGGCTTTGGGGTGCATCGAGACCTGACCGCGATAGGTGTTCTGCGCACGGCCCGCGCTGATGCCCTTCGAGACGATGCGCGAGCGGGTGTTCTTGCCCAGATGGATCATCTTCGTGCCGGTATCGGCCTGCTGCGCGTTGTTGGCGATGGCGATGGAGTAGAATTCGCCGATGGAGCCGTCGCCGCGCAGGATGCAGGACGGATACTTCCACGTGATCGCGGAGC
Organism: Paracoccaceae bacterium; assembly: GCA_020629115.1. Lineage (GTDB taxonomy): Bacteria > Pseudomonadota > Alphaproteobacteria > Rhodobacterales > Rhodobacteraceae > JAHDDY01. Next base: position 37,913 of record JAHDDY010000017.1, on the reverse strand, counting down.
CGGTCTCGACCTGCGTCCACGAGACCTTCGAGTTCTTCCCGCGGCAGTCCGCGCGCTTGGTCACGAAGTTGTAGATGCCGCCCTTGCCATCCTCGTCGCCGGGATACCAGTTCTGGACGGTCGAATACTTGATCTCGGCATCGTCCATCGTGATCAGTTCGACGCAGGCCGCGTGAAGCTGGTTCGTGTCGCGCTGGGGCGCGGTGCAGCCTTCGAGATACGAGACGTAGCTCCCCTCCTCCGCGATGATGAGCGTGCGCTCGAACTGGCCCGTATTCTCCGCATTGATGCGGAAATAGGTGCTCAGTTCCATGGGGCAGCGCACCCCCTTCGGGATGTAGACGAAGGAGCCGTCCGAGAAGACGGCGGCGTTGAGGGTGGCGTAGTAGTTGTCGCGGCTGGAGATGACCGAGCCGAGATACTTCTTCACCAACTCCGGGTGATCCTGGATCGCCTCCGAGATCGAGCAGAAGATGACGCCCGCGCTCTTGAGTTCCTCCTGGAAGGTCGTGCCGACGCTCACGCTGTCGAACACCGCGTCCACAGCCACTTTCCGACCCTCTCCGGCGGCCTTGCCCGCGCCCTCGACCCCGGCGAGGATTTCCTGCTCGCGCAGCGGGATACCGAGTTTCGTGTAGGTTTCCAGCAGCTTGGGATCGACCTCGTCCAGCGACTTGGGCTTCTCCGCGAAGCTTTTCGGCTGGGCGTAGTAGTACTGGTCCTGGAAGTCGATCTTCGGATACGTGACCATCGGCCATGCCGGCTCGTCCATGGTCAGCCAGCGGCGATACGCCTCCAGCCGCCAGTCGAGCATCCAGTCCGGCTCGTTCTTCTTGGCCGAGATCAGGCGCACGATGTCCTCGTCGAGACCTTTGGGCGCGAAATCCATCTCGATCTCGGTATCCCAGCCGTACTTGTACTTGCCGCTCAGCGCGTTCACCTGGCGGACGGTCTCCTCCTCGACGCCCTCGCGGACGATCAGGTCCGGTGCTGCGGTCGTCATCGCCTGTGCGTCATCCATGCCGTGTCCCCTTGAGAATGTCGGTGTCGATATCGTGAGCGGCGCGGGCCTTTTCCACCCGGTCGCGGTAAAATGCCCCCCAGACATCGACGAAGCGCGCGATGTCGTCCTCGGTCGTGGCAGGGCCGATGCTGATGCGGATGGCGCTGGAGGCGAGCGCGCGGTCGTGGCCCATGGCGCGCAGGACCTTGCTCTCGGATACCTTGCCCGAGGAGCAGGCCGACCCCGCGCTGACCGAGACGCCCTTGAGGTCGAGCTGCATCATCTGTGTCGAGGCCTTCCAGCCCGGCACGGCCACGCAGGTCGTGTTCAGCAGGCGCGTCGCATCGTGCCCGATCTCCACCGCATCCTCGGCGATGGTCTCGATCATCGAGCGCAGGTAGAGGCTGAGCCGGCGCACCCATTTATGCTGCGGATTCTCCCGCGCGTTGCGCGCCGCCGCGCCCATGCCGACGATGCCGAGCAGGTTCTCCGTACCAGAGCGGTGGCGCAATTCCTGTCCCCCGCCGACGAGGAAGGGCTTCAGCTCGCACCCCTCCTTGACGATCAGCGCGCCGACCCCGGCGGGGCCGCCGAACTTCTCGCCGGTGATGGCCGCGTAGTGCACGCCCGATTCGGCGAAGCTGAAGGTGCTGCCCGCGTCGTCTCGGCGCCCGACGGACTGGCAGGCATCGGTGAAGACGCGCCCGTCGACCCGCGCCGCCGCGTCGACCGCCGCGCGCAGGTTCTGCACCACACCCGTCTCGCTGTTGGCGGCCTGCACGCAAACGAGCGTCCCGGCCACGGCGCGCGCCTCCAGAAAGCTGCGCATCGGCCCGGCCTCGACCAGCCCGTTGCCCGCGACGGACAGGTTCGCCTTGTCGGCCCCGGCCCGCTCGGCGGCCATCAGTACCGCCTCGTGCTCCACCGCCGAGAGAAAGACGAGCGACCAGCGCGGATCGCGCAGTACCCAGTTCGTCGCCTCCGTCGCACCGGAGGTGAAGATCACCTCGCCGGGCTGGCAATCGACCAGGGCCGCCACCTCCTCGCGCGCACCGTCGATCAACGCCTTGGCCCGGCGACCGCCGGAATGCACGGACGAAGGGTTTCCCGTCACGTCCATCGCCGCGATCATCGCCTGACGCGCGGGATCGCAGAGCGGGGTCGCCCCGTTCCAGTCGAGATAGGCGGCTTCAGTCACGGGCACCCTCGCGCGCGATCTCGGAGATGCCGATGAAGTCGGGGACCGCCGGGCAGGGCACGATCGGCGTCGCGATCACGTCCTGCAGCGAGGTCTGCTGCAGGAACAGATGCACATGCGCCGACAGGCGCTCCCACAGGTTGTGCGTCAGGCAGCGCGTCCCCGCCACGGCGCAGCCCTCGCCCACCTCGCCCGAGCATTGCGTCGCCTGGAGCTTCTCCTCCACGGCGGCCATGATCTGCGAGATGGCGATATCCTCGGCATCGCGCGCCAGCGTGTAGCCGCCCCCCGGCCCGCGCATGCTGCGCACCAGGCCGGCCCGGCGGAGCTTGCCGAACAGTTGCTCCAGATAGGCGAGCGAGATCTTCTGGCGCTCGGATATCTCGCTCAGGGACAGCGGACGCCCCTTCGAATGGAGCGCGATGTCGGCCATGGCGGTCACCGCATAGCGGCCCTTTGTGCTCAGTTTCATCGACGGTCCCATGCGAGAGGTCCCCGGTTTCCCGGAGCTTTGACTTGACCTGGAAGGCGGAAGGGCGCTATCCGCACCTTTCCGGCCGCGCATCGTTAACTTTGGAATCATTCTAAGTTTTCCGATAACGCAGGTCAAGAATTGTCGGCGCGATGGTCGCGCCCGTCGCGCGGAACATGCGGATGTGCATAGATGCCTGAAGTCCATTTCGCCGGTCCCGAGGGTCGGCTCGAAGGTCGCTATCACCCCCATGCCAGCGACGCCGCCCCCATAGCCCTCGTTCTGCATCCGCACCCGCAGTTCGGCGGGACGATGAACAACAAGGTCATCTACAACATCTACTACGCGCTGCACGAGCTGGGCTTCTCCGTGCTGCGATTCAACTTCCGCGGCGTGGGGCGCAGCCAGGGTGAGTTCGACGCGGGCGTGGGCGAGCTGTCGGACGCGGCCTCGGCGCTCGACTACCTTCAGGAGATGAACCCCAACGCCCGGCAATGCTGGGTCGCGGGCTTCTCCTTCGGGGCGTGGATCTCGATGCAGCTCCTGATGCGCCGCCCGGAGATCAGCGGCTTCGTCTCCGTCTCGCCGCCCGCGAACATGTACGATTTCAGCTTCCTCGCCCCCTGCCCCTCCTCCGGCCTCATCATCAACGGCGATGCCGACCGGGTGGCCCCGGCGGACGACGTATCGAAGCTGGTGGCCAAGCTGCAGGCGCAGAAGGGCATCACCATCACGCACCAGACCGTGGGCAAGGCGAACCACTTCTACGACAAGGGCATGGACGAGATGGTCGGATGCGTGTCCGACTACGTCAGGTCCCGGGTCGATGCCCTCGACGGGGGTGGCGCGGGTCGCTGAGCACGCCCCCCGTCACCGGCACGTCGCATCCGGTCGTCCCCGGCGCGCTGAGCGGCAGGCCCCGCAGCGCGCGCACGGCGAGATAGGCGAAGGCCTGCGCCTCCAGCATGTCGCCGTCGAGGCCCACCGCCTCGACCGGCTCGACCGGCGCATCGAGTCGCCCGGCCAGCATTTCCATCATCACCGGATTCCGCCGCCCCCCGCCACAGACGAGCCAGCGGGCGGGCGGGGCGGGCATGTGCATCCGCGACAGGGCGATGCATTCGGCGGCGAAGGCCGTGAGGGTGGCCGCGCCGTCTTCGGTCGACAGGGCATCCATGCGGTCCAGCACCAGCGCGAACGCGTTCCGGTCCAGCGATTTCGGCGGCCTGCGCTCCAGAAAGGCCCTGCTGGCGTTGAGCCGCAGCAGCATCCCGTCGATCCGTCCCCGCGCGGCCGTCGCCCCGTCCCGGTCGAGCGGCGCGCCGGTGCGCCGCATCATCCAGTCGTTCAGGAGCGCGTTGCCCGGCCCCGTGTCGAAGGCGAGCAACGCGCCCTCCTCCTCCGGCGCGGCCTTCGAGGGATCGACCCAGGTGACGTTCGCCACGCCGCCGATATTGAGAAAGGCGAGCGGCTCCGCCGCGCCGATGTGCCGGGCCAGCGCGAAATGGTAGAACGGCGCGAGCGGCGCCCCCTGCCCGCCCGCCCGCATGTCGGCGGAGCGGAAATCCCAGACGACGGGGCAGGATACCGTCTCCGCCAGCCGCGCGCCGTCGCCGAGCTGCACCGTCCGGCCCAGATGCGGCGCATGGAACACCGTCTGGCCATGAAAGCCGACGACGCCGACCGGCTCGTCCGTGCGCGCGCGCAGGGCGATGGCGGCGGCGGCATGGATATCGTGCACCGCCCCCTCTGCCGGGACGAGGGTGTCGGGATCGGGATCGCCCCCCTGCTCCACCCGGTCCGCCACCGCCAATGCCGCGAGATCGACATACCCCCGTTGCGTCGCATTGTAGGCAGGCTCCAACGCCAGGGACGGACCGAACCCGGCGATACGCTCCCCATCCGTGCGCAGCAGCGCGGCATCGACCCCGTCCATCGACGTGCCGCACATCAGGCCCATCGCCCAGACGGGATCACCCGGCATCACGCGGCGTCCGGCTCGGGGAGGTAATCCTCGTCCAGCAGCTGCTCGACGGTGTAGGGAAGCGCGTCGGGAAGAGCCTTCCGGTAGTGGGTGACCTGGGACGGTTCGTAGACCTTGAAGCTGGCCAGCGCCTTCCGGCGTCCCTGCCCGTAGGATCGGTCGAGCCGACGCTCAATCTTCCGCCGAAGGCTGGGGCTCTGGTCGAACAGATCGTCTATCCGCTGACGTTGCTCCAAAAGCGTCTCCTCCCAGCCGCCCGCCGGGTCACGGTTCATCCCGTGCTGATATTTCAGCATATGCTCGACGATCACGGTCAGGCGGCTGCCCAGCTCGCGGACCAATTCGTTACCCAAGGTCTCGATCTCCTCCGCGACGTTCTCCCAGTCGATTCCGTCCGGGTGCGACGCGCGCAGGAGCCGGGCCTGCTCCATGGTCCACAGATAGAAATCACCGTCATAGCCGGCCTCGGCCTGTGACAGTGCAAGGGGGGCGTGCATGGTCATGCGGCCCACGCTATCACGAAGCCCCGCCCCGGCAAACGCCTTCCCATGCCCGCGCCCCTGCGCTAGAGACGCCCCGCGACACCCCGAAGGACCGATGCCATGACCTACCAGCCGAAATCCGACTTCCTGCGCGTGATGAGCGAGCGCGGCTACATGAAGGACTGCACCGACCTCGAACGGCTCGACGGGGTGATGCAGGGCGGCGGCGTCCCGGCCTATATCGGCTTCGACTGCACGGCCTCGTCGCTGCATGTCGGCTCGCTGCTCCAGATCATGATACTGCGCTGGCTCCAGAAGACGGGGCAAAAGCCCATCGTCCTCATGGGCGGGGGCACCACGAAGGTGGGCGATCCGTCGGGCAAGGACGAATCGCGCCGGATGCTCACGGCGCAGGACATCGAGGAGAACAAGCGCGGCATCTTCTCCGTGTTCGAGAAGTACATGACCTTCGGCGACGGGCCGACGGATGCCGTGATGATGGACAATGCCGAGTGGCTCGACCGGCTCAACTACATCGACTTCCTGCGCGAATACGGCCCGCATTTCACCATCAACCGGATGCTGACCTTCGACTCCGTGCGCCTGCGCCTCGACCGGGAGCAGCCGCTGACCTTCCTCGAATTCAACTACATGCTGCTCCAGGCCTACGACTTCGTGGAGCTGCACCGCCGGGTCGGGTGCCGCCTGCAACTGGGCGGATCGGACCAGTGGGGCAACATCATCAACGGCATGGAACTGGGCCGCCGGGTCGAGGGGGCGGACCTCTTCGGCATCACCACCCCACTGATCGCCACCGCCGACGGGGCGAAGATGGGCAAGAGCGCGGACGGGGCGGTCTGGCTCAACGCGGACATGCGCTCGCCCTACGAGTTCTGGCAGTTCTGGCGCAACACGATGGATGCCGATGTGGGCCGTTTCCTGCGCCTGTTCACCGAACTGCCGCTGGACGAGATCGCCCGGCTGGAGGCGCTGGAAGGTCAGGAGATCAACGAGGCGAAGAAGGTGCTGGCAACCGAGGTGACGACCCTGTGCCACGGCGCGGAGGCGGCCGGGCAGGCGGCGGGGGCGGCGCAGGCGACCTTCGAGGCGGGCACGCTGTCGGACGACCTGCCCACCGTCACGCTCTCGGCGGCGGAGATCGGGGACGGGGTGTCCCTCGGCCAGCTCTTCGTCCGCGCGGGCCTGTCGAAATCGGGCAAGGAGGCCAAGCGGCTGGTGGCCGACGGCGGCGCGAAGCTGGACGATGCGGCTGTGTCGGATGCGGGGACGATGCTGACGGCCGCGGATTTCGCGGACGGGCCGAGGAAGCTGAGCGCGGGAAAGAAGCGGCATGCGCTGGTGCGAGTGGAGGGATAGCTCTCTGCCCCGGACTTGATCCGGGGCCTCTCTCAACACAGCGCACTCTTTCAACAGGCCCCGGATCAAGTCCGGGGCAGCCGCTATTTCAGGTTAAAGCCCCCACCGCCGCCTCCACGCCCCCCGGCCTGAACGCCGCACCCATCCGGCCCAGCGCCATTTCCACCGCCCCCAGCGTGCCGAGGATCATCGGCTCGTTCACGTGGCCCATATGACCGATGCGGAAGGTGGACCGCGCGTCCATGCCGATGCCGAGGCCGAGCGTGACGTTCAGGTCGTCCTCGCAGATGCGGCGCAGCGCCTGCGCGTCGATGTCGCCCGTGAGGATGGTGGTGACGGCATTCGAGCGGGCGGTCTCGTCCACGATGTTGCATTCCAGCGGCCCGCCCTGCCCCCAATGCGCCACCGCCGCGCGCACGGCTCCGGCGAGGCGCGCGTGGCGGGCGAAGATGGCGTCCCTGCCTTCTTCCGCGATCATGTCGAGCGCCGCGCGCAGGCCGAAGATGTGCTGCACCGGGGCGGTGCCGCAGAACAGCTTGTAGTACATGTCCGGGTCGGTGCGGGGCAGCCAGTCCCAGTAGGCGCTCGCGCAGCCGCGCTCCCGGCGCAGGGCCATCGCCTTGTCGTTCGCGAAGACGAAGCCGAGGCCGGGCGGGGTCATCAGGCCCTTCTGGCAGGCCGCGACCATCACGTCGACGCCCCACGCGTCCATCTCGAAGGGCACGCAGCCGAAGCAGGCGATGCAGTCGACCATCAGGAGCGCGGGATGCCCCGCCGCGTCCATCGCCCGGCGGATCGCCTCGATGTCGTTCCAGACGCCCGAGGCGGTGTCGACCTGCACCACCAGCACGGCGCGGATGGCGTGGGCCGCATCCTCGCGCAGCCGCGCCTCGACCGCCGCGGGATCGACGCCCCGGCGCGCGGGCGCGGGGATCGTGTGGACCGTCGCCCCCATCTGCGCGGCCATCGCGCCCCAGCCGACGGCGAAGCGGCCCGATTCGAGGACGAGCACGTCGTCGCCCGGATGCACGGTGTTCGCCAGCGCGCCCTCCCAGGCGCCGTGCCCGTTCGCGATGTAGATCACCGCCTCCCCCGCCGTCCCGGCCAGCGCCTTCAGGTCGGGGAACAGGCTGTGCGTCGTCTCGATCAGCGGGCCTTCGTAGATGTTGATCATCGGCACGTTCATCGCCCGCATCACGCGGTCGGGGATGACGGTCGGGCCGGGAATGGCGAGGAAGTGGCGGCCGGTCTGCATGAGGGCGGCGCTCCCCTATGCGCGGCGCAGGCGCATCACGCCCAGCGCGCACAGCACGGTGAAGGCCAGCGACAGGCCGACGTTCCAGTTGGCCATGCTCAGGCCTAGGAAGTCCCACGGGATCTCGTCGCAGCGCGGCACGGGTGCGGTCGTCCCCGCCGTCAGGGCCGCCGGGTCGAACACGTCCGGCAGGGTGCTGCCCGAACAGCTCGGCAACCCCTCCCACCACTTGCGCTCCACCCCGCTGTGGAAGAAGGCCGCGCCCGCCTGGAACAGGAACCCAAGCGCCCCGACGGCCCCGAACACCACCTTCCCCGCCCGCGCGCGAACCAGCATGGCGAGCAGCGCGCCCGCGATGCCCACGCCGAGGCCGTAGCGCTGCCACAAACACAGCGCGCACGGGGCCAGTCCCTCGACGTACTGGAAGTACAGCGCCGCGGCGAAGGTGGCCGCACCCAGCAGGGCGGCGCTCAGGAACAGGCGGTCAGACGACATATTTCAGCATCACGAATCCTCCGATCACGACGGCGAGGAACAGGACCGTCACCAGACCCAGCCGCCGCTCGATGAACGCCCGTATCGGCGTGCCGAACCGGCGCAGCAGGGCGGCGATGAGGAAAAAGCGAAACCCCCGCGCAAGCAAGCAGACAATCGCGAATGACAGGATGTTCATCTGCAGGAGGCCGCTCACGATGGTCGTCACCTTGAACGGAAACGGCGTGATCGCGCCCACCGCGACGGCCATCACGCCGTATTCGTCGTAGAGCGCGCGAAACTCGTCATAGCGGTCGGCCTTGCCGTAGAATTCCAGCAGCGAGACGCCGATCGTGTCGTAGAAGACCAGCCCGATGAGATAGCCCAGCACCGCCCCCGCCGCCGAGGCAAGCGTCGCCACCCCCGCGACGAGCCATGCCCGATGCGGCGCGGCGACGATCATCGGGATCATCAGCGCTTCCTGCGGGATGGGGAAGAACGAGCTTTCGGCGAAGGCCAGCGCGGCGAGGATGGCCAGCGCGTAGGGGGATTCCGCCTTCTCGACCGTCCAGTCGTACAATCGCCTCAGCATCGCCCGTGCCCCATCCTCGCCGCGTCGACCGCCCGTCTACGCCTTCGCGCCCGGCTCCGCAACGTCTCCCCCGCGCCCGTAGCGGTGCAACTCCGGCCCGTTCTCGCGCAGCCATCCCTGCCAGCGGGCGTGATCCGGGCAGAGCGCGGCGACATGCGCCCAGAAGCGCGGGGAATGGTTCATCTCGCGCAGGTGCGACACCTCGTGCGCGGCGAGGTAGTCGAGCACCGCATCCGGCGCGAGGACGACGCGCCAGGAATAGGAGAGCGTGCCGGACGTGGAGCACGACCCCCACCGGCTGCGCGTATCGCGGATGGCGAGGCGGGCGAAGGTCACGCCGAGCGCCTCCGCATGGGCCTCGCTGCGCGCCCGGAGCCGCTGGCGCGCGCGGTCCCGCAGCCATCCCTCCAGCGCGCCCGGCAGGGCGTCCGCCGGGCCGCCGACCTCGATCCGCTCCCCGTCGAGCCGCACGCCCCGCCCGTCGCGCCGGACGACGCGGAGCGTGCGCCCGCGATACGGAAGCGTCATGCCGTCCTCGAAGGGGATGCCCCGGGGCCGGGCGGCGAGCCGGTCGGCGAGCCAGCCGCGGTGATCCTCCAGGAAGGCCCCGGCCCTGGCCATCGAGAAGCGGGGCGGCAGGGTTATCGTCACCTCTCCGGTGGCCCGGCTGATGCTGAGCGTCACGCGCTTCGCCCCGCGCCGCCGGATGACCCGGACCGCGCGGTCCAGCCCCTCGACGGCCACGCTGGTGGCCATGCGCCCTAGCGCTCCTTGCGGTGTTGCGCGAGGAAGGCGGCGAGCTTGGGCTGGATCGCCCCGCGCCACCGGCTGCCGTTGAAGACGCCGTAATGGCCGACGTCGGGATTGGTGTAGGCTTCCTTCATCGTCTCGGGCAGGCCGGCGGTCAGGGTGTGGGTGATATGGGTCTGGCCCTCGCCCGTGATGTCGTCGCGTCCGCCCTCGATGGTCATGATGGCGGTATCGGTGATCTTCGACAGGTCGACCCGCCGCCCGTGCACCGCCATCTCGCCCTTCGGCAGGAGGTGGCGCTGGAACACCATGTCGATGGTCTGGAGGTAGAATTCCGCCGTCAGGTCCATCACCGCGAGATACTCGTCGTAGAAGGCGCGATGCGCCTCGGCCGGCTCGCCGTCGCCCTTGACCAGATTGTCGAACTGGCGGACGGCGGCGTCCAGATGGCGGTCGATGTTCATCGACATGAACCCGCTGAGCTGCAGGAACCCCGGATAGACCCGGCGCATCACCCCCGGATTGGGCATCGGCACGAGCGAGATCATGTTCGTCTCGAACCATTGCAGCGATTTCTCGTCCGCCAGCTTCGTCGGCTCGGTCGGGCTGACGCGGGTGTCGATGGGGCTGCCCATGAGCACGAGCGAATCGGGGCGGCAGGGATCGCCGTCCTCGGCCATGATCGCCGTCGCCGCCAGGGCCGGCACGCCGGGCTGGCACACGCCGACCATCGACGACCCCGGCCCCATGAACTGCATGAACTCGATCAGGTATTCGACGTAATCCTCCAGATCGAACAACCCTTCCGTCACCGGCACGTTGCGCGCGTCGCGCCAGTCGGTGACGTAGACGTCGTGGGATTCGAGCATCTTCTCGATCGTCCCGCGCAGCAGGGTCGCGAAGTGGCCGGACATGGGCGCGATGATGAGAACCTTCTGATCCTGCCCCTCGCGGCATCCCTCGCCGTAGCGCCTGAAGTGCAGCAGGCGGCAGAACGGCTTCTCCAGCGCGACCTCCTGCCGGACGGCGGCGGGTTGGCCGTGGGCCTCGACGATGTCGATGCCGAAGGCGGGCCGCCCGTACCGCTTGGTCGCGTTGTTGAACATCTCGAACGAGGCGGCCATGGTCCGCGCCAGGGGCGTTCCCGACCACGGATTGCGCGGATCGCTCCACGCCTGAAGGCTCATCTCGGAGGCCTTGCGCAGGGGGGCGATGGTGGCGTGCGTCCATTCGTAGGCATGGTAGAGCATGATCGTTCCGTCCATTCGCAAGGGGTGCCGGTCGCCTGTCCCCCGACAGTCCTACGCGATCGACGTTAAGAAAGGCGACAGTATCGCGTCTCGTGTTGCACCGCAACAAATCGCCCGTACCGGGCTTCGACGCCTTTACATCGCCCCTCGGGCTGTGGCATCGGGTGCCTTCGTCCCGTGAAGCCGTATTGCAGGAACTTACCCGATGGTCAAACCCGAATGGGGCGTCAAGCGCCAGTGTCAGAGCTGTTCGGTCCGCTTCTACGATCTGGGGCGCACGCCCATCATCTGCCCCGCCTGCGAGGCCGAGTACGATCTCGCCGCCGCGATGAAGCCCAAGCGCGGCAAGGCCGCCGCCGCGGCCAAGGAGAAGAAGGTCGTCAAGAAAGTCGTCGAGGAGGAGCTGGACGACGAGGAGCTGGTCGACACGGACGACGACGATGACGCCGAGGAGGATGCCATCCCGCCCGCCGATGCCGAGGACGAGACCCCCGTCGTCGCCAGCAGCAGCGATGACGACGACGAAGATGCCTTCGTTTCGGACGATGCCCTGATCGACGACGACGAGGGTCTCGACGACGACGACGATTCCGACGACGACGACAGCGAGGAGATCGACGTCGATCTCGACGAGGACGACGACATCGCCGAGGGCGATACCGACGATACGCGAAAATGATCGGCCTTCGGTGTCGGTTTTCGCTTGAACCCGGCGCGGCACCCCATTAAACGGGTGCTCCGCGACGCGGAACGGGGCCTTAGCTCAGCTGGGAGAGCGCCTGCATGGCATGCAGGAGGTCAGCGGTTCGATCCCGCTAGGCTCCACCAACCGCTTCTGCGGTTCTCCGATCAAGGACGATCGTTTCCAGCATCATAGATGCCGTACGTGGATTCCGTGTCTTTGCGCGCCGTCTCATGGAACGATTTGACGGACCGGCGGTTCTACCGAATGTGGCCGTCGCATGGCGGCGGTTCGAGCGTTCACTATCGGAGACAGATCATGACCAGAACCGTACTCATCGCCGGCTTCGCCTGCATGATGGCCCTCGCGGGCTGCAACACCGTCTCGGGCGTCGGCCAGGACGTCCAGGCCGGTGGCGAAGTCGTCGAGGACACCGCCGAGCGTATCCAGCGCAGCACCTACTGAGCCGGCGGGGGCCGAGAGTCCGCGCATGGTCTTCCTACCGTCCTCCGCACCCGCCCGGCCCCGCCGCAAATTCTCGTCCCAGCCTCCCGTCGTCCGGGCCGAAGAACCCGAATTCCTGATCGAGGCGAGCGCGGCGTATCCGAAGCTCGAATCGCTCGCCCTCGACGCCCGGAGCAGCCTCCGGTTCGCATTCCGCATCTTCGACCCCGACACCGTGCTGCGCCACCCGAGAACGCGGGCGCTGGGGCTGGAGACATGGGGTGACCTGATCGCGTACAAGCTCGACCGGGGCGTATCCTTCCGCCTTCTCCTCACGGATTTCGATCCGGTGGTCGGCGATACCCTGCACGAGGATACCTGGCGCGCCGTGCATCATTTCTACGCACGGCAGGAGAAGGCGGACACGCCATGGGACATGCAGGTCCTGCCCGCTCAGCACCAGGCCCGCGCCGGACGCTACATCCGCCTCGCCCTCGCCCCGGCCATCTACGCGCGCATCAACGCAAAGCGGCGGGAGCTGAACGCGCTGCCGCCGGAGGAGCGGGCGGAAACCTTCCAGTACCTGCGCGGCTACCACCGCTACCTGCGTCTCGCGCGGTCGGGTGTGGTGCAGTGGCGGCCCAAGCTGATCCTGCCGCGCATCTATCCCGTGACGCATCATCACAAGCTCGCCGTCTTCGACGACGAGACGGTGATCCTCGGCGGGCTGGACGTGAACGAACGGCGCTATGACACGCCCGAGCACGACCGCCCCGCGCCCGAGACGTGGCACGACGTGAGCCTCTGCGTCACCGGCGCCGTGGCCGCCCATGCCGCGCGCTACATCGCGGATGTGTGGAACGTCAACCGCAAGGCCGCCATCCAGTCCATGATCCGCGCCAAGGCACAGTATCCGCGCCTCTTCGGCTGCCTCGTCCCGGATTTCGACATCCTCGACCCGCCGCCTGCTGCCACCACGGAGACGGGGCCGGTGCCGATGCAACTGATCCGTACCGTCTCCCGCCGGAGCAAGGTCGTCGGCTTCCGGATGCGGCCCAAGACGGTGGATAGCGGGATCGAGGACGCCTATTTCGCGCTGATCCGCGAGGCGCGGCGACTGCTCTACGTCGAGACCCAGTTCTTCCGCCACCGCCCCCTCGCCGATGCGCTCGCCGCCCGCGCGCGCGAATGCCCGGATCTGCGGCTCATCCTGCTGCTGCCCGCCGCGCCGGAGGAGATCGCCTTCGACGACAAGAACGGCCTCGATTCGCGTTACGGCGAGCATCTCCAGGCCGACTGCATCGAGGTCGTGCGCAAGGCGTTCGGCGAGCGGGTCCTGTTCGTCAGCCCGGCCAAGCGCGAGTATACCCCGGACGAGGGGCGCGGCATCCTCAACCACGCGCCCATCATCTACGTCCACGCCAAGGTCGCCGTCGCCGACGATGCCTGGGGCATCGTCGGTTCGGCCAACATGAACGGGCGGAGCATGAAGTGGGATTCGGAACTGGCCCTCCTGTGGAACAGCCCCTCGGCCGGCGCGCTCCGCCGTCAGCTCTCGACCGACTGGATCGACGCGGAAGCCGGCCACGCCCCCATGGAGGAAGCGTTCGATATCTGGAAGCGGACCGCGGTGGAGAACGCCCGCAGGAACCCCGCCGAACGGCGCGGCTTCATCCTGCCCTACTTCGCGGACGAGGCCAGCGCCCTGGGGATGTCCCTGCCGCTGCCGCCGGAACTGGTGTAACCGTCAGCCGACGCGGTCAGCCGACGCGGTCAGCCGACGAGCGCCGCCTCCGTCTTCGCGCGCACCTCGTCCTCGGTCACGTCGGGGGCGCGTTCCACGATCCTCAGCCCGCCCTCGACCACGTCGAAGACGCCGAGATTGGTGATGATGCGGTCCACCACGCCCGTCCCGGTCAGGGGCAGCGTGCATTCCTTCAGGAGCTTGCTCTCGCCGTGCTTGTTGGCGTGGTCCATGATGACCACCACCCGCTCGACCCCGGCGACGAGGTCCATCGCCCCGCCCATGCCCTTCACCAGCTTGCCGGGAATCATCCAGTTCGCGAGGTCGCCGTTCTCGGCCACCTCCATCGCGCCCAGGATCGACAGGTTGATGTGCCCACCCCGGATCATGCCGAAGCTGTCGGCGGAGGAGAAATAGGACGTGCGGTCCAGTTCCGTGATGGTCTGCTTGCCCGCGTTGATGAGGTCGGCGTCGATCTCGTCCTCGGTCGGGAACGGCCCCATCCCGAGCATCCCGTTCTCCGATTGCAGCGTCACGTCGATGCCCTCGGGGATGTAGTTCGAGACCAGCGTCGGGATGCCGATGCCGAGATTGACGTAGAAGCCGTCTTCGAGTTCCTGCGCGGCCCGTTCGGCCATCTGGTTGCGGTCCCAGGGCATGTGGTCTTCCTCATCGGTTCGGGTGGGTCGGTCGGCCCGGAGGCGCGCCTGCGGGGTCAGGTGGACTTGCGGTCGTCGTGTCCCTCGCCGGAGAGGTCGAGGTTGACGATGGTGCCGTTGGTGGCCCGCACCACGTCGAGGCTGGCGTCGATGCCCTTCACCAGCCCCAGCACGATGCGCCCGCCCAGGCTCTTCGGATTGGGCCATTCCACGTCGTCGGGAATGCCGACGCCGTCGTCGGCGATGGTCAGGCGCAGGCCCGACTGCCGCTGCGCGGTGAGCTGGATTTCGAGCCGCCCGTGGTCGCGGCCCTCGAAGGCGTGCTGGAAGGCATTGGTCAGCACCTCCGACACGATGAGGCCGAGGCGCGTCGCGCGGTCCGGGTCGATCAGCAGGTCGTCGAGGTTCAGGCCGATCTGGATACCCGGGCGGCCATCGAGATTGGCGAGCGAGGTGGCCAGGCGGCCGATATACGATCCCATCTGCACCTTGCCGTCATTGGCGACGGTGTTCATCAGCGTCATCTCCTCGTAGAGGATCTGGAGCGCCTCGACCCGCCGGGCGAGCGTGTCGAACTCGGCCTTCGCCGTCAGGCCCTTGCGCGCCTCCATGCGGATCATCGAGACGATCATGGCGAGGTGGTTCTTGACCCGGTGCTGGATCTCGATCATCGGGTCGTCCCTGTCGGCGACCTCCTCCTCGTCGCTGCCGACCTCCATCTGGATGCCGACGAAATAGACGGTGGCATCCTCGCTCTCGGACCTGACGGGCGAGACGATCAGGCGGTTGCGGAACGCCTCCCCGCTGGCGCGGTAGTTCGTCAGCTCGACGGTGCAGGTCTCGCGGTTCTCGACCGCGGTGCGGATCGCGTCCACCTGCCGCGCCTCGCTCCGCTCGCCCTGGAGAAAGCGGCAGTTGCGCCCGATGGCCGCGCTGCTGGCATAGCCGGTGATGCGCTCGAAGGCCTGGTTGACGTAGATGATCGGGTTGTCCGGCAGGTTCGGATTCGTCAGCACCATGGCCACGCTGGAGCGGTTGAAGGCGGCCATGGCCGTCTTGCGGTCGATCGCGTGGTTCGATCCGCTCTCCGCATCCGTATCCTCGCGCCCCGCCGTCATGCGGCGCGCACCGTGCGCTGTTCGATGCGCTTCTCGTGGTCGCCTTGGACGATGCGCTGCACGAAGATGCCGGGGGTGTGGATCATGTCCGGGTCGAGCGCGCCGACGGGGACGATCTCCTCGACCTCGGCGATCGTGACCTTGCCGCACGACGCCGCCACCGGATTGAAGTTGCGGGCGGTCTTGCGGTAGACGAGGTTTCCCTGCGCATCGCCCTTCCAGGCCTTCACGATGGCGATATCCGCGACGATGCCGCGTTCGAGGATGTAGGTCTGGCCGTCGAAGTCCTTGTGCTCCTTGCCCTCGGCGACCTGGGTGCCGACGCCCGTCTTGGTATAGAAGCCCGGAATGCCCGCCCCGCCCGCGCGCATCCGCTCGGCCAGCGTGCCCTGCGGGTTGAACTCCAGCTCCAGCTCGCCGGCGAGGTACTGGCGCATGAACTCGGCGTTCTCGCCCACGTAGGACGAGACCATCTTCTTCACCTGCCGCGTCTGGAGCAGCACGCCGAGGCCGAAATCGTCGACCCCCGCATTGTTGGAATAGACGGTCAGGTCCGTCGTCCCCGCATCGCGGATCGCGGCGATGAGGTTCTCGGGAATGCCGCACAGGCCGAAGCCCCCGGCGGCGATGGTCATGCCGTCGAAGAGGATGCCGTCCAGCGCGGCGGCGGCGGTATCGAACGTCTTGCTGGCCATGGTTGCCCCCGGGCGAAAGGATGTTTCCGCCTTCTTAACGCCCCGCGTACTGCAGCGCAATCAGGTGCCGAGTCGCGGCATCAGGAATTGCGCCGCCGCGACCATGCCGCGCTCATCGATGCCGTGGCCGAGGCCGGGGCGGGCGACGGTCTCGACCGCCACGCCCGCCGCGCCCAGCCCCTCCTCCGCCAGACCAAGCGAATCGAAGGGCACGACGGGGTCGGCGGTGCCGTGGATCAGGAGTACGGGCGGCGTCGACGCGATCTCCCCGGCCAGCCGCTCCGGCTCCAGCAGACGGCCCGAGAAGCCGACGATGCCGGCCAGCGCCTCGCTCCGGCGCAGGCCCACATGCAGCGCCATCATCGTTCCCTGCGAGAACCCCATCAGCGCGATCCTGTCCGCCGGCAGGCCGCTGCGCGCGATCTCCGCGTCGATGAAGGCGTCGAGCGCCTGCGCCGCGCGCTCGGCCCCGGCGCGCATCTCCTCCTCGGACGACCCGTCGAGATAGCTGATGGGAAACCACTGCCGGCCCATGGGCGACATGCGGCACGGCTCCGGCGCGTTGGGCGAGACGAATTCCGTGCCCGTCAGCGCGCCGCCCAGCGGCCCGGCCAACCCGATCAGGTCGTTCCCGTCCGCGCCGTAGCCGTGCAGCAGGATGACGAGGCTCGTCGCCTCGCCGGTCTTGGCCGCCACGCGCGGCCCTTCGAGGATGGTCATGGTGCTTCTTCCTTCCGCTTCAGCCGCCGACGCCCTCGCGCCCCTTGCAGGCCCGGTAATAATCCCAAAGCACCCGCGCCGCCACCCCGCGCCAGGGCGACCACGGCGCGGCGAGGGCCGACAGCGCCGTCGGATCGGGCCGGGCGGGCAGGTCGAACAGCAGCCGCGCGCCCTCCTGCAACGCCAGATCCTTGTCCGCGAACACGTCGGCGCGGCCCACGCAGAACATCAGGTACAGCTCCGCCGTCCACGTCCCGATCCCCGTCACGGCGGTCAGCATGGCCATCGCCTCCTCGACCGGCAGGGTGGCACAGGCGTCGAGATCGAGCGTGCCGTCCGTCACCGCCTGCGCGATGGCCCGGGCGTAGCGCGCCTTCGGCCGCGACAGGCCCAGGCTCCGCAATTCCTCGTCCGTCATCGCCAGCACCCGCCCCGGCGCATCGCCACCCGCCGCCTCCACGCGCCGCCAGATGCCCGCCGCCGCCGCGACGGAAATCTGCTGGCCCATCACGATCTGCAACAGCGAGGCGAAGCCCGGCGGACGGCGGCGCAGGGGCGGCATCCCCGCCGCGTCGATGGCGCGCCCGAAGCGCGGCTCCACGGCGAGCAGATGCGCCACCCCGTCGGCCAGATCGTCCTCGCCCTCGATAATCCGCATTGCTACCCCCCCGAACCCCGCTTTATCGTCGCGCGCATGAGCAGCCCTGTCGAGCGTTTCGCGCCCTCCCCCACCGGCCCCCTGCATCTCGGCCACGCGTATTCGGCGCTACTGGCCTTCGATGCCGCGCGCAAGGGCGGCGGGCGCTTCCTGCTGCGCATCGAGGATATCGACATCACCCGCAGCCGCCCCGAATGGGAGGCGGCCATCTACGAGGACCTCGCCTGGCTCGGCATCGAATGGGAGGAGCCGGTCCTGCGCCAGTCGGAGCGGTTCGACGCCTACCGCGCGGTGCTCGATCAGTTGCGCGAGCGCGGCCTCCTCTATCCGTGCACCTGCACCCGCAAGCAGATCGCCGCCGCCATGAGCGCGCCGCAGGAGGGCGCGCCGGGGCCGGGGGTCTATCCGGGCACCTGCCGGGGGCGCGCCTTCGACGATCCGTCCCCGGGCGACGACTACGCCCTGCGCCTCGACATGAGGAAAGCGCTGGTCTCGCTCGGCGGGGCGGGGGTCGTGCGCAAGCTGCATGTCAAGGAGGTCGGGCGCGGGCCTGACGGACAAAGGGGCAAGATCGCCCTCGACATGGCAGCCCTGATCGAGGGGACGGGCGATATCGTCCTTGCCCGCAGGGACGTGCCCGCGAGCTATCACCTGTCGGTCGTCCTGGACGATGCCTATCAGCAGGTCACCCACGTCACGCGCGGCCACGACCTGTTCGACGCGACCCCCATCCACCGCGTGCTGCAGGCCCTGACGGGCCGGCCGACGCCGATCTACCGCCACCACGACCTGATCCGCGACGAGAGCGGCAAGCGCCTCGCCAAGCGCGACGATGCCCGCTCGCTGGCGACCCTGCGCGCGGCGGGGCATACGGCGCGGGACATCCGCGCGATGGTCGGGCTGTAGGCGATGGCGCGGGCGGGCATGCGCGGGGCGATGCTGGCGGCGATCTATGCCGGCCTCGCCTTCGGCGTCTTCTGGATTCCCATCCGGGCGCTGGAGGAGGCCGGGCTGACGGGGGCCTGGGCCGCGTTCGTCTTCACGCTGCCCGCCGCGCTCCTGACCCTGCCGGTCTTCTGGATGCGGCGCGGCGAGCTGACGGCGGGCAACTGGCGCGGGGTGTTCGGCGGGGTGCTGGCGGGGGGTGCCTTCGGCCTCTACGCCCTCGCCTTCCTGTACACAGATATCGTGCGGGTGGTGCTGCTGTTCTACCTCACGCCCATCTGGGGCTTCCTGCTCGGGCGCGTCGTGCTGGGGGAGCGGATCACGCTCCTGCGGTGGGTCGCCGTGCTGCTGGGCCTGGCCGGGATCGGCGTCGTCTTCGGGGTCGAGGGCGGGCTGCCCCTGCCCCGCGGCGCGGGCGACTGGATCGCGCTGGCCTCGGGCCTCCTCTGGGCGGTCGCCTCCCTCCTGATCCTGATCGACGAGGAGGTGAGCGTCGCGATACATGGGGCGAGCTTCTTCCTGTTCTCCGCGCTCCTCAACGGCATCGCGGTCCTGCTGGCCGGGGGCGCGGTTCCGGCGGGCGACGCGATGCTCGGCGTCCTGCCCTGGCTCGTTCCCGTCACGCTCGCCCTGACCGTCCCGGCCGGCTTCGCCACCATCTACGGCCCGACCCGCCTCTCGCCCGGCATCGTCGGCCTGCTCTTCATGGCCGAGGTCGCCGTGGCGGCCATCTCGGCGGCGATCCTGACGGACGAGACGTTCGGCGCGCGCGAGGCGGTCGGCATCGTGCTGATCGTCGGCGCGGGGCTGATGGTCCCGCTGGCCGAGATGCGGCGGGGACGGGGCTGACAGGCACGCGCGGGCATGGCACAAGCGGTCCATCGGAACCCGGAGCATCGCCCATGCCAGCCGCCTCGACCCTCGATCTCGACTTCGTCCGCGCCCAGTTCCCCGCCTTCGCGGAAGGCGCGCTCGACGGATGGACGCATCTGGAGAACGCGGGCGGGTCCTGGCCCGCCGCGCAGAGCGTCCGCGCGCTGACCGATTTCTACACCCGGACCAAGATCCAGCCCTACGGACAGGCCGGTCCCACCGCCGCCGCCGGAAAGGCGATGGACGACGCGCGGGACCGCTGGGCCGCGGCGATGAACGTGGAGCCGGACGAGGTGAGCTTCGGCCCCTCCACCTCGCAGAACACCTACGTCCTCGCCCAGGCCTTCGGCGCGCTGCTCTCGCCCGGCGACGAGGTCATCGTCTCGCAGCAGGACCACGAGGCAAATTCCGGCGCATGGCGGCGGATGATCGAGGAGCGGGGCCTTACCTTACGCGAATGGACGGTCGATCCGGTCACGGGACGGCTCGACCCGGCGGATTTCGAGGCGCTCCTGTCCGGGCGCACCCGCCTCGCCTGCTTCACCCATTGCTCGAACATCGCGGGCGAGGCGAACCCGGTCGCGCGCTTGACGGCGAAGGCCCGGGAGGCGGGGGCCTGGACGGTGGTCGACGGCGTCTCCTGGGCACCGCACGAGATACCGGACGTGCCCGCGCTGGGGGCGGATATCTACCTCTTCAGCCTCTACAAGGTCTACGGCGTGCATCAGGGCCTCATGGTCACACGCCGCGCCCTACTCGACCGCCTGCCGAACCAGTCGCATTTCTTCAACGGCGGCTATCCGTCGAAGAAGCTCGTCCCCGCCGGGCCGGACCACGCGCAGGTCGCCGCCTCCGCCGGAACGCTGGACTACATCGACGCATTGGCCGAGCATCATGGGATCGCGGCCAACGGGGCGGGCGGGCGGGTGCGCGACGTCAACGCGCTGTGGCGGGCGCAGGAGCGGCGCGTCGCCGCCCCCCTCCTCGCCTATCTCGACGCCCACCCCCGCGCGCGCCTCCTCGGCCCCGCCGAATGCGGCGAAAGCCGCGCCCCAACGATCGCCTTCCTGCCCGAGCGCATGACGCCGCAGGCGCTGGAGGCGGCACTGGCCGAGCGCGGCTTCATCGTCGGGGCGAGCGACTTCTACGCCTGGCGGCTGATCGAGGCGCTGGGCATCGACCCCGAAAGCGGCGTCGTGCGCGCTTCGATGACCCACTACACGACCGAGGGCGAGGTAAGCGCCTTCGTCGAGGCGCTCGACGCGCTGCTGTAGAGAGAGAACGTCCCATGCCCGACCCCGCCCTCGACGCGACCATCGAACAGGCCCGCGAGTTGTTCCACGATCTCGGCCCCCTGGGCGTGCGCAAGATGTTCGGCGGGGCGGGGCTGTACCGCGACGGCACGATCTTCTGCCTGATCGCCTTCGAGGAGATCTTCCTCAAGGCTTCGGGGGCCTTCGCCAAGGAGATGGCCGCCCTCGGCTCGACGCCCTTCGTCTACGAGGGCAAGGGAAAGCCGGTCACCATGTCCTACTGGCGCCTGCCCGATTCCGCGCTCGACGACCCAGACGAGGCCGCCGCCCTCGCCCGCCGGGCGCTGGAGGCGCTGCGATGAGGGTCGTGGGGGGCGACCTGCGCGGACGGCGGCTGGCGGGACCGGCGGACGATGGCGGACGCGCCCGCCTGCGCCCCACCTCCGACCGGATGCGCGAGGCGATCTTCAACATCCTCGCCCATGGCGACTATCCCGATCTCGACGGCGCACGGGTCCTCGACCTCTTCGCCGGAACCGGGGCGATGGGGATCGAGGCGCTGTCGCGCGGGGCACGGGAGGCGGTCTTCGTGGATAACGGACGCGAGGCGCGGATGCTGCTGCGGCGGAACATCGAGGCGATGGGCCTGGAGGAACGCGCGCGCATCGTCACCGGAGACGCGACCCGCTTCCGCGCCGAGCCGGGCCGGCGCTTCGATCTCGTCTTCTGCGACGCGCCCTACGCCCGCGACCTGACCGGCCCGGTGCTCGATGCGCTGGCGGAGGCGGATTACCTCGCCGTCGACGCGGCCCTGGTGGTCGAGACGGGCGGCGACGAGGCGTTCGACCCGCCGCCCGCCTTCGCGAAGATCGCCGAGCGCCGCTACGGGACGGGAAAAATCAGCATCCTGCGGCTGGCGGACGCGGCGCTCCGCGATACCTGAAGCCGGACCATGACCCCGACCCCGACCACCGAGGCGGCCGACCGCCAGTTCCCCTGCGCCCAGTGCGGTGCGAGCCTGCGCTACGACGCGGGCGCGGGGCGGCTCGTCTGCGACTATTGCGGGCACGAGAACTTCGTCGATCCGGGGCGCGACACGATCCAGGAACTGGACTACCGCGACGCCGTCGAGGACCAGATCCCCGCCGAGCAGGTCGAGGTAACCCAGGTCGTCAAGTGCGGCACCTGCGGCGCGGAGGTGCAGTTCGACCGGGACATCCATTCCGACAGTTGCCCGTTCTGCGATTCGGTCGTCGTCACCGACACGGGCGAGCACCGGCATTTCAAACCCCGGGGCCTCCTGCCCTTCGCCGTGACCCGGAAGGACGCGCAGAACGCGCTGACGACATGGCTCGGCTCGCGCTGGTTCGCGCCCTCGGGCCTGAAGAAATATGCCCGCGCGGGCAGCGAGATGAACGGCCTCTACACCCCCTACTGGACCTTCGACGCCGAGACGGCCAGCCGCTACGAGGGCCAGCGGGGCGACGTGTACTACGTCGAGCGGATGGTCACGGTGATGACCGACAAGGGGCCGCGCCGCCAGCGCCAGCGCGTGCCGCAGATCCGCTGGACGCGGGTGCGCGGGCGGGTGCGACGCTTCTTCGACGACGTGCTGGTGATCGCGTCGAAGGCCCTGCCCAAGCGCGCCGCCGACGCTCTGGAGCCGTGGGACCTGCACGCGATGGTGCCCTATACCGAGGACTATCTCGCGGGCTTTCGCGCCGAGGGCTACACCGTCGACCTGCGCGACGGGTTCGCCGCCGCCCGGGGGACGATGGACCTCCAGATCGCGCGCGACATCCGCTTCGACATCGGCGGCGACCAGCAGCGCATCACGGCGGTGGACACCGATTTCGGCGACGTGACCTTCAAGCATATCCTCCTGCCGCTCTGGATCGCGGCCTACCGGTACCGGGACAGGACCTACCGCTTCGTCGTCAACGGGCGCAGCGGGCGCGTCTACGGCGAGCGGCCCTACAGCATCGCGAAGATCGTCGCGGCGGTGGCCGCCGGGGCCATCGCGATGGCGATGCTCCTGTGGGTGCTCCACACGACCGGCGCGCTCGACCGGATGCTGAGCCAAGGCGCGCCCTACCGGGGCGGGCCGGTCGCGATACCGGACATCTACCTCGCCCCCGGCCCGCGGGGATACTGACCGGACCCCGTACTTCACGTTTTCTTGGCGTTTCCGCGCGATGCTCCTCGCCGGTTCATCCGAGCGGCGAAGGGAGC
The DNA here is from genome assembly GCA_020629115.1 of Paracoccaceae bacterium. Taxonomy (GTDB): domain Bacteria; phylum Pseudomonadota; class Alphaproteobacteria; order Rhodobacterales; family Rhodobacteraceae; genus JAHDDY01. The sequence continues at coordinate 15,053 of JAHDDY010000017.1, read as the reverse complement.
GGCACCATGGCCAGCGGGCACAGGTGGAACATGGCCGGGGACGCGCTGCTGCATCGCGTCAAGGCCCGATACGCCGACCCGGACGGCACCGCCCACCTGCCGACCGTCGTCGCGGCCACGGCCTGCCTGGCCGGCGAGGCGGCGCTGATGGCGCACGAATCGCACCTGCCGGACGCGGGCACCATCGACAGCCGCAAAGTCTCCGACTTCGTCCATGACGGGGCGATCCGGACGCGCACGCTCTGGGGCTATGCCGCCATGGTCGCGACCCAGGCCTACGGTCTGGAGGAGGACGCCCTGCCCGACTACAAGGCGATGCGTCTGCGACAGGGCGTTCGCCTGCTGCCGGGGGGATATCCCGCGCTCGACCTGCCGCCCCACCTGATCCCCCGCGAGGGGCCGATGAATGCCGGGCCGCACCTGCGCCGGGCGATCCACGAGACCGCCCGCGCCGAGGGCGTGCAGGGCGTGGACATCGCCTTCGCCCTCGTCACCGCCGCGATGAAGACCATCGGCGCGGCGCAGTCGCTGGGTCTGCGGGACCTGACCGCGCTCGTGCTGCAATGCTGCGTCGCCGGATCGCGCTTCGTGCCGCTGGTGGAGCCGGTCGCGCTCGACAAGCTCCACCTGTCCGCACCGGCCCCGTCCGAGCGCGACGAGGAAAGCGCCTCGGCCATGGTCGCGGCGATGCTGGGATAGACGCTTCCCCCGGGGGCGACTACAGGATGCTCTCGACCGTTCCGGTGATCCGTGCATCCTCCGGCTTCACGCCGGAGCCGTATTTCGCGACGAAGTTGCCCTGCGGGTCGATGAGGAACTTGTTGAAGTTCCAGTCCGGCGTCGCGCCCTGCTCCGCCAGCCACCGGAACAGCGGATGGGCCTCGCCGCCGCGCACGCGCTCGATCTCCGTCATCGGGAAGTCGAGGCCGAAATTCACCTCGCAGAACGTCTTCACCTCCTCCGAGGTGGCCAGCTCCTGCCGGAAGTCGCCCGAAGGCACGCCCAGCACCACGAGACCCCGGTCGCGGTAGCGGTCGTAGAGCGCCTGCAACCCGTCATACTGGTAGGTGAAGCCGCAGCGCGAGGCGGTGTTGACCACCAGCACCGGCTTGCCCGCGAACTGCGCCATCGGCAGCGGCTCGCCCTCGATGGCGGTGAAGGCGAAGTCGTGGGCCGTGCGCTCGGACGCGGCGGCCTGTCCGCCCAGCAGGACGACCGCCAGCAGGGCGGCGACGAGGCGAAGCGGATGGGTGACGATGCGCATGGATGATCCTCCCGCATGAGAAAAGACGCTCCCGCTGTCATATGGCGCGTGGGCGAGGGGAGGGAACGGGGGTGCGGCGGTGGGCCGCCAGTGGCGTGACACCTGTTGTCGCTTACCCTAACCCCGCTCCCGGCGAAGACTGGGAGCCTCGACGATCAGCGAGCCGCTCCACGAGGTCCCCGGTCTTCGCCGGGGACGGGGGTCTGCCATCGAGCCGGAGCGACGATCACGCCTCCAGCGCATCCTCCAGCGTGCGCAGGCCGGGGCGCTTCGCGCTGACGAGGACGGCCATGTTGCCGGGCTTGTGCTCGTTGCGCAGCATCTTGGTATGCGCCTTGGGCACGTCGCGCCAGGCGAAGACCTCGGACATGCATGGGTCCAGCCGCCGCTCGACCATCAGCTTGTTGGCGGCGGATGCCTGCATGAGGTTGGCGAAGTGGCTGCCCTGGAGGCGCTTCTGGTGCATCCACATGTAGCGCACGTCGAAGGTGCAGTTGAAGCCGGTGGTCCCCGCGCAGATGACGACCATGCCGCCCTTCTTCACGACCAGCGTGCTGACCGGGAAGGTCGCCTCGCCGGGATGCTCGAACACCATGTCGACGTTGTTGCCCTTGCCCGTGATGTCCCAGATGGCCTTCCCGAACTTGCGGGCCTCCTTGAGCCATGTGTTGTATTCGGGCGAGTTGACCGTCGGGAGCTGTCCCCAGCAGTCGAAGTCCTTGCGGTTGATGACGCCCTTCGCGCCGATCTCGGTGACGAAGTCGCGCTTGTCCTCGTCGGAGATGACGCCGATGGCGTTGGCCCCGGCCGTGTTGATGAGCTGGATGGCATAGGAGCCGAGGCCGCCGGACGCGCCCCAGACCAGCACGTTCTGGCCGGGCTTCAGGTCGTGCGGCTCGTGGCCGAACAGCATCCGGTAGGCGGTGGCGAGGGTGAGCGTGTAGCAGGCGCTCTCCTCCCAGGTCAGGTGCCGGGGCCGGGGCATGAGCTGCTGCGCCTGTACGCGGGCGAACTGCGCGAAGCTGCCGTCGGGGGTCTCGTAGCCCCAGATGCGCTGGCTGGGCGAGTACATCGGGTCGCCGCCATTGCAGTGCTCGTCGTCCCCGTCGTCCTGGTTGCAGTGGATGACGACCTCGTCGCCGACCTTCCAGCGCTTCACCTTGTCGCCCACCGCCCAGACGATGCCGGACGCGTCGGAACCGGCGATGTGGAAGTCGTTCCCATGCACGTCGAACATGGAGATCGGCTTGCCCAGACCCGCCCAGACGCCGTTGTAGTTGACCCCCGCCGCCATGACGAAGACGAGCACCTCGTGGCTGTCCAGCTCCCACGTGGGCAGGACCTCCAGTTCCATGGCCTGCTCCGGCTCGCCCTGGCGCTCGCGGCGGATGGCCCAGGCGTACATCTGCTTGGGCACGTGGCCGAGGGGCGGGATTTCCCCGACCTCGTAGAGATCCTTGACCGGCTGGTCCTTCAGGGTATCGGCAATAGGGTCTGCAGTGGCATCCATGGGGCGTCTCGCTGGTCGTTCGCGCAACTTTCGGAAATGTTTCCGGGCGTGCGCTTGCATGACATTTCGTCCGCGACGACGCAAGGGGATTTTGTGCAGTGCGGTGCGGGAAAGGTCAGAACTTCAGCTCGACCCCGCCATGCACGCCGACGGTGGCCGATTCCGATTCCACCCCCACGCCGGTGATGCTGTAGGACGGCGCGAGATATTCGACGTACTGCACCTCGCCGTAGATCGCCGCCGCCTCGGACAGGTCGAGCTGCAATCCGACCGCGCCCTTCAGGCCGAAGGAATCGTCCTCGCTCCCCTCCAGGCTGCGCGCGTAGCCCGCCCCCGCCTTCACGTAGGGGCGCACCGGCAGGCCGACATCGAGGGCGTAGCGCAGGCTCGCGAAGGTCGACACCTCGGTCGCGTCGGCCTCCTCGCCGTTCAGGTCGAAGGTGACGTCGGTGTATTCCAGCTCCACGATCGCCGCCCAGCCGCGCGTCATCTGCACCCCGCCATGGACGCGCGCGACGTAGCCCGCATCGCTGTTCTCTGAGAAGTCGCGCAGGGTCGCGCCCTGATCGACCAGTTCCTCCGCCTTCTCCATCGCCATCCCCAGGGCCAGACCGCCCCCGACGATGAGCTGGGGCCGGTCGGCGGACGAGCAAGCGGTCAGGGCGAGACCGGCACAGAGGGCGAAGACGGGGCGGAACAGGGTCATGGGCGGGCATCCATCCGATATCGGGTCCCTACGGGATACGCCGCACAGGTTTCGATTCCCTTTGCGGCATTCGGAGCCGGTGACAGCGCCGCCCCCCCACCCTATATCAGCCCCTTCACTCGAAGGGCGGGGACGATCATGGCGGAAACCAAGTACATCTCCGTGCGCGGCGCGCGCGAGCATAACCTCAAGGGCGTCGACCTCGACATTCCGCGCGATCAGCTCGTGGTGTTCACCGGCCTGTCCGGGTCGGGCAAGTCCTCTCTCGCCTTCGACACGATCTATGCCGAGGGGCAGCGCCGCTACGTCGAATCGCTGTCCGCCTACGCGCGGCAGTTCCTGGAGATGATGCAGAAGCCGGACGTGGACCTGATCCAGGGCCTGTCCCCCGCCATCTCCATCGAGCAGAAGACGACCAGCCGCAACCCCCGCTCCACGGTCGGCACGATCACGGAGATCTACGACTACCTGCGCCTGCTGTTCGCGCGGGTCGGGGTGCCCTACTCCCCCGCCACCGGCCTGCCCATCGCCGCACAGCAGGTGTCGGAGATGGTGGACCGGGTGATGGCCATGCCGGAGGGCACGCGTCTCTATCTGCTCGCCCCCATCGTCCGCGACCGCAAGGGCGAATACCGCAAGGAGATCCTCCAGCTTCGCAAGGACGGTTTCCAGCGCCTCAAGGTAAACGGGGAATTCTACGAGATCGACGAGGCTCCGACGCTGGACAAGAAGTTCCGCCACAGCATCGACGTGGTGGTCGATCGCCTCGTCGTGCGCGAGGGGATGGAGACGCGGCTGGCCGACAGCTTCCAGACCGCGCTGGGCCTCGCCGACGGCATCGCCATCATCGAGACGGCCCCGTCCGACGGCGACCCGGAGCGCATCACCTTCTCGGAGAAGTTCGCCTGCCCCGTCAGCGGCTTCACCATCGGCGAGATCGAGCCGCGGCTGTTCAGCTTCAACGCGCCGTCGGGGGCCTGCCCCGCCTGCGACGGGCTGGGGATGGAACTGTTCTTCGATCCGCGCCTCGTGGTGCCGGACGAGGACCTGTCCCTCTACGGCGGCGCGCTGGCCCCGTGGTCGAAATCCGGGCAGCCCTCGCCCTACTACCGGCAGACCGTCGACGCGGTGGCCCGGCACTTCAAGGGCAGCGTGCAGGAACCCTGGCGCGACCTGTCGCAGAAGCTGCGCGACGCGCTCCTCTTCGGGACGAAGCAGAAGATCAAGTTCCGCTTCGACGACGGGGGCCGGGTCTACGAGGTGGCGCGCAACTTCGAGGGCGTCATCCCGAACCTCACCCGCCGCTATCGCGAGACGGACTCCAACTGGATTCGCGAGGAGTTCGAGCGCTACCAGTCCAACAAGCCCTGCGACGTGTGCAACGGCCACCGCCTGCGGCCCGAGGCGCTGGCCGTGAAACTCGACGGCAAGCATGCGGGCGAGATCACGCAGATGTCGGTGCGCCAGGCCCATGACTGGGCCGAGACGCTGTGGGACACGCTGACGGAGAAGCAGCAGCAGATCGCGGAGAAGATTCTCAAGGAAATCCGTGAACGTCTTGGTTTCCTGAACAATGTCGGTCTCGAATACCTGACCCTCTCGCGCACCTCCGGCACCCTGTCGGGCGGGGAGAGCCAGCGCATCCGGCTGGCGTCGCAGATCGGCTCCGGCCTGACGGGCGTCCTCTACGTCCTCGACGAGCCGTCCATCGGCCTGCACCAGCGCGACAACGACCGCCTGCTCGACACGCTGCGCCGCCTGCGCGACACGGGCAACACCGTCATCGTGGTCGAGCATGACGAGGAGGCGGTGCGCTCGGCCGATTACGTCTTCGACGTCGGCCCCGGTGCCGGGGTGCATGGGGGACGAATCGTCTCGCACGGGACGCCGCAGCAGGTCATCGCCGACGACAATTCCCTGACCGGGCAATACCTTAGCGGCAAGCGTGAAATCGCCATCCCCGAGAACCGCCGCAAGGGGACGGGCAAGTCCGTCGTCGTTCGCAACGCCACCGGCAACAACCTGCGCGGCGTCACCGCCTCCATCCCCATCGGCACGCTCACCTGCATCACCGGCGTCTCGGGCGGGGGCAAGTCCACGCTGACCATCGAGACGCTCTACAAGGCCGCCGCCCGCTCGCTCAACGGCGCGCGCACGAATCCCGCCCCCTTCGAGCGGATCGAGGGGCTGGAATATCTCGACAAGGTCATCGACATCGACCAGTCCCCCATCGGGCGCACCCCGCGCTCGAACCCGGCGACCTATACGGGCGCCTTCACCCCCATCCGCGACTGGTTCGCCGGCCTGCCGGAAGCCAAGGCGCGCGGCTACAAGCCGGGGCGGTTCAGCTTCAACGTGAAGGGCGGGCGGTGCGAGGCGTGCCAGGGCGACGGGGTCATCAAGATCGAGATGCACTTCCTGCCCGACGTCTACGTCACCTGCGACGTCTGCCACGGCAAGCGCTACAACCGCGAGACGCTGGAAATCCGCTACAAGGACAAGTCGATAGCCGACGTTCTCGACATGACGGTCGAGGATGCCGCGCAGTTCTTCAAGGCCGTTCCCTCCATCCGCGAGAAGATGGTCACGCTGGAGCGGGTGGGCCTCGGCTACATCAAGGTCGGCCAGCAGGCGAATACCCTGTCGGGGGGCGAGGCCCAGCGCGTGAAGCTGTCGAAGGAGCTGGCCAAGCGCGCCACGGGGCGCACGCTCTACATCCTGGACGAGCCGACGACGGGCCTGCACTTCGAGGACGTGAACCGCCTGCTCGCCGTGCTGCACGAGTTGGTCGAGCAGGGCAATACCGTCGTCGTGATCGAACACAACCTCGACGTCGTGAAGACCGCCGACTGGATCGTGGATATCGGTCCGGAGGGCGGCGACGGCGGCGGCATGGTCGTCGCCGAGGGCACGCCGGAGGATGTGGCGGCGGTCAAGGAGAGCTACACGGGCCGCTACCTCGTCGGGATGCTCGCCGCGCGTAAGGTCGCTCCGGCAAAGAAGAAGGCCACCCCCCGCAAGCGCGTGCGTAAGGTCGCGGCGGAGTAGGCGTCAACCGAGCAGGTCGTCCACGGTCAGCGTCACCCCCGGCCCGGACGAGAGGTTCAGCGCCTCCCCCGGCCCGAGAAGGACCGGCTCCGCCCCCCGCGCGAAATGCACGACCCGCCGCTCCTGCGGCAGGACGGCGATGTAATGCATCAGGTGGGGGTTCTCGAAATAGACCCGATGCTTGCCGCCGAGATCCGTCGCCTGCGACGTGACGGCGACCTCGAAGACGACGACCGGCTCGAAGGCGCGCGAGCCGGTGGCGGTAGCGGCATCCGGGTGGCAGTCGATCAGCACGTCGGGATTGCGGATATCCGTCTCGCCGCACAGCACGTCGACCCGCTCGTCGGGGGTGCAGCGATGGCCGGCAAGCAGCCTTTCCAGAAGCAGAAAAATCCTGCGGCTGGTCCGCGAATGCAGGCGGCTTTCCGCCTGCATCTTCACCGGCATCCCGTTCATCAGTTCCCAGCGCCCCTCCCAGGATCGGGAGTCGCGCTCGAAATCCTCGACGGTCATCAGGGGCGCATCGGTCTTGAGGAGCGGTTCCATGGGGCGAGGATGCCCGAAACCGCTCCGTCGGACAAGAACGCCCTATTCCATCGCGGGCGTCGCCCATCGCGAATCGACCGACGTGCTCGCCGAATGGGCGCGCTGACGGGTCATCGGAATATCGCCCGCCGCGCCCGATTTCAGCAGGACCGCCGTCTCGTTGCGATAGATCACGCGACCGCGTGGCCCCTCGACCCGGGCGGCGACGGCGGGCAGGTCCATGACGCGCAGGGCACGGGCCGGGGTGGGCACCTTGTACTGCGCGGGCAGGCCCTGCACGACCTCGAAGGCCCCCTCCGCGACGCGCACGTTCACGTCGCCGCCCGCCGCATCGTAGACCCGCACCACGAGCCGCGAACCGGGCGGCACCGTGCCCGCCGTGCCGTCGATCGGGAACGCCGTGCCGCCGATGGCGACCTTCATCATCGTCGCGGGCCTATCCGCCTCGGGAGCGGGCGGCGCGGTCTGCACGACCGGGGCCGGAGCCGGCGGCTTGGGCGGCACAGCGGCGGCAGGCGGCTGTGCCCGGGCGACGGGCGGCGGCGCGACCCGCGCGACCGGGGCGGGGGGCGGACCGCGCCGGACCATCTGCTGCGGCGCATGGGGGATGGCGGCG
>JAHDDY010000017.1:1450-7263 GCA_020629115.1 Paracoccaceae bacterium | reverse complement strand
GGCGGGGGGCGGACCGCGCCGGACCATCTGCTGCGGCGCATGGGGGATGGCGGCGGCCGGGCCGTGATCGTGGCCATGTCCGTGACCGTAGTCGGGCGGCATGCTGGGCGCGCAGGCGGACAGCAGCGCGGCGAGGCCGAGCGCGGCACCGGCCCGGGCGGCGCACGAGGCGGAATGATCTATTTGCATGGGGCATTCTCCACTGCCGCGCCCTGGATCGGCGACGGCTTCCATGGGCCGCACCTTGCCCCGGACAGGGTGAATATTTTCTTGCGGGCCGGGCGATTCAGTGATTGGCAGGGCCGCGCGCACGCGATAGTGTTCGCCTAAAGTTCTATTTTATCCGAGGGATACGTCTCATGGCCGGTAGCGTCAACAAAGTCATCCTGGTCGGCAATCTGGGCCGCGACCCGGAGATCCGTTCGTTCAGCAACGGCGGCAAGGTCTGCAACCTCTCGCTTGCCACCTCCGAAAGCTGGAAGGACAAGAACACGGGCGAGCGCAAGGACCGCACGGAATGGCACCGCGTCGCCATCTTCTCGGAACCGCTGGTCCGCGTGGCCGAACAGTATCTGCGCAAGGGATCGAAGGTCTACATCGAGGGCCAACTTGAAACGCGCAAGTGGCAGGATCAGAGCGGGCAGGACAAGTATTCCACCGAAGTCGTCCTGCGCCCCTACCGCTCCGAACTGACCATGCTCGACGGCCGCAACGAGGGCGGCGGCGGGGGCGGGGGCGGCTATTCGCAGGATGGCGGCGGGGGTGGCGGCGGCTACTCCGAAGGCGGCGGGGGCGGCGGCTATTCGAGCGGCGGGGGTGGCGGCGGCGGGCGCGATAGCTACGCGTCCGACCTGGACGACGAAATCCCGTTCTGAGGGCCGAAAACGACGCTCCGCACGTCGCGTACGGGCATGTGAGCGGTTTCTTCCCCGCGCCACGATGGGCGCGAGGAAGGATGCGCCATGACCCTGCAGATCGGCTCGAACCGCAAGATCGACCCCACCCGCCGCCGGGCGACCACCCTCTTCAAGCCCGACGGCACCCCGCGCGACAACGACCGCGTGGAGATCGGCCCCACCGACCGCGCCTTCGAGGAATGGGCCGCGCTGGGGATCGCCCCGCCCGACATGCCGTCCCTGCGCGCCTACCGCCTCTCCCGCATCGTCGGCCAGCTTCAGGCGCGCGACCTGGCCGGGCTGGTCACCTTCGACCCGCTCAACATCCGCTACATCACCGATTCGACCAACATGCAACTCTGGACGACGCACAACCCCGCGCGGGCGTGCTTCGTCTCGGCGGATGGGTACGTCGTGCTGTGGGATTTCCACGGCTCCGAGCATCTGACCGCCCACCTGCCCCTCGTGCGCGAGGTGCGCCACGGGGCGAGTTTCTTCTACTTCGAGAGCGCGGGGCTGGTGGACGAACACGCCGCCCGTTTCGCGGGTGAGGTCGATGCCCTGATGCGCGCGCATTCCGGCACCAACCGCCGCCTCGCCGTCGACCGGATGGAGCGCGCCGGCCACCTCGCCCTCGACCGTCTCGGTATCGAGATCGCGAACGGGCAGGAGGTGACGGAGTTCGCCCGCGTCATCAAGGACGAGAACGAGGTCAACGCCATGCGCTGCGCCATCGCCGCCTGCGAGGCCGCGATGCATGAGATGGAGGCGATGGTCCGCCCCGGCATCACGGAGGTCGACGCCTGGGCCGCCCTCCAGCACGGCAACCACATCCGCGGCGGCGAGTGGATCGAGACGCGCATCCTCTCATCCGGCCCGCGTACGAACCCGTGGTTCCAGGAGGCCGGGCCGCGCGTGATGGCCGAGGGCGACATCCTCGCCTTCGACACCGATCTCATCGGTCCCTACGGCTACTGCGCCGATCTCAGCCGCACCTGGATCGTCGGCGATGCCGAGCCGACGCCCTATGAAAAGCAGATCTACCGCGACGCGCTCGACCACATCACGACCAACATGGCGCTCCTGCGCCCCGGCCTGAGCATCGACGACCTGACCCGCCTCGCTCAGCCCCTGCCCGAGAAATACGCGCATCAGCGCTACGGCGTCGCGTATCACGGCGTCGGCCTGTGCGATGAATACCCCTCCGTGCGCTACCCGCAGGACTGGGAGGCGGGGATGCACGATGCGGTGCTGGAGCCGGGGATGACCCTCTGCGTCGAGGTCTATCACGGCGAGGTTGGCGGGCCGTGCGGCATCAAGCTGGAGGATCAGGTCCTCATCACCGAGGACGGGTACGAGAACCTGACCCGCTACCCCTTCGATCACCGCTTCCTGACCTGACGCGAGCGGCGCGCGGGCTAGATGCTATCGGACACCCCCGGTAAGGTTGTGTCACCCCCGGGCTTGACCCGGGGGTCCATTTCTCCGCGACTCTGGATGCCCGGGTCAAGCCCGGGCATGACTTTTCTTTTAATTTATCAGTTACTTCACGGAAGAGACGGTCATGCGCAGCGAGACGTTCACCTTCGAGGGCCATGACGGCCTGACCCTGGCCGGGCGGCTCGACCTGCCCGACGGCGAGCCGGTGGCAACCGCGCTGTTCGCCCATTGCTTCACCTGCTCGAAGGATTTCATCGCCTCGAAGCGCATCGCCCTGCGTCTCGCGGAGAACGGGCTGGCGGTCCTGCGCTTCGATTTCACGGGGCTGGGGCATTCGGAGGGCGAATTCGCGAACGAGACCTTCAGCTCGAACACCGACGACCTGGTCGCCGCCGCGAACGCCCTGCGCGCGCGGGGCATGGCTCCGGCCCTGCTGGTCGGGCATTCGCTGGGCGGGGCCGCCGTCATCGCCGCCGCCGGGCGCATCGCGGAGGTTCGCGCGGTGGCCACCATCGGCGCGCCCGCCGATCCGGCGCATGTGGTACATCAGTTCGAGGATCGCCGCGAACAGATCGAGCGCGACGGGGAGGCGGAGGTCAGCCTCGCCGGGCGCCCCTTCACCATCCGCAAGGCCTTCCTCGACGACGTGGCCGCGCAGACGCTGGACGACCGGCTCGCGGCGCTGGGCAAGGCGTTCCTCGTCATGCATGCCCCGCGCGACGCGACGGTCGGCGTCGACAACGCGACCCGCCTGTTCGTCGCGGCGAAGCATCCCAAGAGCTTCGTCAGCCTGGACGATGCCGACCACCTGCTGACCCGCCCGGAGGACGCGCAATACGCCGCCGACACCATCGCGACCTGGGCCAGCCGCTACCTGCCCAATCGCCCGCCCCCCGCCTCGCCGGATACGGGCATCCGCGCGCGGGAGCTGGATACGGGCGGCTTCTTCACCGCCATCGACGCCCCGCGCGGTCGGCGCTTCCACGCGGACGAGCCGGTCAGGGTCGGCGGCACGGATCGCGGGCCGACGCCGTTCGAGCTGATCGGCGCGGGGCTGGGCGCCTGCACGACGATGACGATGCGGATGTACGCGAACCGCAAGGGCTGGGAGATCGGCGCGGCCAGCGTGGACGTGACATGGGAGCAGGCGGACCGTCACAGCTCCACCTTCCACCGCGTCGTCCATCTGGGCGAGGGTCTCGACGCGGCACAGAGCGCGCGCCTGATCGAGATCGCCGACCGCTGCCCCGTCCACCGGATGCTGGAGGGGCGGATTACCGTGACGACCCGGACCGCAACAGACGGCTGAACCGCAGCAGGCCGAATGCGGTCAGCGGCGCGTGCAGCCTGGCGAACTGCGCATCGAAGCGGTCGGCGGACCAGCCGAGCGCCGCCCGTATCTCCCCCAGATCGCGGCGTCCGTCGATCAGCGCGAGGATATCGGCGGCCTTGCGCGGGATGGCACGCTGGAGGGCGAACCCGTCGAACGCGCCCCGGACGACGCCGTTCTTGCGCACGCTCCGGGCCAGCGCTTCCGCCTCCACCCCGATCAGAACGGGGACGGCGGCGGGTTCGGGCCGGGCGGCATCGGGCACCGCCCCCTTTGCCGCCGCATAGAAGGCATGCGCCTTGATGTTCCCGGCCAGACGCTCGCCCAGCGCGGCCCGGTCGCGATACGGCAGGGCATCCGCCCGCGCGCGCAGGGCCGGGTCGGCGATCATCGCGCCGGGATCGTAGCGCCCCGGCACGGCGAACGAGACGAGATCCAGGTCGGCCCGGTCGAGCGCCTCGAACAGTGCGCCCACGTCGTAGGGTTTGTCCCGCCCGTGCAGCAGCAGATCGTACAATCCCGCGTCGCCCCCGGCGCGGTGATCGTGGAGGAAGGGATTGCGGCGGAACCCGTTGGTCGGGGGCAGGCCCTTGAACAGCGCCTTCGCGTGGGCGACCTGCCTCTCCGGCGAATCGTCCGCGACGAGGGCGCGCAGGGCGTCCTGCATCTCGTATACCCCCGCCCGCCCGTAGGGCGCGTAGACCATCGCCCCGATGCCGCCTCCTTCGGCCAGCGCCGCGCGCAGGGCGGCGAACCCGGCATCGGGGTCGGGCAGGTGATGCAGCACGCCGCAGCAGTCGATGTAGTCGAATGCCCCGTAGTCGGGCGCGCGCAGCAGGTCACCGGTGCGGAAGTCGATGGCCGTCAGCCCCCGCGCCGCCGCCCGCGCCTCGGCGATGCGGCGGCTGGCCCCGGACATGTCGAGATAGACGATCTCCGCCTCGACCCCGGCATCGGCGAGGAGCTGTGCGAGCATGATCAGCCCGTCCCCCGTGCCGCCCCCCGCGACCAGCGCGCGGAAGGGCCGCGACCAGTCGCGCCGTCCGCCATGCAGCATGTGGTCGATCTCGACCGGGTGGCTCGGCGAGCCGGTAATCAGACGCGTCGCCTCGTCGGCGGGGTCGCGCGCGGGGTAGGGGTAGGTCTCGTACTGCCGGGCGACCGGATCCATCGGGCCGGCCCCGTCAGGCCGCCGTGCGGCGGGCGATGTCGATGTACCGCGCGCGCAGCTTGCGGGTGACCGGGCCGGGTACGCCCTGCGAGACGGCCTTGCCGTCGATGCGGACCACCGGCATGACGAAGGCCGAGGCGCTGGTGGAGAAGGCTTCCGCCGCGCCCTGCGCCTCCTTGATGGTGAAGGGCCGCTCCTCGACGCTCAGCCCCTCCTCCTCCGCGATCTCCAGCACAGCGCGGCGGGTGATGCCGTGGAGGATGTCGGTGCCGAGCTGGCGGGTGACGAGAGCACCGTCGGCGGTGACGATGAAGGCGTTGTTCGACGAGCCTTCGGTGACGTAGCCGTCCTCGACCATCCACGCATCGTCCGCCCCGGCGGCCTTCGCCGCCTCCTTGACCAGCGATTGCGCCAGAAGCTGCACCGTCTTGATATCGCGCCGCGCCCAGCGGATATCGGGCTGCGAGACGACGCTGATGCCCGCATCGGCCTTCGGATTCTCGGCCACGGTCCTGGCCTGGGTGAACATCACGAGGCTGGGCTTCTCCTCCGCCGGGAAGTTGAAGTCCCGGTCGGCGGCGCCGCGGCTGACCTGAAGGTAGATCATCCCCTCCTCCACGCCGTTCTCGTCCAGCAGACGGCGCTGGATGGCGGGAATGTCGTCCAGGGGCACGGGGCAGCCCATCTTCAGTTCGGAAAGCGAGCGGTCGAGGCGCTTCAGATGCGCCGCATTATCGACCATCTTCCCCCCCATCACGGCGGAGACCTCGTAGACGCCGTCCGCGAAGAGGAACCCCCGGTCGAAGACGGAAATCTTCGCATCCTGCTCGGGCAGGTACTCCCCGTTGACGTAGACGATGCGGCTCATGGCGCGCTCCCCCGAAAGCGTTGGTTGCGACTCGCTTCTAGCGCCGAACGGGGGCACGGCTCAAACGGATTTCGCACGCGCGGAGGCCCGCCCCCTCGCGGGGACGGG
>JAHDDY010000017.1:0-1350 GCA_020629115.1 Paracoccaceae bacterium | reverse complement strand
TTATGGACCGTCAGACGCTCGACCTTCCCGGCCAGTTCCTGCAACGCCTCCAGTTCCTTGAGGCGCAGCATCACCGGGTTCTCGGCCATCACCTTCGCCGTGTTGAGCAGCGAACGGGTCGCGTTCGTCTCCTCGCGGCGGCGGATGACGTTGGCCTCGGCCTCCTTCTCGGCGGCGACGACCTGGTTCAGGATCGCGCGCATCTCGCCGGGCAGGATCACGTCCTTCATGGCCAGTTCGGACACCTCGACGCCCAGGGGCGCCATGGTCTCGCGCACCGGGGCCGGGTCGATGTCGACCTTCTCGGCCAGGATGCGGTCGAGGGTCATCGTCCCGAGCGTGCGGCGCAAGGCGAACTGGGCCTCGCGGTAGAGCGTCTCCATGAAGTCCCGCGCCCCCGTCACGGCGGCCACGGGGTCGGCGACGCGGTAGACGACGGACAGGTTCACGCGGATGGTCACGCGGTCCTTGGTCAGAAGCTCCTGCTGCGCGATCTCCAGCGCCATGCGCCGGGTGTCGATCAGCGTCGCCTCCACCTTCGGGCCGACGGACCAGAAGACGTGCGCGCCGGGGGCGAGGGTGCCGGTCTGCACCCCGTCCACGAAGAGCACCCCGACCTGCTCGTGCGCCACTTCCACCCGCTTGACGGGGTCGAGGGCGGTCGGCTTCACGATGCGCCGCGCCAGCGCCTGCGGCACGCGCAGATCACCCAGCGCGTCGAAGCGCTCGACCGTCCACGGCCCCGCCTCGACCCACAGGATCGAGCGCTTCTCGGGCTTCATCAGCCCGAACAGCATCCCGTCCCGGAAGATCGCGGCGGTCTCGCCCGCGCCGGTGCGCACTTCCATGAGCGCGCCTTCTGCCAGCTCGGAGTGCTCGCGCAGGAGCGAGAGGATGGCCGGATCGGCGGCGGTCCCGCCCGCGATCTCGAAGCTTGCGGCGTCGAACCGGCGATTGCGGGTCAGGAACACATGCTCGCCGGGACCGTACAGGCCCTTGTAGCGCCCGTTCATCGAAACCAGCACACGCTCGCCCTCGTTGACGACGACGCGGGTGACGCCCAGGAGGGCGTCGATAAGCGTACGAAGGATGGTCATAGGCCTCTCCTGTGGTTGAGGGGTTGAAAAGGGAGGAAGGGGAAAGGGACCCCCGGCACCGGGCGGTCGATCCCGCCCCGGAACCGCCGCGAGGGGGTGTCGGGGGCCACGGGCGGCGCATCGGGGGAGCGAGGTCGTGGCCCCGCGCCCCGTCGGCGCGACCCGCGGCCGCCTCCACCGTCGTCGACGGGTCGAGGACAGGACCGTGGCCTCCGCGCATCACCCGGCGTCGCCGGGGCGACACCATGCATAC
>JAHDDY010000274.1 GCA_020629115.1 Paracoccaceae bacterium | reverse complement strand
TCGTACCGCTCGACGACGGGCACGCCGTGCCGCCCGCACCACGCCCGGAATGCCTTCTCCGCGCGGCGATCCACCACCAGAACTCGCCCTCCGCGATCGTCGAGGGGTCGAGGCGGCGCGTGGCCCGGGTGGGGAACGGGTAGTCCGGCAGGACGAGCGCGCCGTCCTCGCAGCGAAGGCCGAGCGTCGCGCCGTCGACCGTATGGATATTCCACTTCAGGAAGCTCATCGCGCTTTTCCCCTTTCCCCGCCGTTCGGCTCGATCATAATCGAATTTCCGCAACCGTCCGAAAGAAGCCCGCCCCATGACCGAGCACCGCATCGACCCGACCGCCCTGTCCCGCACCATCGAGCGCATCCTGCTGGCCGACGGCTGCACGGCGGACGAGGCGCATACGGTGGCGGATCATCTGGTGATGGCGTCGCTGTCGGGGCATGACAGCCACGGCGTCATCCGCACCATGCGCTATCACCTGTGGATCGGCGAGGGGGTCATCAATCCCGATACCCGCCCGACCACCATCCTCGACAGCGGGCCGCTCGTGCAGCTCGACGGCAATGACGGGATGGGGCAGTGGCTGGCGCGGGAGGCGACGGAGCGGGGCATCGGCAAGGCGCGCGAGGGCGGCATAGGCCTCGTCGCCCTGCGCCGGGCGGGGCATGTCGGGCGGATCGGCACCTATGCCGAGCAGGCCTGCGCCGCCGGGATGGTCTCGATCCAGTTCTGCAACGTGAACGGCTCGCTGCTGGTCGCGCCCTTCGGCACGGCGCGGCGGGCCATCGGGACGGACCCGGTGGCGGTGGGCATCCCCAACCCCGGCGGCGACGACTTCATCCTCGATTTCGCCACCTCGCTGGTGGCCGAGGGCAAGGCGCTGGTGGCGGGGACGGGGGGCAAGCCGCTGCCGGACGACGCGCTGATCGGCCCGGACGGGCACCCCACCGGCGACCCGCGCGTGCTGTATGGCGACAGCCTCGACAGCGCGAACCCCAACCCGCTGGACGGACCGGGAGCCTTGCGCGCGATGGGCGGGCACAAGGGATCGGGGCTGGCGCTCGCCTGCGAGCTGCTGGCCGGGGCGCTGACCGGGAACGGGGCGAACCGGGAGGGCGAGCAGCGCTTCGGCAACGGCCTCCTGTCCATCATCCTCGACCCGGCCACCTTCGACGACCGGGGCGGCTTCGGGCGCGAGGTGGCCGACTACATCGCCTTCGTCCAGTCCGCCCCCCCGGCGGCGGGGGTCGAGCGCGTGCTGATCCCCGGCGACAAGGAGCGGATGCTCCGCGCCGAGCGCAGCGCGAACGGCCTGCCGATGACGGAGACGGTGCTGGCGGGGAT
>JAHDDY010000273.1 GCA_020629115.1 Paracoccaceae bacterium | reverse complement strand
TTGTCCTTTGGAACTCAGACCCTGATCCAAAGGAAAATCCCCATGTCCAAACCCAAACTGGCAAACCCGGCTCTCTCAATCTCCGACGCTGATCTCACCTCTGCGCTGGCGCAAATCGGCGCGGAGGTCTACCACCAACCCCTGCGCAGCTCAGCGCTCGCGCGCATCATGCGCGAGACGTTTCATGGCAGCGACGCCGGCGGTGCCTGGGGCTGGCGCATGGCATATGACCTGATGCAGGCCGCGGCTGTGCAGGCGCTGCTACGTGGCGACAAAAGTGAGGATGATTACTCCGCCGCAAAACTCCTTGCGTCACGTCTCCTGACGGAAACCCGCCGGTCAGAGCAGCAGATCCGGCTGCAGCAGTTTTCCACGCCACTGACATTTTCCGCCTTGGCCGTGCGGGCGGCTGCGGTCCGCAAGAGCGAGACCGTTCTGGAGCCCTCGGCGGGCATCGGCGCCTTGGCCGCTTTCGCCGCCCGGGCCGGTGCCACCCTTGTGCTCAATGAAATCGATCCCTTTCGCCAGAGCCTTTTGCGCGCGGTCTTTGGCGGCGATGTGACGGGCCATGACGGTGAGCATATCGACGATCTGCTGCAGACGCCGGTTCTACCCGACGTCGTGGTGATGAACCCGCCCTTCGCCTCCTCGGTCGATCGCTCCCGCGACAAGCACATCGCCGCCAAACATCTCATCGCGGCTGCAAAGCGCCTGGCACCCGGCGGGCGGCTGGTGGCGATCATGCCGCCGGGGTTCACGCCCGAACGCGATGCCGCGCATTGGTCCCGCGCCTGCGGTCTCCTGACGCCGCGATTGGCGCTGACGATGCCGGGACAGGTCTATCGCAAGCTCGGCACTTCTGTCGAAACCCAGCTGATGGTCTTCGACAAGGTACAGGAGGAAGGCGAGATGATCCGCGCCGGTGTCCGGGACTTGGATGAAGCCCTACCTTTTGTCCAAGTCGTGGCCGCAGCCCGGACCGAGATGCGCCCCGTACAACAGGCAGCGGCGATCCCTCATGCTCGGCCGACAGTTCCATCATCTGCCCCGCGAAAGGCCGCCGCTGCGCCTGTCGCCGCCTCCAAACCCCGGGCCAATGCCGTCCGCACGCTCAGCTTCACGAGCCTTCAGACCCCGCGCGACAACACGCCAATCTCGGATATCTATGCACGCTACCGTCCGCAGCGGATCGAGATCGCGGGTGCGCAGGAACATCCCACCCCGCTCGTCGAAAGCATCGCCATGGCCTCGGTTGCCCCGCCCATGCCCTCAAACACGGGCAGTGATGACTTGCGCTTGCCCGCCCGGTTGATCGAGGAGGGACATCTCTCCGAGGCGCAGCTGGAAACCAT
>JAHDDY010000109.1 GCA_020629115.1 Paracoccaceae bacterium | reverse complement strand
CTAGGGTTCGCCCCGCCCCCGCGTCCGGTACCGACCGCTCCCGCTTTGACAATCCGCCCACAGATGCTAACGCTTGCGTCAGGCGGGGTTTCTCGGAAACGGAAGCGATGACTCAAGCGCGAACGGTTGTCGGCGTCGGGGCCTCGGCGGGAGGGCTGGAAGCCCTCGAAAGGCTGCTGCAGGGCACGCGGGCCGACGGGCGCACGGCCTACGTCGTCGTCACGCACCTGTCGCCCGATTTCAAGAGCCTGCTCGACGAGCTGCTCACGCGCCATACGGAGATGCCGGTGCGCGTGGTCGAGGACGGGGTGCGCCTGGAGGCCGACGCCGTCTACGTCATCCCGCCCAACACCGAGATGATCGTGATGGGCGACCGGCTGTACCTGAGCGACCGCAGCACCGCCCAGACCATGCCGATCAACGTGTTCCTGTCCTCCCTCGCCCGGGAGTACGGGCCGCATTCTATCGCCGTCATCCTCTCCGGCTCCGGCAGCGACGGGGCCAAGGGGGCCGAGGAGGTGCGCGCCGCCGGGGGGCTGACCATCGTGCAGGACCCGGACACGGCCCGCTTCGACAGCATGCCCCGCGCCGCCATCATCCGCTGCGTCACCGCCCGGGTCGCCCGGCCCGAGAAGATCGGCGCGATCATTGCCGGGCGCGCGGGCGGGGTGGAGCCGGGCGCGAACGCGGGCACGGATGACGAGAACGCCGACGAGGTCCCGCTCGATCAGCGCGCCGAGACCCTGAGCCGCATCCTGCACCTCATCTACGGCGTCTCGGCGGTCGATTTCTCGCTCTACAAGCTGAAGACGGTCTACCGCCGCGTCCGCCGCCGCATGACGGCCAACCGCCACGACACGCTCGAAGCCTACATGGCGCAGCTTGAGACCGATCGCCGCGAATTGTCCGTCCTGGCCGACGACATGCTCATCACCGTCACGGAGTTCTTCCGCGACCGGGAGGCCTTCGAGTTCCTCGAAAGGAACGTCGTCCCCGATCTGGTCCGCAACAGCAGTCCCGCCAACCCCATCCGCCTGTGGATCGCCGCCTGCTCGTCGGGGCAGGAAGCCTACAGCCTCGCGATCCTGCTCTACCGCGAGAGCCTGCGTCAGGGGGTGCGGATCGACCCGCAGATCTACGCGACCGACCTGCGCGAGGCGTCGGTCCACCGGGCCGGGGCGGGGATCTTCGCCGCGCGCGATATCGAGGCGCTGCCGGAGGATATCCGGGAGGGCTGCTTCGAGCCGATGCCGGAGGGCGAATACCGGATCATCCAGCCGATCCGGCGCTGGATGGTCTTCGCCGAGCACAACATCCTGCGCGATCCGCCCTTCACGCGGCTCGATTTCGTCTCCTGCCGGAACCTCCTGATCTACTTCGAGCCGGAGGCGCAGGCGAAGGTGCTCTCCCTCCTGAACTTCGGGTTGAAGGAGCAGGGAATCCTCTTCCTCGGCCGCAGCGAGAGCCTCGGCGACATGAAGGAGGATTTCGAGACGATCAGCCAGCCCTGGCGCGTCTTCCGCAAGATCGGGGCCTCGACGGCGATCCGGCTGTCCCTCGGCGCGCGCCTCGCCGCGATCGAGGGATCGAAGGGCGAGCGGCGGGGCGTGGGCGTCGGCTCCGTTCCCGTCATGGCCGGCAAGACCCGGCTCGGCCCCGCCTATGCCGCCCTCATCGAGACCTTCATCCCCCAGGGCGCGCTGGTCACCGGAAACCGCGAGGTGCTGCACCTGTTCGGCGATGCCGACGCGTTCCTGCGCGCGCCCAAGGGCGTGATGGATACGGATATCGTGAAGATGGCCCCGGCCGCCCTGCGCGTACCCCTCGCCGCCGCCCTCGACCGCGCGGCATCCGAATCGCGCGAGATCGTCTTCCCGCGCCTTCAGGGCCCCTTCGACGACGGGACGGAGGAGCTGACCCTCAGGATCGTACCCCTTCCGACCGCGATCTCGCCCGAGGCGCGGTACTTCTTCATCGGGCTGGAGCGGGAGGAGACCCCGGCCCCTGTCGCCACGGTCCTGTCCGCCGACGCTCCCATGCTCTTCGACGCGTCCGGCCTCGAAAGCGAGCGCATCAGCAGCCTCGAACGCGAGCTTCAGGTCACCCGCGAGAACCTGCAGGCGACCATCGAGGAGGTGGAGACCTCGAACGAGGAGCTTCAGTCGACCAACGAGGAGCTGATGGCCTCGAACGAGGAACTGCAGTCCACGAACGAGGAGCTGCAATCCGTCAACGAGGAACTCTACACCGTCAACGCGGAGTACCAGAAGAAGAACGACGAGCTTGAGGACGTCACCCGCGATATCGACAACCTGATCGCCTCCACGGCCATCGGCGTCATCTTCGTGGACGAGGATCTGCGGATGCGCCGGTTCACCGACGCGACGGCGCGGGTGCTCAACGTCGCGCCCATCGACATCGGGCGATCGGTGGCCGATATCACGCACCGCCTCGTCAACGTCGATTTCGTCCCGCTCATCCGCAAGGCGCTGAAGGAGCGGCGTATCCAGATCGTCGAGGCGGTGGACAGGGACGGCGACTGGTGGCAGGTGCGCGTCATCCCGCTGGCCGCGCGCTGGGGCGACGACGACGGCGCGGTCGTGACCTTCTACGAGATCTCCGACCTGCGCGCGGCGCAGATTTCTGCCGAATCGCGGGCCGACGACCTGCGCCTCATCGCCGAGATGACGGGCGCGCACGTGATCCACCAGCAACCCGACGGCAGCTTCGCCGGGGCCGAGCCGGGCTGGACGGAGCTGTCGGGCCAGCGGGACGAGGCGACGGTCGGCTTCGGCTGGCTCGACGCCGTCCACCCCGAGGGCCACGAACGGCTCCGGTCGTTCTGGGCGGATGCCGTGCCGGAGGAGGACGCGATCCTGCGCACCAGCCTGCGCCTGCGCGGTGCGAAGGACGGTGCGTACCGCCATGTCGCGGTCCTCTCCGCCCCCGATTTCGACGGGGCTGGGCGTCACGCGGGCTGGACCTCGGTCGCGATCGACGTCGAGGATACCGTGCAGTCCGAGCATATCGTCCGCGATTCGGAAAGGATGCTCGACACGGTGCTGCGCATCACGCCCGCGCGCATCTCCTACGTCGACGATCAGAAGCGCTACCGCTACGTCAACGAGGCCTACGAGCAGTCCTTCGACATCGCCCGCGAGGACATCATCGGCAGCCGGGTCATCGACATCCTGCCCGAGTCCATGCACGCGGCCGCCCTGTCGAACATCGACCGCGCGCTGGCCGGCGAGCGGACCGAGTTCACGCTCCACGGCGTCTCGCCCGATGGCGGTCCCGAGATCCTGCATGTCGACTACGAGCCGGATATCCAGCCGGACGGGAAGGTCGCGGGCTTCGCGGTCATCACGCGCGACATCACGAGGGCCTATGCGGAGCTTGACGACCGGACGCGCCAGCAGGCGCGGGTGGCGGATCTGCTGGCCCGCTCCTCCCTCGCCGTGCTCGTCATGCCCGACCTGCACGCGCGGATCGCGTCCGCCTCCGACGGCGCGACGCGGATGACCGGGTATTCCGTGTTCGACCTGCGCCAGAAGACCCTGTCCGACCTCCTGCCCGAATACGACGCGCGGCGGCTCGACGCCATCGTCGCGCGGCAGGAGCGGACGGCGGATCAGCCGGAGGTCGCGAGGACCTTCTTGATAGACCGGGCCGGCGACAGCATCGACATCGAACTGGAGGTGGTCGCGCGCCGCGACATGAACCCCGCCCCCGTCATCGTCTTCCTGCGCGACCGCACCGCGTCGCGCGGGACCGAGGTGGCCCTGCGCCGGCGCACCGAGGAGCTGTCGCGCTCGAACCGGATGCTGGAGGTCTTCGCCGCCGCCGCGACCCACGAGCTGACCAGCCCGCTGCGCCGGGTGGCGAAGTTCTCCGCGCTGCTGAAATCGGACCATTCGGAGGCGCTCCCCGCCGAGGCAATGACGTTCCTCGACACGGTGGTCGACGAGACGGATCGGATGCGCCGCACCATCGGGGCGGTGATCGAGCTGGTGCGCCTCGAACGCATCGAGATCGACCCCGCGCCGGTCGATCTGGCGCGCCTGATCGCGGGCGTTCGCGATGGCCTGGGCGATGCCGCCGGGGCCGCGCGGATCGAGGTCGGGTCGCTGCCGGGCGTGTCGGGCGATCCCGCGCAACTGGAGATCCTGTTCCGCAACCTGCTGGAGAACGCCGTCGTCCACGCGCATCCCGACCGCGAGCCTCGCATCCATATCGAGGGCGAGGATGCGGGGGACGGCATGGCGCGGATACGGGTCGCGGATAACGGCAACGGCGTCCCCGAGGGCAAGCGGTCCGAGATCTTCCTGCCCTTCGTCCGCGGGGAGGGGGTGCGGGATTCGACCGGCATGGGGCTCGCCCTGTGCCGCCGTATCGCGGAGGTGCATGGCGGCGCGCTGGAGCTGGAACGCTCCGGACCGGACGGCTCGACCTTCGTCGTCAGGCTGCCGACGTCCTGACCGGGCGCGCCGCCGCGCCGCCCTGCTCCGAGACCCGTACGGCGGGAAAGACGACCGAGACGCGGGTGCCGACGCCCTTGCGGCTGTGGATGAGCAGCTCGCCCTGATGCGCCTCGACAAGGCCCTTCACGATGGCCAGCCCCAGCCCGGTCCCCTCCCGCGCGATCTCGGGATTTTCGGTCACCTGTCCGAAGGGCATCACCGCCATGCGCGTCTCGGCGGTCGTCATGCCGGCCCCCGAATCGGCCACCCCGAGATGGAGGTTCCCGTCCCGCAGCGCGGTCGTGACCACCACGCTCGATCCGGGGTCGCTGAACTTCACGGCATTGGACAGGAGGTTCGTGAAGATCTGCCGCAGGGCGCGCTCGTCGCAGTGGAGATACGACCCGCCATCCTCGGTGCGCAGATCGAGCGTGACGTCCCTCTCTCCGGCGATGGGCGTCAGGAAACGCACCTGTCCGAGGAGGAAATCCTCCAGCGGGACCCATTTGCAATGGAGCGTGTACTTCTCCTGCTCGATCTTCGCCAGGTCGAGCAGGCCGTCGATCAGTTCCAGCAGATGCCCGGCGCTCTCGCTGATGATGCGGGCGTATTCCTGCGTCCGTTCCTGCGACCGCGGCCCGGTGGCGGCGGTGAACAGCACGTCCGAAAAGCCGATGATGGCGTTGAGGGGCGTGCGCAGGTCGTGGCTCATGCAGGCGAGGAACGCGCTCTTGATGGCGCTGCCATGCAGCGCCTGATTCGCCATCCGGCGCAGCTCCTCGGTCTTCCGGAAGGCGGAGAACACGTGGCGGAGCATGCGCTTGACGGTCTTCTCGTCCATGTCGTCCTTGGGCAGGAAGTCGTAGGCCCCCGCCCCGATCGCCGCGTCCTGAAGATCGTCGTCCGACAGGGCGCTGACCACCACGGTGGGATAGGACGCCCCGCGCGCCACCGCGTCGCGGATGAGATCCAGCCCATCCTTGCCGCTGATGTTCAGGTCGACGAAGGCGATGTCGAAGCCCCCGGTCTCCAGCGCCGCGGCGGCGCTCTCGTAATCGGCGTATTCCGCGTAGGTCCAGGCGTCGCCGGTCACCTTCCGCAGGAAGGTCCTGAGGAGCAGGGTATCCGCCGCATCGTCGTCCACGATGGCGCAGCGCAGCGCGCGGTTCAGCATGGGTCTCTCGCCTCCGAACTCGGTCCTGACGCCGCCCGACCCTAGCACGCCTGCGAATACAGTGTGCGGACTAATTCCGTCGCGCGGACGTTTTCGGACGGTCGGCGGCTGTCGCAATTCCGCCACGGGCATGGTAAAGAAGAACGAAGCGGGGATACGCCCCGACATTCGACGGGAACGGACGCGTTATGAAGACATGGATTTCGGCGGCGGTCATCGCCTGCATCTCCGGCACCGCCTCGGCGCAGGTGGCGAACCATATCGAGCAGTGCCAGGCCGGTGACGCCACCATCGGCGACCTGATCGTCCATTGCACCGCCGCGATCAAGAGCGGCAAGCTCAGTCCCGCCCGCGAGGCCCGCGCGTTCCTCAACCGGGGCACCAGCTTCTTCGACCGCGAGCAGTACACCCTCGCGATTCGCGACTACGGCCTCGCCGAGGCGCGCGACCCGCGCATTCCCGAGATCTACGCGAACCGCGCCAACGCGCATCTGCGCATGGGCAATGCCACCCAGGCGGTCGCCGACTACGACCGCGCGCTGTCGCTGGAGCCGCGCGATATCCAGTCCTACATCGGCAAGGGCGCGGCGCTGTTCCAGCTTTCCCGCTTCCGCGAGGCGGCCCAGTCCTACGACCAGGCCATCCGCCTCGATCCGCAGGACGCGAACGCGTGGTTCAACCTCGGCGTCGCCCATGCGCGCCTCGAAGACAACCGCGCGGCCGTCGCGGCCTTCGACCGCGTGGTCTCGCTCGCGCCGGAGGACGTGGATGCCTTCGTCCGCCGCGCCCGGGCCAAGCATGCGCTCGGCGACATGAACGGGGCCTATCAGGACCTGACCCAGGCTGTGCAGCTCGATCCGGCGGATGCGCAGGCCTTCTACCTGCGCGGCCGTCTCCTCTACGATGGTGGGCGTCAGGCGGAAGCGCGGGGCGATCTGGCCAAGGCCTATCAGCTCGGCCTCGATCTTCCGTGGCTGGCCGAATACGTGGCGACGTTGGGTCGGTAGGGCAGGGCGCTACCGCGCCTTCCGGATGTAGAGCAGCGTGATCCCGAGGCCGATGAGCGCCGGGCTGGCCATGAGGATCAGCCCGGCGGCCAGGGGCGGCGCTCCGGGCGACCCGAGGTGATACCATCCCCAGACCAGCAGGGTCGCCACCGCGCCGAAGGGCAGGCTCGCCCGCGCCGCGACCCGGTCCGCCCGCTCGGTCGCCGCGAAGAGCGCCAGCGCCAGCAGGGGCGCGGCGGCGAGCGCGGTCCGCACCGTCAGGAGGCCCGGATCGCCGAACGGAACCCCCGCACCGTACCCGAGCTGCGCACCGATCCACGGGCCGGCGAAGGTCGCCAGGGCGGGGACGATCAGGGCCGTGATCCAGAAGGGCATCATGGTCCTGCGATACGCTGTCCACGCCGCCCCCGTCAAACCCGCTCTCGCTTTTCCATGGCATTCGTTCACGCTTCGTGCTAGCGCAGGGGGATGAACAAGAGCTTACGCGTCATCGGGATCGACCCCGGCCTGCGGAATACCGGATGGGGCATCGTCGACCTGGCCGGGTCGAAGCTGCGCCACGTCGCGCACGGGGTCGTGCAGGCGAAGGGCGAGGATCTGGCGACGCGGCTCGTCGCCCTGCGCCGGGCGCTCTTCGACGTTGTCGAGCGTGGTCGGCCCGACGTGGCGGCGGTCGAGCATACCTTCGTGAACAAGGACGCCGTCGGCACGCTCAAGCTCGCCCATGCGCGGGCGATCGCGCTGCTGGTGCCTGCGGAGGCCGGGCTGCCGGTATCGGAATACGCGCCGAACGCCGTCAAGAAGGCGGTGGTGGGGGTGGGCCATGCCGACAAGGATCAGGTGGCGCACATGGTGCGCCTGCTGTTGCCGGGCGTGACGCTGACCGGCCCCGATTCGACCGACGCGCTCGCCATCGCCATCTGCCACGCCCATCGCGCCCCCGCCGTTGCCCGCCTCGCCGGAGCGGGGGCCGCATGATCGGGCGGCTGGTGGGGGAGGTCGTGCATTCGGGCGAGGACCACGTGCTGCTCGACGTGCGCGGGGTCGGCTACATCGTCTACTGCTCGACCCGCACGCTCGGCGCGCTGGCCGGGACGCGCGGGCCGGTGGCGCTCTACACCGACCTCCTGGTCCGCGAGGACCTGCTCCAGCTCTTCGGCTTCCCGACCCTGCTCGACCGCGAATGGCACCGGCTGCTGACCACCGTGCAGGGGGTCGGCGCGAAGGTCTCGCTCGGCATCCTCGGCACGCTGGGCCCGAGCGGCATCGCCCAGGCCATCGCGCTCGGCGACGCGGCCTCCGTCCGCCGCGCGCCCGGCGTGGGGCCGAAGCTGGCCACGCGGATCGTCAACGAGCTGAAGACCAAGGCCCCCGCGATGATGGCGAGCGCCGCGCCTAGGGCGCTGCCCGACGGTGAGGCGGACCCGGAAGGCGAGGCCGCGCCCGTCGCCGTGATGGACGCGCCGGTCGCGGGGTCCGTCGCCACGGCGGATGCACTGTCGGCGCTGGCCAATCTCGGCTATCAGCCCGCCGAGGCCGCCGACGCCGTGGCCCGCGCCGCCGTCGAGGCGCCCGATGCGGAGGCGGGCGCGCTTATCAAGGCGGCCCTGCGCGCGCTGGCACCGAAAGGATAGCGCATGGACGACGAGACCCGCATCCTCGCCCCCGAGCCGCAGGAGACCGACGGCCCCGACAAGGCGCTGCGCCCGCAATCGCTGGACGAGTTCATCGGCCAGCAGGCCGCCCGCGCCAACCTGCGCGTCTTCGTGGAGGCGGCGCGGACGCGGGGCGAGGCGATGGACCATGTGCTGCTGCACGGCCCGCCGGGCCTCGGCAAGACGACGCTGGCGCAGATCGTCAGTCGCGAACTGGGCGTGAACTTCCGCATGACATCCGGCCCGGTCATCGCCCGCGCCGGGGATCTCGCCGCCGTGCTGACCAATCTCGACGCGCGCGACGTCCTGTTCATCGACGAGATCCACCGGCTCAACCCGGCGGTGGAGGAGATCCTCTACCCGGCGCTGGAGGATTTCGAGCTGGACCTGGTCATCGGCGAAGGCCCCGCCGCGCGCACGGTGCGCATCGACCTGCAACCCTTCACCCTCGTCGGCGCGACGACCCGGCTCGGCCTGCTGACCACGCCGCTCCGCGACCGCTTCGGCATCCCGATCCGGCTCAATTTCTACACGGTGGAGGAGCTGACCACCATCGTCACCCGGGGCGCGCGGCTGCTGGAGGTGTCCATCACGCCGGACGGGGCGACCGAGATCGCGCGCCGCTCGCGCGGGACGCCGCGCATCGCGGGCCGCCTGCTGCGCCGGGTCCGCGACTTCGCCATCGTCGAGAGCGACGGGAGGATCACGCGGGAGCAGGCGGACCGGGCCTTGCAGCGGCTCGAAGTCGATTCGGCGGGCCTGGACCAGCTCGACCGGCGCTACCTGATGTGCATCGCCGAGAACTACGGCGGCGGGCCGGTCGGCGTCGAGACCATCGCCGCCGCCCTGTCCGAATCCCGCGATGCCATCGAGGACGTGATCGAGCCGTATCTCCTCCAGCAGGGGTTTCTCGCCCGCACCCCGCGCGGACGGATGCTGGGCCGCAAGGCCTGGGCGCATCTGGGCCTCGCCGCCCCGCGCCAGGCGAAGGACGACGTGCCCGACCTGTTCGGCTGACGCGCCCGCGCGGTTCCCCGCAGCATCGACGCACGAAAAAGGGCCGCCCGAGGGCGGCCCTTCGCTCGTGTCCCGTCGGGGACGATCTAGCTGTCGTCGCCCTCGCGCTGCTTGAGCGCCGCGCCGAGGATATCCCCCAGCGACGCGCCGGCATCGGAGGAGCCGTACTGCTGCACGGCCTCCTTCTCTTCCGCCATCTCCAGCGCCTTGATCGACAGGCTGATGCGGCGGGTCTTGGAGTCGATGCTCGTAACGCGGGCCTCGACCTCCTCGCCGACCTTGAAGCGCTCGGGGCGCTGCTCGTCGCGGTCGCGCGACAGGTCGGAGCGGCGGATGAAGGCCTTCTGGTCGCCTGCGACCATCACCTCGACGCCGCCGTCGTTGATCTCGGTCACCTCGCCCTTCACGACGGAGCCGCGCTTGATCCCGTCCGTCGCGTCCACGAACGGATCGGAGCCGAGCTGCTTGACGCCGAGCGAGATGCGCTCCTTGTCGACGTCCACGTCGAGGACGATCGCGCGGACGAGATCGCCCTTCTTGTAGTCCTGCACCGCATCGTCGCCCTGGCGGTTCCAGTCGAGGTCCGACAGGTGCACCATGCCGTCGATGTCGTCGTCGAGACCGATGAACAGGCCGAACTCGGTGATGTTCTTCACCTCGCCCTCGACCTCGGAGCCGCGCGGGTGGTTCAGGACGAACGCATCCCACGGGTTGTCGAGGCACTGCTTGAGGCCCAGCGAGATGCGGCGCTTGGTGGCATCCACGTCGAGGACCATGACTTCCACTTCCTGGGAGGTGGAGACGATCTTGCCCGGATGGACGTTCTTCTTGGTCCAGCTCATCTCGGAGACGTGGACGAGGCCCTCGACGCCGGGTTCCAGCTCCACGAACGCGCCGTAGTCGGTGATGTTCGTGACGCGGCCCTTGTGCTTGGAGCCAAGCATGTACTTCTCGGTCACCTGCTCCCACGGGTCGGCCTGCAGCTGCTTCATGCCGAGGCTGATGCGCTGGGTGTCCTTGTTGACCTTGACCACCTGCACCTGCACCGTCTGGCCGATGGAGAGGATCTCGGTCGGGTGGTTGACGCGGCGCCAGGCCATGTCGGTGACGTGCAGCAGGCCGTCGACACCGCCCAGATCCACGAACGCGCCGTAATCGGTGATGTTCTTGACCACGCCCTCGACCACGTCGCCCTCGTTGAGCTTGCCGACGATTTCGCTGCGCTGCTCGGCGCGGGTCTCTTCGAGGATGGCGCGGCGGGAGACGACGATGTTGCCCCGGCGGCGGTCCATCTTGAGGATCTGGAAGGGCTGCGGGATGTTCATCAGCGGGGTCACGTCGCGCACGGGGCGCACGTCGACCTGGCTGCCGGGCAGGAACGCCACGGCGCCGCCGAGATCGACGGTGAAGCCACCCTTGACGCGGCCGAAGATCGCGCCCTCGACGCGCTCGGTCTTGTCGAACGCCT
>JAHDDY010000016.1:45923-62050 GCA_020629115.1 Paracoccaceae bacterium | reverse complement strand
TCGAACCCCAGGATCGCGTCGAGGTCGGCCCCGAAGATCACCCAGACCGACCCCGCCGCCCCGATTACCAGCGCGGCCTGCGCGAGGGGCGGATAGACCTGCCGCATCAGGAGCCACCCGAAGACGGCGCTCATCGCCGGGATGAGGGTGAACATGGCGCTGGTGGAGACCGGCTCCGCCGTCCTGAGCGCCTCGAACATCAGCACGAAATAGGTGCCCATCAGCCCGCCCAGTACCAGATAGCGCCATGGCGCGCGGGCATGGGCGCGGGTGGCCCGCGTCCCGGTCGCCACGACCGCCGCCCCCATCACCCCGGCGGCGCACAGGAACCGCAGCGCCGTCAGGGCCGCCGGATCGACGAAGGGCGCGGCCTGCTTCCCGATGCTGAACGCCCCCGCGATGAGCGCCGCGAACAGGAGCATGGCGGCATGGCCGGCGAGGGCGGAACGGGAGGGAAGGGCCATGCGGTGTCCAGCCGGCCCCCTACCCGAACGCCGCCTTCGCCGCCGCGTCGAGCGAGGCCATCATCTGGCGGTAGGGGACGGGGCCGTAGCTGATGCGGGCGACGCCGCGGGAGGCGAGGGTCGCCTTGTCTGGCACGCCGGGCAGGGCGATGACATTCACCGGCAGGGGGCAGTCGGCGCAGAGCGTCCCGATCATCGCCGCGTCCGCCAGCCCCGGCGCGAAGAAGCCGTTCGCGCCCGCCCCGGCATAGGCGCGCGCGCGGGCGACGGCATCCTCCAGCATGGCCGCGTCGTGGGTGTCGGGCGCGTTCTTCAGGAAGATGTCCGTCCGCGCGTTGACGAAACCGGGCACGCCCGCGTCGTCGAACGCCTTGCGCGCGGCGGCGATGCGCTCGGCCTGGACGGGCGCGGGGTGCAGGCCCTCGCCGCCGACCACCTGATCCTCGAAGTTGATGCCGACGGCCCCGGCCTCGACCGCCCTGGCCACCGTCGCCTCGACCTCGCGGGGCGAGACGCCGTAGCCGCCTTCGAGATCCATCGTCACCGGCAGGTCGGTGCCCGCCACGATGCGGCGGATGTTGTCCAGCGCCAGATCGAGGGGAATCCTCTCCCCGTCGCCGTAGCCGAAGGCCGCCGCGACGGGCCAGCTTCCGGTGGCCAGCGCCTTGGCCCCCGCCTTCTCCACCGTCCGCGCGCTGCCCGCGTCCCAGATGTTGAACAGGACGACCGGATTGCCCTTCACGTGCAGGGCGGCGAAGGTGGCGGCGCGGGTCTTCTGGTCGGTCATGGGGTCGGCTCCCGGTTCCTGGTCCGGGCGACTGTCGCGGGCGGGGCGGGGGGAGTCAATCAGGCTGCGGGCGGACCGCCATCATCATCCGTGATTTGTCATCAGCCCGGGCTGGGCGTATGCGGGAAGAGTCTTCCCCGACGGAGCCACTCCCATGCCGACCGCCGCCCACCGCGTCCAGACCGTCCCGCTCGTGCCGATCCTGCTGGCGACGGCGGTGATCCTGCTCGTCTCCTTCGGCATCCGTGCCTCGTTCGGCGTGTTCCAGGTGCCCATCGCGGAGGAATTCGGCTGGGCGCGGGCGGAGTTCAGCCTCGCCATCGCGGTGCAGAACCTCGCCTGGGGCATCGGCCAGCCGCTGTTCGGCATGATCGCGGACAGGTTCGGCGACCGCAAGGCCATCGTCGGCGGGGCGGCGGTCTATGCGGTCGGCCTCGCCATGGCCGCCGCGGCCACCACGCCGCTGGGGCAGGTGATGACCTCGGGCGTGATGGTCGGCCTAGGGGTGGCGGGGACGGGGTTCGGCGTGCTGCTCGCGGTGGTCGGGCGCGCGGCCTCGCCGGAGAACCGCTCCATGGCGCTGGGCATCGCCACCGCCGCCGGGTCGGCGGGGCAGGTGCTGTTGCCGCCCGTCACCGAATATCTCGAACGCAGCGTCGGCTGGTCGTCCACGATGCTGATCTTCGCGGCGATGATCCTGCTCGTCCTCGCCGTGCTTCCCTTCCTGAAGGCCCCGCCCCCGCCCGAGGTGCAGAAGGAGGCCGCCGAGGAGACGCTGTTCCAGATCCTGGGCCGCGTCTCGAAGGACCCCGACTACATCCTCCTGTTCCTCGGCTTCTTCTCCTGCGGGTACCAGCTCGCCTTCGTCACCGCGCATTTCCCGGCGCTCGTGACGGAGGCGTGCGGGTCGGCGGCGCTGGGGGCCGCGTCGCTGACGCTGATCGGGATCACGAACATCTTCGGCACGCTGCTGGCCGGCAAGCTGGGGGGCATCTACCGGCGCAAGTACCTGCTCTCGATCATCTACGCCCTGCGCACGGTGGTCGCCATCGGCTTCATCATGCTGCCGCCCACGCCGCTGACGGTCGTGGTGTTCAGCCTGTCGATGGGCGCGTTGTGGCTGGCCACGGTACCGCTGACCTCGGGGCTGATCGGCTATCTCTACGGGATGAAGTACATGGGCACGCTCTACGGATTCGTGTTCCTCAGCCACCAGCTCGGCGGCTTTCTCGGCGTGTATCTCGGGGGCGAACTGTACGATCTCTACGGCAGCTACGACGTGGTGTGGTGGATCGGCATCGGCGTCGGGGCCTTCTCGGCGGTCGCGCATCTGCCGATACGGGAGGGCCGCCCCGGGCAGGTCGCGGCGGCCTGAGGGTCGGCGCGCGCGGCGGCTACGTCGCGCGCTTCAGGCCGCGCATCCGGTCGTGGGTGTCCTGGAACGTCTTCAGATGCGCCATCACCGTATCGTGGGCCGGGGTGCCGGCAGGGATGTCCTCGATGGCGTCGTGCAGCTCCTCCAGCGTGCGGTCCTCGTGCTCCTCAAGCTGCGCGACGAGGACCGTCTCCTCGTCGCCGAAGGCCGCCAGCGCCGAGGTGTACCAGGAATACGCCGTCTCGGCCCAGCTTCCGGATGCGGGAGTCTCGCCATGGCGGCGCACATGGTCGGACAGGTCCGCGATGGCCAGCTTGCGCTTCTCCGCGTTCTCGACGAACAGGTCGGCGAGGGCCGGGTTCTCCACCCGCTTCGCCGCATCGCGGTAGAACCGCTCGCCGCTCTTCAGCACGGCGATCACGTCGTTGAGTTCCTCGATGATGTCCCGGGCCATGCCCTTCTCCCCTGCGTGTGTCGGTCAAACGGGAAACGCCGGAGACCGCGTTTGGTTCACCCGTCCGTCTCCCGCCCTGACAGGGCCGCCGCCCGCTCCATCACGTCGCGCGCGCCGTCCTTGAAGGTCAGCGTCCGGTAGGGGAACGGGATCTCCATCTCCGCCTCGTCGAGCGCGCGCTTGACCCCGGCGACCACCTTGTCGCGGGACGCGCGGATGTCCACGGGGCGCGAGCCGGTCCACCACGTCACCTGGAAGTCGATGGACGAGGCGCCGAACTCCTTGGCGAAGACCTGCACGTCGCGCACGTCGTCGCGCACCATGTCGACCGCGACGACGGCGTCGTAGATCACGTCCCGCGCCGCATCCACGTCCACGTCGTAGGCGACCCCCACCGTGATCTCGGCCCGGCGCAGGTTCTGGCTGGTGCGCACGGTGACGGGGTTCTTGAACAGCATGGCATTGGGCATCACCACCAACTGCCCGTCCGTCTGGCGGATATGCGTGTCGCGGATGGTGATCTCCTCGACCACGCCCTCCACGTCGTCGCATTCGATGAAATCCTCCAGCTTGAACGGCTCGCGCAGGAGGATGAGGATTCCGGCGAGGAAGTTCTCGAACACGTCCTTGAACGCGAACCCGATGGCGACGGAGCCGAGACCCAGCGCCGTCAGCGCCTTGGCCGGGGTGAGCGACGGGAACACGATGGTCATGGCGATGAGCGAGCCGAGGAGCCACAGCCCCGTGCTCGCGATCATCTGGAAGACCTCGATCAGCGAGCGCCGGAACCGCGCCCGGCGCAGGACCCGCGCGATGGTCCAGCGCACGCCCCGCACCACCAGCCAGACGATGAGGACGACCACCATGGCGAGCGCCAGTTGCGGCAGCAAGGCCCAGAAGCCCTGCCAGTATTCGGTCAACTGCGCCATCAGCGGCTTCGGGATGTCGAGATCGTCCATGGGGCGCTCCGTGAAGGCGGGTCAGGCTGCATCGGACAGCACGGTGGACAGGCGCGTCCTGAGGTGGTCGCGGTCGTCGCGCGTGGCATCGTCGGGCAGGGCGGTCTCCCCGACCAGCGCCGCGTGACGGCGCAGGAGCGGGTGATGGGCGGGGTCGCTGACCGTCATCAGCCGCGACAGCGCATCCAGGAGGGCGGTGGAGACGAGGAGGTTCCCGGCCGCGTTGCGCCGGATCGGATGAAGGGCCGTATCCACGATCCGCTCGGCGGTCAGCGCGCCGGCCATCACCCGGACGACCCCGTCCTCGTCCGTGTAGTACGGCGAGGCGGGATGGCGGTGAAGCAGGGTCGCGAAGGCACCGGACAACTGATCGACGGCGCTGATGGCCGTAAAGGAATCGTTGATGCCCGGCGAGAGCGCGCGCAGGGCGATCTCCACCAGCAGGTTGGCCGAGAAGAGGATATCCCCCTCCGACGAGCGCGACCGGCCCACCGCGAGCCGCCCGTTCACCGTCTCGTCCCAGTCCTCGATGCTGCCGCGCCGGTGGACCAGCGCGACGGGCATCCGCGCCACGACGTAATCGCCCGGGGCGACGAGCATCTCCACCAACGCGTCGTGCGCGCGCATGTCGGCCACCAGCTCCTCGACGTCGATGGAGCGCAGGTAGCCGGTGTGGCAGGCATGGATGACCCGGGCCGCGCCCGCGTCGCGCTCCGGCATCGTGCCCTCCGGCGCGGGGTCGTCGTCGGGGTGGCGGAACGCCTCGGCGATGACCGCGTCGAGCCGCTGCGCCGCGCGGGATATCTCGTTGTCGACGAGGATGCGCTGGGACACGTCGTGGACGAACCAGATCAGCGTCCCGACCGTCAGCACGATGCTCGCGATGGCGACGCTCCCCGTCACCGGCATGCCGCGATCCTCCGGCAGCAGGAACAGCGCGACGAGCGAATAGGTGAGCGTCAGGCCCATGATTCCGATGGCGATCTGGTTCACGCGGTTGTCGTAGAACGAATCCAGCAGGCGCGGCCCCAATTGCCCCGCCGCGAGCGTGAAGATGAGCAGGGTCAGCGTGTAGGTCAGCGACATGATCGTCGCCGTCGCGCCGGCCACGGTGGTCAGCAGGTCGCGCACCGTGCCGGGGTCGATGGCGGTGATGCCCTCCGCGATCCCCCGCGCGTCCATCGCGGTCGCGCCCCAGGCCAGCCCGATGCCGAGCGTGCAGCCGGCCATCGGCATCAGCCAGAAGCTGCGCCGCAGCCAGTGGAAGATACGGGTCAGTCTGTTGAGGCGGCTCAAGCGCGTGCATCCCCGTTCGAAGAGGGGGAACAAGACGACGCCCGCCGCATTGTTCCCGCATCGCAACATCTAGTCCAGCGAAAGGAGAAGACGATGAATTGGGATCAGATCGAAGGAAACTGGAAGCAGTTCACCGGCGCGGCACAGGCCAAATGGGGCGAGCTGACGAATGACGAGATGGATCAGATCGCGGGCAACCGCGAGCGCCTCGAAGGCAAGATCCAGGAGAAGTACGGCATCGAGAAGGAAGAGGCCAAGCGCCAGGTCGACGAGTGGATGTCGAAGAACTGACCGCGCCGCGCGGGTCGTGCCCTTCCCGGCACGGCCCGCTTTCCTATCGCCGTCCGCCGAGGAAGCCGCGCAGGAAGGCTTGGGCCAGCATGGCCATCCCCGCCCCCGTCGCACTCTCGGCCGAGGATGCCACCGCGACCTTCTGCATCCTCTCCGCTTCCAGACGACGCTGACGCCGGGCCTCCGTCACCATCACGGCAACGGCGGCCAAGGCGAAGACGGCTCCCATCACGAGGCAGGCCGCGACCGCCCCCACCTGCCGCGCGAGGACGATCGTCAGCGCGGACAGGAAGAAGACCATCGAGACAAGCGCGCACCCGCCGAACAGCGCCATGACCTTCGCCCGCGTGGTCAGGCCCGTCAGGCGGGACCGCGCCGTGCCGCTGAGCATGGCGACCGCGAGGGGGAGCAGCTTCATCGGCGGGTCAGCGCCCCGATCAGGAAGCCGATCCCGGCGGCGGCGGCGAGCGCCATGACCGGGTTTGCCGCGACGGCCCGCTCGGCATCCGTCTGAAGGCCCGTCACGCGCGAACGCGCCTCGCTGCCGTACAATTCCATCCGTGCGATGGCATCGTCCTTGACCGCCGCCGCCTTACTCGTCGCCGTATCGCCCAGCATCTCCGTCATGGCCTTCATCTCGCTCTTCAGGGTGTCGAACTGCTGCTTGAGATCGTCCATGTCGGACGCGCCGTCGATCTTGGTCCGGACGTTGGGATCGGCCATGTCGGCTCCTTGCTCAGAGGGAAAACTTCAACCGTAATAAACAGCGGCGCGGGAAGATCGTTCCAGACAACCGTGAAAAATCGGCCGTGGCGGTCAGGTCGCGGCGGCGGGCGCGCGCCCGGCCACCGCCTCGGCGAGCCTGAGCCGCTGGATCTTGCCCGACGGCCCTTTCGGCAGTTCGGGCAAGATGTGCACGCGGTCGGGGGCCTTGAACGGGCCGATCCGCTCCACGCACAGGGCGATCAGCGCCCGCTCCGTCATCGCCGAACCGGGCGAGAGCATCACCCCCGCCTCGATCCGCTGGCCGTAGCGGTCGCAGGGGCAGGCGAAGGCCGCCGCCTCGACCACGTCCGGATGGGTGTAGAGCGCCTCGTCCACCTCGCGCGGGGCGACGTTCTCCCCGCCCTTGATGATCAGTTCCTTCAGCCGCCCGGTGATGGTGACGTAGCCCTCCGCGTCCATGCGCCCCAGATCCCCCGTGCGCAGCCATCCGTCGGGGGTCAGCGCCTCGCGCGTGGCATCGGGGTTGTCGCGGTAGCCGCGCATGACGTTCGCCCCGCGGACCAGCACCTCGCCCTCGGTCCCGCGCGGCACCTCGGCCTGCGCCGCATCCGCGATCATCACCTCGTTGCCGACCGCCACCCCTGGCGAGCCGATCCTGCGGATGCCGGGGGGCAGGGGGTTCGACAGGATCTGCGCCGCCGTCTCCGTCAGGCCCATGGTCTCGATGACGGGCACCCCGAAGCGGCCCTCGAACGCCGTCTGCACGTCGGGCGAGAGGGGCGCGGAGGCCGAGCGTCCGAAGCGCAGGCCGGGGACGGTCTCGAAGGGCGTCTCGTCATGCAGGAGGTAGGAAATCTGCGTCGGCACCACCGAGAACCACGTGCAGCCCCGCGCCCGGATCGTCGGCCAGAAGCGCGGTGTCGAGAATTTCGGCGGCAGGACGACCGACCCGCCCGAGACCAGCGGCCCCATGATCGTCACGCACAACCCGTTGATATGATAGAGCGGCAGAACGCAGAGCGCGCGGTCCGCCGGGGTCAGGGCATGGGCCTCGGCAGGGTTCGCGCCGCCCGCGACCAGGCTGGCCTGGGTCAGCACCACGCCCTTGGGCCGCCCGGTCGTGCCGGACGTGTACATCAGCAGCCCGTCGACGCCCGCCTCCGGCATCGCGGGCGCCTCGCGCGGGGCGAAGAGGTCGGGCGTCACCCGCACCACCCGCGCGGTCGAGGGCGACCGGGCGAGCGCCTCGCGGATGGGTGCCTCGGTCGTCTCGCTCACGAACACGATGCGCGCGTCCGAATGATCGAGGACGTAGGCGATGATGTCCCGCCCGGCGGCGAGGTTGATGGCCGTGGCCAGATACCCGCCCCGCAGGCATCCGAGCAGGCACAGCGCCGATTGCGGCCCGTTCGGCATGGCCCAGGCGACGCTGTCGCCCGGCGCGATCCCCTGCGCCGCCAGCCACCCGGCCAGCCCGCGCGCCCGCGCATCCGTCTCGGCGTAGGTCAGGGCCGCACCGTCCGCATCGAGCAGAAACGGAGCGTCCGGCGTCTCGGCGGCGCGCCGGTCGAGCAGGGCCGCGACCGATCCGGTCATCGCCCGGCGGCCTGCCAGTAGTCGCCGAAGATCTCCTCCAGCCCCGGCTCGCGCGCGGGGATGGTGCGCACGATTTTCGTCGTGTTGAGGAAATGCCGCCAGTGCAGGTTGTCGTCGATGGAATTTCCGCCCCAGCTGCCGCAGCCCATCGACAGGGAGAACGGCATCCCGTTGTCGAAGGCCCCGCCCGTGGCGAAGCAATGCGCCTGGTTGACGATGACGCGGCAGGTGGGGAGCGTGTGGCCCAACTCCCGCGCCCGCGCATCGTCCGCCGAATGCAGCCCGACCGAATGGCCCGCCCCCTGATGGGCGAGGATGCGGGCGGTGACGGCCTTCGCCTCCCCGAAATCGCGCGCCGTATAGAGCGTCGTGACGAGGGACAGCTTCTCGCCCGATTCCGGGTGGCCCGGCCCGATGCCGTCCCCCTCGATCAGCACGAAGCGCGCCGTCTCCGGCTCCGCGACCGCGATGTCGGCGACGTCCAGCACCTGCGGCAGGTCGCGGGCGATCATGTGGCGGTTCAGGCCGCCGCCGCCGAACAGCGCGTCCTTCAGCCGGGCCGCATCCGCCGCGCCCAGCAGCCGCCCGCCCGTCCGGTGCAGCGCGGCGAGGAAGTCCTCGCGAATCGCGTCCACCACGACGAGGGCGTTCTCGGAACTGCACGAGGTCGCATTGTCGAACGTCTTCGAGGCGGTGATCTTCGCCGCTGCGTCGTTCAGGTCGGCGGTCTCGTCCACGATGACCGTGACGTTCCCGGCCCCGACGCCGAGCGCGGGCGTGCCGGAGCTGTAGGCGCGGCGCACGTTGTCCTGGCTGCCCGTCACCACCAGCAGGTCGCAGGTCTCCATCAGCCGCTGCGTCTTCGCCTTGGACGACGGGGCGGGGACCATCTGCACGAGGGCCGGGTCGAGGCCGACCTTGGCGAACTCGGCATGGATATGGGCGATCAGTCGCTCGCACACCCGGTTGCCCTTGGGCGAGGGGGAGAGGACGATGGCATTGCCGCATTTCAGGGCGTTGACGACGTTGTTCGTCGGGGTGGCGACGGGGTTGGTGGAGGGGACCACGGCCCCGATCACGCCCTTGGGCCGCGCGATCTCCGTGATGCCGGTCGCGAAGTCGTCGCGGATGACGCCGTGGGTGACGGCCCCGGCGATATCGCGCAGCAGGCCCAGCGTCTTGCGGTGGTTCTTGGTGATCTTGTCGGCGACGTTGCCGAGGCCCGTCGTCTCGACGGCCATCGCGGCGAGTTCCGCATTGCGCCCGGGCTGCATGAGCGCCCATCCGGCGGCGAGCGCCGCGCGGTCGTAGAGCGCCTGCGACCCCGCCGCCTCGTAGCGCGCCTGCGCGGCGCGGGCGCGGTCCATGACGGCATCGACCTGTGCGGCATCGTCGGTGTGGGTTGGGGCGTCCATGGGTGTCGATCCGCTTGTCATTTGCTCCGCCGCCCCCGGCGCAAGCCGCTGCGCGGAGCACGCGGGGGCCTCGATGGTCAGCGCGTTATTTCCCGAGGTCCCCGGTCTTGCGCCGGGGACGGGGTGCTGTCGGTCAGAGCCCTTCGAGCAGCTCTTCTAGATACGCCTGCCGCTCGGCCCACATCTCCTGCACCTCGGCGCGGGTCATGATCTTCATCGGCGAGCCGCCGGCCTTCATCTTGCCCGCGACGCGGCCATTCTCGAACATGGCGGGCACCTTCTCGGCCAGCATCTCGATGATCGCCGGGTCGGTGCCCTTCGGCACCATCAGGCCGCGGAAGTTGACCGAGGAATCGTCCACGTCGAGGCCCGCTTCCATCAGGGTCGGCACG
Organism: Paracoccaceae bacterium; assembly: GCA_020629115.1. Taxonomy (GTDB): domain Bacteria; phylum Pseudomonadota; class Alphaproteobacteria; order Rhodobacterales; family Rhodobacteraceae; genus JAHDDY01. The sequence continues at coordinate 52,295 of JAHDDY010000016.1, read as the reverse complement.
TCGGGGAGGAACTCCTCGTTCCGCTCCAGGTCGGCGACGCCGAGGATCTTGACGGTGCCGGCCTCCTGCGCGCGGAAGGCGTCGGACAGGTTGTTGATCCCGGCCATCACGTCGCCCGCGATCACGGCCTTCATCGCCGCCGCGCCGCCGCCCTTGGTCGGGATGTAGGCCATCGTGCACTCGCACGCCTTCTCGATCTGGAGCGCGGCGATGTGGTGGCCGACGAAGAGGCCCGCGCCCGAGACGGTCAGCCGGCCGGGGTTCTCCTTGGCGTAGTCCACCAGATCGCCCATCGCGTCGAACTCGCTGTCCGCGCCGACGACGACGACCGCCGGGTCGCTGCCCCAGTTGGCGATCGGCTCGAAGCTGTCGGTGGAATACTGCACGCCGCCCTTGATCGACTGGGCGATGAAGTGGGGCACGTTGTAGGCGCCGATGGTGTAGCCGTCGTTGTCAGCCTGGGTCGCGAGCCAGTTCCAGCCCACGCGCCCGCCCGCGCCGGGCTTGTTGACGATGACGATGGGCTGGCCGAGGTAGTCCTCGTTGCCCGCGACCATCGTCACGATGCGCGCCTGGAAGTCGGTCGCCCCGCCCGCGCCGTAGGAGACCATCACGGCGACGGGTCGGTCGGGATAGGTGTCGGCGGCCTGGGCCGCGCCCGTGGCCATCGTGGCGGCGAGGGCCATGCCGAGGCCGGTCAGCAGTCGTTTCATGTTTCTCTCCCTTTGGGTTTTATTGTCGTTCAGAAGGTGAGGCCGCGCGGCGTCTGCACCTGCAGCAGCAGGGCGAAGAGGGCGTAGATCACCCCCATGAACGCAACCGTGACCGCGATCCTGCGTATCCATCCCGTAAGGCTGGAAAGAGGCGCGGGGTCGTAGAGGGTGTAGATGGCGAGGAAGGCGAGCGCGCCCCCCGCGTAGAAGCCCAGGGTCGTCGATGCCCAGAACACGAGGGCGAGCGCGACCGCCAGCCCCGGCGCGATGGTCAGCGCCATGCGCAGCGGGATGCCGCCCCCCACCCGCGCCAGCCCGGCCAGCGCGCGCCAGGCGTTCCACAGCGCCAGCCCGAGGAAGAAGACCGACACGATGCGCGGGAACAGGAACGCCTCCGTCGGCCGCTCCGTGAAGCTGAGCCATGTCACGACGGCGGCGACCGCGAGGACGGCCAATGCCGGGACAGCATGCTGCATCCGCGTCGTGGTCGTCATTCCCCGGCCTCCACGGGCTGCGGCAGGGCGGCGTTCGTCGCCCGGTTCGAGGCGAAGCTGTAGGCGACGGAGCCGAGGATCAGCGCGACCAGCACGAGGTTGAGCGGGTCGCCGAAGAAGTAGAGCCACCGCCCGTCCGTCGCGTCGGCGATGCGCGCGCCCATGATGAAGTTGTCCTCCGCGATCGGCCCGAGGATCAGGCCCAGCACCAGCGGCGCGGCGGAGAAGCCGAACTTCTCCAGCACGAACATGCCGATGCCGAGGGCGAGCATCACGTACACGTCGCCCATCGACTGCTGCACCGAATACGAGCCGAACACCGCGAGGATCAGCACCGCCGCCGCCATGATCGGCATCGGTGCGCGGGCGATCCGCGCCGCCGAGGCCGCGATCCAGATGCCGAACACGACCATCAGCATCTGCCCCAGCAGCATCGAGTTGATGAAGGTCCAGATGACCTCCGGATGCCGCTCGAACAGGTCGCCGCCCGGAAAGATGCCGTGGATCAGCAGCCCGCCGAGCAGCACCGCCGCCGTGGGCGAGCCGGGGATGGACAGCGTCAGCAGCGGCACCAGCGACGGCCCGACCATGGCGTTGTTGGCCGATTCGGCGGCGATGACGCCCTCCGGGTGGCCCGTGCCGAATTTCGCGCGGTGGGGCGAGACCTTGCGGGTCTGGTCGTAGGCGACGAGCCCCGCGATCTGGCCGCCCACGCCGGGGATGAGACCGATGATCGACCCGATCACCGTCCCGATGGAGAGCGCCCGCCCCGAGCCGCCGATCTCGCGCACGGAGGCGCCGATGGCGTGCTTCGAGACCGTCACCGCCTCGATGGCCGCCGCCCGCCGCCCCTTGGCGAACATCTCCAGCACCTGCGGGATGGCGAACAGGCCGATGAGGGCGGCGATGATGTTGATCCCTCCCGTCAGCGCATCCGAGAAGATGAAGCGCGGCACGCCGTAATTGTCGTCGTACCCGATGGTGGCCAGCCAGATGCCGATGCAGCCCGACAGCAGCCCCTTCACGAAGGATTTTGAATCGAGCGAGCCGATGAGCGTCACCCCGAGAATCGCCATCCAGAACAGGTGCGACGGCCCGAAGGCCAGCGCCCATTGCGCCAGGACCGGGGTGAGGAAGATGAGCAGCAGCACCCCGATCACCCCGCCGATGCCCGAGGCGAGGAACGACAGGTGCAACGCCCGCGCGCCCTCGCCCTTCTTCGCCATCTCGTGCCCGTCCAGCGCCGTGGCGATGTTGGCGGGTGCGCCGGGGATGCGCAGCAGGATCGCGCTGACCGCGCCCCCCGCGACGGTGGAGGTATAGGCCGCGCCGAGCAGGATCAGCCCCTGCGTGGCCGAGAGCTGGAAGGTGAAGGGGATGAGCAGCGCGACGGCCATGGTCGGGGACAGGCCCGGCGTCGCCCCGAGGATCAGCCCGCCCACCGTGCCGCCGAGCAGCAGCAGGAGCGCCACCGGCTCGAACACGCCGCCGAAATAGCCCAGAAATTCCATTCGCGTCCGTCCCCCGCCGCCCCTGTTCCCGGGTGCGTTGGATCGACGCTAGACAATGAAAACGCGAATGCAAACGTTTTCATCCACCGCTAGACAGGGGCCATGACCAAAGGGACAAGACGGAGCGGACCGCCCGGCATCGTCGATGTCGCCGCCCGGGCGGGCGTGTCCATTGCCACCGTCAGCCGCGCCTTCGCGCGGCCCGAGATGGTGCGCGTGGGGACGCGGGCGCGGATCGAGGCGGCGGCGCGCGATCTGGGCTACCTGCGGCCCGGGGCGGGGCAGGGCGGGGCGAACCGCTTCTCCGGCACGGTCGGCCTGATCGTGCCGACGATCGACAACGCCATCTTCGCGGAGATGGTCGAGGCGTTCGGCGCGCGCCTGCGCGACCACGACCGCACGATGATCATTGCGGCCCATGGCTACGACCTGTCGCTGGAGACGGGAATCATCCGCTCGCTGCTGGAGCGGCGCATCGACGGGGTGGCGCTGATCGGCTTCGCGCACGAACGCGTGCCGCTGACGATGCTGGAACGGCGCGGGGTGCCGACGCTGGCCATCTGGAACCATCATCCGGCCTCCGCGCTGCCCTGCATCGGGGCGGACAACCGCAGGGCCGCTGCGCTGGTGACCGGGCATCTGATCGAGCGGGGGCACGAGGACATCGCTTTCCTGTTCCCCTCCACGCGGGAGAACGACCGCGCGCGGGACCGGATCGAGGGGGCGATGGGCGCGATGGCGGCGGCGGGGTTCGGGGTGCCGGAGGCGCGGCGGCTGGAATGCCCCTACGACATGGCCACGGCCAAGGCGCTGGCCCGGCGGCTGCTGGCCGGGAACGCCCCGAGCGCGGTGGTGTGCGGCAACGACGTGATCGCCCACGGCGTCGTCTTCGCGGCCCTCGCCATGGGGCTGCGCGTGCCGGAGGAGCTGTCGGTGGTCGGCATCGGCGACCTGCGCGGATCGGCGGAACTGGAGCCGGGCCTGACCACCGTGCGCCTGCCCGCGCGGCGCATCGGGCGGCTGGCGGCGGATGCCGTCGTGGCGATGAGCGAGACGGGCGCGCCGCCCGACCCGTACCGCCGCCTCGTCGACGTCCGCCTGACCGTCCGCGCCTCCACCGCCGCGCCCCGCGCATGAGAACGGCCCCGGCGCGGGGAACGCCGGGGCCGGTCGGTCAGGCCGCGCCGAAGCGCACCTTCTCGTTGTCGCCGAGGTCGGGGCGTTCGTCGCGGATCGAGGCGACGGCCATCTTGATGCCGGAGACGACCGTGCCGGGCGTGTCCCAGTACTCGCCGAGGACGGGGTTCACGCGCAGGAGGCAGGCCTCGCCGCCTTCCGGTCCCTTCGGGAACCAGGCATCGACCCCCACGTTCCACAGGTCCTTGAGCTTCGCCACGTCATCCACGATCTCGGCGTGGCCGGTGACGGAGGCGTAGTCGGACCCGTCGCTGATGGTGATGCAGACCTCCGGGTTCGCCTCGATCTCGTCGACCTTCTGCGAATCCTTCGCGGTGATGAACCAGATCGCGCCGGTCTCGCGCTCGGGCATCAGGGCCATGGGCCGCGCGCGCATCCCGCCCGCGAACCTGTCCACGACCATGCACTCGCGCGTGCCCTCGATGATCTCCCACATCTTTTCCGTATGCTCGTGCATGTCGATCGTTCCTTCGTCGTTTCGATTGAAGGGGCAATGGAGCAGAGGAGGCGATGTTCCATGGCGGGTGGAACGTCCGGGGGGCCTGACGCGTTTCAGGGGTTCAGACACGAGGAGCGAGCATGGCCGAGAGCAGCATCGACATCGGAAAGGTCACCGACGACAACGAGGCGCGCGCGAAGCGCATCGCGCGGGTGGCGAACGCCTTCGACAGCCGGTTCGAGGTGCCGGGCATCGGGTTGAAGCTGGGCTACGATTCGCTGCTGGGCCTCGTCCCCGGCATCGGCGACCTCGTCACCAGCGCGGCGGGCGGCTACGTGATCTACGAGGCGGCCAAGTCGGGCGCGCGCAAGCGCATCCTGGCGCGGATGCTGTTCAACACGGTGCTGGACAGCACGCTCGGGTCCGTCCCCCTCCTCGGCGACATCTTTGACATGGCCTTCCGCTCCAACACCCGCAACGCCAAGCTGGCCCTCGCCGAGATGAACCGGCAGGCGGCGGAGAAGGGCCGCGAGGAACTGATCGCGTAGGGTGCGACGACGGCCCCCGTTCCCGGCAAGGACCGGGACCCTCGACGGGTACCGCACCGCTTCGCGAGGCTCCCGGTCTTCGCCGGGAGCGGGCGGCTACATCAAAGCTTCTCCGCAATCGCCTTGGCGAGCCGGTTCTGGCGCGCGACCACCGCGCCGAGGTCGCAGCCCGTCAGCGCGCCGCCCTCGACCACGACCCGCCCCTCGACCACCAGGTCGCGCACGCCGAAGGGCGCGCACAGCGTCAGCGCGGCCACCTTGTCCCACGACCCCGCCGCCGCGATGCCGCCCATGTCCCAGACGGCGAGATCGGCGCGCTTGCCGACCTCCAGCGAGCCGCATTCGTCCGCCCGGCCCAGCGCGCGCGCGCCGCCCAGGGTCGCGATTTCCAGCGCCTCGCGGGCGGCCATGGCATCGGCCCCGTTCGCGACCCGCTGCAGCAGCATCGCCTGCCGCGTCTCCAGCAACAGGTGACCCGAATCGCTCGACGCCGAGCCGTCGACGCCGAGGCCGACCGTCACCCCCGCATCGCGCATCGCCCGCACCGGCGCGATGCCCGACCCGAGGCGGCAATTGGAGCAGGGGCAATGGGCGACCCCCGTCCCCGTCCGCGCGAACAGGTCGATCTCGTCCGCGTCGAGTTTCACGCAGTGGGCATGCCACACGTCGTCCCCGGTCCAGCCCAGCTCCTCCGCGTACTGCCCCGGACGGCAGCCGAAGCGTTCGAGGCTGTAGGCCACGTCCTCGTCGTTCTCGGCCAGATGCGTATGCAGCCGCACGCCCTTGTCGCGCGCCAGCAGGGCCGACTGGCGCATGAGGTCGGGGCTGACGGTGAAGGGGGAGCAGGGGGCGATGCCGACGCGGATCATCGCGCCGGGGGAGGGGTCGTGGAAGGCATCGACCACGCGGATGCAGTCTTCGAGGATCGCGTCCTCGTCCTCGGTCAGATGGTCGGGCGGCAGGCCCCCGTCGCTCTCGCCGATGCTCATCGAGCCGCGCGTTGGGTGGAAGCGGATGCCGATGGTCCGCGCCGCCTCGGTGGTATCCTCCAGCCGCGCGCCGTTCGCGAAGAGGTAGGTGTGGTCCGACGACATCGTGCAGCCCGACAGCGCCAGCTCGGCCAGCCCCACCTGCGCGGCGGTGAAGAACTCCTCCGGCCCGAAATGCGACCAGATCGGATAGAGCGCGCGCAGCCAGCCGAACAGCAGCGCGTCCTGCCCGCCGGGCACGCACCGGGTCATGGTCTGGATCAGGTGATGGTGCGTGTTCACCAGCCCCGGCGTGACGACGCAGCCGGCCGCGTCGATCACCCGGTCGGCCGTCGTTGGCAGGTCGCCGCCCACCGCCTCGATCACCCCGTCCCGCGCGAGAAGGCCCGCGCCGGCCAGCTCCCGCCGGGTGCCGTCCATGGTGACGAGGATATCGGCCCCGCGGACCAGCAATGTCGTCATGTGTCGATGCTCCGCCTCG
>JAHDDY010000016.1:0-45823 GCA_020629115.1 Paracoccaceae bacterium | reverse complement strand
GAGGATATCGGCCCCGCGGACCAGCAATGTCGTCATGTGTCGATGCTCCGCCTCGCTGGCTGAGAAGTCTGCCCCGGTCGAGGCGGCCCTCCCTAGCGGCAAACGGGTATCATCTCAATCGGCTTCGGCCTTCTTCAGGATCACGTCGCCGTAGGGGTTCCAGGCGCTGAGCTGGAATCTGTTGTCCTGGAACTCGGAATCCTCGTAGCCGACGAGGACGATGACGTTGCGGCCGTCCTGCCCCGTCATGTAGGCACGGCGGGCGACGCGGCCCCGGCGGAAGCCGTCGGCCTTGTGCACGCCGGTGAAGCGCTCGCCGGTCGCGTTCATCGTCATCGCCGCGCGCCCGTCGCCGTCGACCTGGAGCAGCCCGATCGGACCGGAGACGCCGAGCAGCCAGACGTGGCGCGAGCCGGAGCGGCCCTCGACGATGCGTTCCTCGGAGGCGTAGTTCCGCGCGCCGCCCTGCAACGGGTCGATGATCGTGGTGCCGACGCCGATGGCGTAGGCGAATTCGTCGCGCTTGGCGAGCAGGTGGTCGCCCCGGGCGATGAGGCGGCAGCCGCAGCCGGGGCGCACGGCCATCGCGTTCAGGCAGGCGCGCATCGCGCCCTCGGTCGCTTGGTCGTTCGTCGGGGCGAGCGCCACGTCGAGAGCGGGGCAGGATTCCATCGGCTCGCCCCGCACCAGGGCGCGGCCCTGCTTGCCGGCGAGATACGCCTTGCCCTCGGGCGAGCCGAACAGGAGGCCGATCTGCGCCGCCTCGGTCCAGCGCGCGCCGCGCACCCGCTCCGCGTCGCCGGTGGCCGAGCGCGCGGCGTAGCCCAGGGCATCGGGCAGGGTGGAGAAATCGGTCGCGATGATCTTCGGCGGACGGGGCCGGACCAGCACCCGCTGCGTCAGGTCGCGGCTGTCGAGCGTGCCGCGCGGGGTGCTGTTGACGATGGCCTGGCGCGACCCGGCGGCGGCGGCCTGGACGCCGGTGCGCCCGCCCTCGCTGGCATCGGCGAGCGTGACCAATTGCCCCACCTCCCCGGTGCATCCGCCCAGGGCCAGGCCGATCGTCAGCGCGCCGGCGAGGCGCAGGGCGGCGGGAAGGCGGGGAAGACGGTTCATGGCGGACCTGCAATGGCTGATTCTAGGTGCGGGTTCGTTTCACTTTACCCATTTGCCCACACCATCGGGGCATTTCCTTTACAGCGTGTTGATATGCCGCTCTGTCCCGTACAGCGCCCGGCACCCGGCGCGGTGGCAAGACTTGGTTTACCGATTGGGGCGAATAGTGCCGCGGCGCGGCGCTTTTTTCGGCCGTTCCGCGCTTTGTGCGGTGCAAACGCAAGGGGCGATGCAGTATGACGTACGGAGCGCGCGAATCGGTTGCCTTCCGACGCGTACGATGCATCTGGGTCAAGACCTTTTCGGGCTTCGCCCGCCCCACAGACGAGCAAGGGAGCACGCGAAGACGATCCTTCGCGCGACCGCGATGAGCAAAGACGACGCCCTCGACCCCACCCCCGCCGCCGCCTCGTTCCTGAGCGGCTCCAACGCCCTCTACGTCGAGCAGCTCCAGGCACGATACGCGGACGACCCGTCCTCGGTGGACGAGAGCTGGCGCACGCTCTTCGAGGAGATGGGCGACGCGGGCGCGGTAGCCAAGGCCAATGCGCGCGGGGCGAGCTGGGAGCGCGCCGACTGGCCCCCCGTCGCCAACGGCGAGCTGGTCTCGGCGCTGGACGGGCAGTGGGACGCGCCGCCCTCCGAGGAGGATGCCGCCAAAAAGATCGCCGCGCGCGCCGCGTCGAAGGGCGAGGCGCTCGATCCGGCGGCGGTCAAGGCGGCGGCGCTCGATTCGATCCGCGCCATCATGTTCATCCGCGCCCACCGCATCCGCGGGCACCTGTCGGCCGACCTCGACCCGCTCGACATCGTGAACGTCGAATACGCGCTGGAACTGGACCCGAAGACCTTCGGCTTCACCGAAGACGACATGGACCGCCCGATCTTCATCGACAACGTGCTGGGGCTGGAGACGGCCACGATGCGCGAGATCGACGCCATCGTGAAGCGCACCTACTGCGGCACCTTCGCGCTCCAGTACATGCACATCTCCGACGCCGACGAGGCGGCCTGGCTCAAGGAGCGGATCGAGGGCTACGACAAGGAGATCAGCTTCACGCCGGAAGGGCGCAAGGCGATCCTCAACAAGCTGATCGAGACCGAGGGCTTCGAGCAGTTCCTGAACGTCAAGTACACCGGCACCAAGCGCTTCGGCATCGACGGGGGCGAGGCGCTGATCCCCGCCATGGAGCAGATCATCAAGCGCGGCGGGGCGCTGGGGGCGCGCGAGATCATCATCGGGATGCCCCACCGGGGGCGGCTGAACGTGCTCGCCAACGTGATGGAGAAGCCCTTCCGCGCCATCTTCAACGAGTTCCAGGGCGGCAGCTTCAAGCCGAACGAGGTCGAAGGCTCGGGCGACGTGAAGTATCACCTCGGCGCATCCTCCGACCGCGCGTTCGACGACAACACCGTGCACCTGTCCCTGACCGCCAACCCCTCGCATCTGGAAGCGGTCAATCCCGTCGTGCTGGGCAAGGCGCGGGCGAAGCAGACGCAACTGGGCGACGACGAGCGCAAGCAGGTCATCCCCGTCCTGCTGCACGGCGACGCGGCCTTCGCGGGGCAGGGCGTCGTGGCCGAGTGCCTCGGGCTGTCGGGCCTGGCCGGTCACCGCACGGGCGGGGCGATCCACATCATCGTCAACAACCAGATCGGCTTCACCACCGCGCCCCGCTTCTCGCGCTCCTCGCCGTACCCGTCCGACATCGCGATGATGGTGGAGGCCCCCATCTTCCACGTGAACGGCGACGACCCCGAGGCCGTGGTCCACGCCGCGAAGGTGGCGACCGAATACCGGCAGACCTTCCACAAGGACGTGGTGGTCGACATCTTCTGCTACCGGCGCTACGGCCACAACGAGGGGGACGAACCGATGTTCACCCAGCCCCTCATGTACAAGACCATCAAGCAGCACCCCCCGGTCGCGAAGCTCTACGCCGAGCGCCTCGTGAAGGACGACGTGCTGAGCGAGGACGCCGTCGCGACCATCCGCAGCGACTTCAAGGAGCACCTCGAAGCCGAGTTCGAGGCGGGCAAGGACTATCGCCCCAACAAGGCCGACTGGCTCGACGGGCGCTGGTCCGGCTTCAACGCGGGCCGGGGCGAGTACCAGCGCGGCGAGACCGGCTACGACATCGGCGCGATCCGGAGCATCGGCGAGGTGCTGACCCGCGTGCCGGAGGGTTTCGCGCTCCACCGCACCGTCGCGCGCCAGCTCGACAACAAGAAGCAGATGTTCGAGACGGGCGAGGGCTTCGACTGGGCAACCGCCGAGGCGCTGGCCTTCGGCTCGCTCATCAAGGACGGCATCCCCGTGCGCCTGTCGGGTCAGGATTCGACGCGCGGCACCTTCTCACAGCGCCATTCCGCCTTCATCGACCAGAAGACCGAGGAGCGCCACTACCCGCTCAAGCATATCGCGGAGGACGCGCATTACGAGGTCATCGATTCGATGCTCTCGGAATACGCGGTGCTCGGCTTCGAATACGGCTACACGCTGTCGGAGCCGAACACGCTCGTCCTGTGGGAGGCGCAGTTCGGGGACTTCGTGAACGGCGCGCAGATCATGATCGACCAGTTCATCTGTTCGGGCGAGCGCAAGTGGCTGCGCATGTCCGGCCTCGTGATGCTGCTGCCCCACGGCTACGAGGGCCAGGGGCCGGAGCATTCCTCGGCGCGGATGGAGCGCTTCCTCCAGCTCTCGGCGGAGGAGAACTGGATCGTCGCCAACTGCACCACCCCGGCGAACTACTTCCACATCCTGCGCCGTCAGATGGCGCGCGACTACCGCAAGCCGCTCATCCTGTTCACGCCCAAGTCGCTGCTGCGCCACAAGAAATGCGTCTCGACCATCGAGGAGTTCGGCCCCGGGTCGAGCTTCCACCGCGTCCTGTGGGACGATGCGCAGCAGGGCCTGAGCGAGACGCAGCTCAAGCCGGACGACGAGATCAGGCGCGTGGTCCTGTGCACCGGCAAGGTCTACTACGATCTTCTGGAGGAGCGCGACGCGCGCGGCCTGACGGACGTGTACCTGATGCGCGCCGAGCAGCTCTACCCCATCCCGGCCATGTCGCTGATGAAGGAGCTGGACCGCTTCAAGGGTGCCGAGTTCGTCTGGTGCCAGGAAGAGCCGAAGAACCAGGGCGCGTGGACCTTCATCGAGCCGAGCCTCGAATACCTCCTCACCCGCGTCGGGGCCGAGCACACCCGTCCGCGCTATGCCGGCCGTCCGGCGTCCGCCTCGCCCGCCACGGGCCTCGCCTCGCAGCACAAGGCCCAGCAGGAGGACCTGGTGGACCAGGCTCTCAGCGACCCGCAGTAACCTCCCCCCGTATCCTACCAGACGACAGGAAGTCCGATGAGCACCGAAGTCCGCGTCCCCACCCTGGGCGAATCCGTTACCGAAGCCACCGTCGCGACCTGGTTCAAGAAGGCGGGGGATCGGGTCGCCGTCGACGAGATGCTCTGCGAGCTGGAGACGGACAAGGTGACGGTCGAGGCCCCGTCCCCCGTGGCCGGCGTGCTGAAGGAGATCGTCGCGGCGGAGGGCGAGACGGTCGAGCCGGACGCCCTGCTCGCCATCGTCGAGGAAGGCGCGGAGGGCGCGGCGACCGCCGAGGCCCCGAAGGAGGAGGCGAAGGACGCGCCGGAGAAGGGCGGCTCCTACGGCTCCCCCACCGCCGCCGAGAAGCGCGACGCTGCCCATGTCGATCCGAAGGAACGGGCAATGGGCCGCGAGGGCGGCGGGTCGGGCCGCTCGGATGTCGAGGACGCGCCGTCGGCGAAGAAGGCCATGGCCGAGGCGGGCCTGTCCCGCGATCAGGTCGAGGGGTCGGGCCGCGACGGGCGCGTGATGAAGGAGGACGTCGCGAAGGCCGTCTCCGCCGGCGCATCGGCGGTCGACCCCGCGCCGCAGCCGCAGACGGAGCAGGGGCCGCGGGAAGAACGCGTGAAGATGACCCGCCTGCGCCAGACCATCGCCCGCCGCCTCAAGGAGGCCCAGGACAACGCGGCCATGCTGACCACCTTCAACGAGGTGGACATGGGCGCGATCATGGAGCTGCGCACCGAATACAAGGACCTGTTTCTCAAGAAGCACGGCACGAAGCTCGGCTTCATGTCCTTCTTCGTGAAGGCCTGCACCCACGCGTTGAACGAGATCCCCGAGGTCAACGCCGAGATCGACGGGACGGAGGTCGTCTACAAGAAGTACTGCAACATCGGCGTCGCGGTCGGCACGCCGAACGGCCTCGTCGTGCCGGTGCTGCGCGACGCGCAGGACATGGGCTTCGCGCAGATCGAGAAGACCATCGCCGGATACGGCAAGAAGGCGCGCGACGGCAAGCTGACCATCGCCGAGATGCAGGGCGGTACCTTCACCATCTCGAACGGCGGCGTCTACGGCTCGCTGATGTCCACGCCGATCCTGAACCCGCCCCAGTCGGGCATCCTCGGGATGCACAAGATCCAGGAACGGCCCATGGTCGTGAACGGGCAGATCGAGGTGCGCCCGATGATGTACCTCGCCCTCAGCTACGACCACCGCATCGTGGACGGGCAGGGCGCCGTGACCTTCCTCGTCCGCGTCAAGGAGGCGCTGGAGGACCCGCGCCGGTTGCTGATGGACCTGTGATCCGCGTAGGCTGACGCCGGAAGGAGCGCGCGATGAACGCTTTCAGCAAGACGGTCAAGCCGGGCGCGTCCTATCAGGACGTGCTGGACGCGCCGGATCACAAGACGGCGGAAATCATCGACGGCGTGTTCTACCTTCAGGCAGAAGCCGCGCCGCCGCATCGAGAAGTGCTCGACGGATTTGTCGAACTCCTAAGACCGCCCTTCCAGAGGGGGCGAGGCGGACCGGGGGGCTGGTGGATCAAGGCGGAACCCGAACTCTACTTCGGCGATCGAGACTACCGCACCCTCGTCCCCGATCTCGCCGGATGGCGGCGCGAGCGGCTGCCGACCTTCCCCCGCCGCTGGGCCGATCTGACCGTCGCCCCCGACTGGGTGTGCGAGATCGTCTCTCCCTCTACGGCGCGGATCGACCGGGTCGGGAAGATGCCCATCTACGCCGAGGCCGGGGTCTCGCATTGCTGGATCGTGGACCCGCTCGCGCGCACGCTCGAAATCTTCGCGTTGCTGAATGGGCGCTGGACGCTGATGGGCACCCATGCGGGGGACGATACGGCGCAGGCCATGCCCTTCGAGGCGATCGACCTGGCGCTCGACGATCTGTGGCTACCGGGTGAAGACGATGACGAAACGTGACGATGTGCTCGATTTCTGGCTGACCGAGGTCGGGCCGGACAAGTGGTACGCGCAGGACGATGCGCTCGATACCGCAATCCGCGAGCGGTTCGGGGCGCTCTGGCGCGAGGGGCGGGACGGGGCGCTCGACGGATGGGCCGGGGAGCCGCGCGGCGCGCTCGCCCTGCTGATCCTGCTCGATCAGTTCCCGCGCAACATCTTCCGCGGCGAGGGCACCGCCTTCTCGACGGATCCCAGGGCGCTGGCCGTCGCGAAGGAGGCGGTGAGGGCCGGGCACGACCTGGACATCCCGAACCCTGAGCGACAGTTCTTCTACCTGCCCTACATGCATTCCGAGGACCTGACCGACCAGCACGCCTGCGTCGCCCTCATCGCCGAGCGCGGGCCGGAGGGCAACCTGTCCCACGCCCTCGCCCACCGGGCGGTGATCGAGCGGTTCGGGCGGTTTCCGTACCGCAACGAGGCGCTGGGACGCACGGACACGCCCGCCGAGACGGCGTACAAGGAGGCGGGTCTCTACGAGCCGGACGGCTGGACCGCGCCGGAACGATGGGCGCGCATCCACGGCTGACATTCCCCCCGCCCGGGCGGGACCGACACGACGATCATCGAGCGAAAGGCTGAGAATACCATGGCGGATTACGATCTCATCGTCATCGGCGCCGGACCCGGCGGCTACGTCTGCGCGATCCGCGCGGCGCAACTGGGGATGAAGGTCGCCTGCGTCGAGGGGCGCGGGGCGCTGGGGGGGACCTGCCTCAACGTCGGCTGCATCCCCTCCAAGGCGCTGCTCCACGCCTCGCACCTGTTCGACGAGGCGGGCGGGCATTTCGCCAAGATGGGCATCGTGGCCGAGCCGTCGCTCGACATGGACCGGATGCAGGACTACCGCGCCGAACAGGTGAAGGAACTGACCGGCGGCGTCGCCTTCCTGTTCAAGAAGAACAAGATCGACTGGATCGACGGCTGGGCGAAGATCGAGGGGGCGGGCAAGGTGTCGGTCGCCATGAACGAGGGCGAGGCGAAGACCTTCTCCGCGAAGAACATCGTCATCGCCACCGGCTCCGAACCCGCCACGCTGCCCGGCGTCGAGGTGGACGAGAGGCGCGTCGTGTCCTCCACCGGCGCGCTGACGCTGGAGAACGTGCCGAAGAAGCTGGTCGTCATCGGCGCGGGCGTGATCGGGCTGGAACTGGGGTCCGTCTGGCGGCGGCTGGGGTCCGAGGTGCAGGTGATCGAGTATCTCGACCACATCACCCCCGGCATGGACGGCGAGATATCCAAGCAGTTCCAGAAGATCCTGACCAAGCAGGGCATGACCTTCACGATGGAATCCGCCGTGCAGGGCGTGGATGCGAGCGGCGATAGGCTGACCGTGACCTACCGGAACCGCAAGGACGAGAGCGAGGAGACGGTCGAGGCAGATATCGTCCTGCTGGCCACGGGCCGCCGCCCCTACACGGACGGACTGGGCCTGGAAGACGCCGGGGTCGCGATGACCAAGCGCGGACAGGTCGAGACGAATGGCGGCTGGAAGACCAGCGTCGACGGCATCTACGCCATCGGCGACGTGATCGACGGGCCGATGCTGGCGCACAAGGCCGAGGACGAGGGCATGGCGGTGGCCGAGATCCTCGCCGGGCAGCACGGTCACGTGAACTACGGCGTCATCCCCGGCGTCATCTACACCGACCCCGAGGTCGCCAATGTCGGCAAGACCGAGGAGGAGCTGAAGGCCGAGGGCCGCGCCTACAAGGTCGGCAAGTTCCCCTTCATGGCTAACGGCCGCGCCAAGGCGCATTTCGCGACCGACGGCTTCGCCAAGGTGCTGGCCGACAAGGAGACGGACCGCATCTTGGGCGTCCACGTCATCGGCCCGTCGGCGGGCGAGCTGATCCACGAATACTGCGTCGCCATGGAGTTCGGCGCGGCAGCGGAGGATATCGCCCGGACGTGCCACGCGCATCCCACCCTGTCGGAGGCCATGCGCGAGGCGGCGCTCGCCTGCGGCGACGGGGCGATCCACGTGTAGCGGTACCGCTCTGCCCGGCCTTGGGCCGGGGCTTTTTTGGACGGTGCGCAATGCGGCAACAGGCCCTGGATCGTGGTCCGGGGCAGAGTCAAATTCATTCCGGCCTGTCCAGAAAACTCCCGACGATCCCGTTGAACGTGCCCGCATCCTCCAGATGTACCGCGTGGGCGCGGCCCGGGACGACGGCGAGGCCGCTGTCGCGGATCTCGGACCATAGCGTCTGCACCTGTGCCCGGTCGTAGCTGCGGTCCCGGTCGCCCCAGACGATGAGCGTGCGGTTGCGGATGGCGCGCAGCCCGCGCAGGCCCGACCAGTCGCGCATCGCCGCCAGCCCCGCGATCTGCGCCGCCGCGCCCGCGCGCTCGGCGATGGCGGCGCAGGGCGCGTATTCGGGGTCCGCCGCGCCCCGCGCGAACCAGGTCGCCGCGATGCGCCGGGCGGCGATCTCCGGCCCCTCCGTCCGCACCCGCTCCATCGAGGTCTCGATGGTCTCGAACCGGCCCGGCAGGACGCCGACCGGCCCGGTGCCGTAGAGCACCAGCTTGCAGACCCGTTCGGGGGCCATGCGCGCGATCTCCTGCACGATCATGCCGCCCATGGAGTGCCCGAGCAGGTCGAAGGTGACGATGCGCCGGTCGGTCAGCGTGTCCAGCACCCATTCGGCGAAGCCGGCGATGCGGTCGACGGGCGACAGATGCGCATTGGCCCCGAAGCCGGGCAGGTCGAGCGCCACGAGGGGGCGGCGGTCGCCCAGCGCGGCCTGGGTCCGCCATTGCGCCGATCCACCCATGAAACCGTGGACGAGGACGAGGGGTTTCATGCTGGCGGCTCTCAACACCGGCTCTTCCGAGCTATCATCGTCGGGCGTGTTCCGACGATCCATTCACCGGCCCGAACCCTTGCCTGGCTTGAAAACGGACCCCCGGAGGTTGAGCGGAGGGTTACACTGACGATCGACCGGGGGCAAGATGTAAAGGTTTTACCGTCGCTGCCCCTGCACGATGCGGTCGAGGATCATGGCGCAGAACAGGATCGCGAAGCCCGCGAGGATGCCCTGCCCGACATTCGCGTATTGCAGCGCTTCGAGCACGTCCTCGCCCAGCCCCTTCGCGCCGATGAGCGAGGCGACGACGACCATGGCGAGCGAGAGCATGATCGTCTGGTTGATGCCCGCCCGGATCGACGGCCCGGCGAGGGGCAGGTCGACCTTGGTCAGCAGGTACCACTTGTTCGCCCCGAAGGCGATGGCCGCCTCGCGCACGCTCTCGGGCACCCCGCGCAGGCCGAGGACCGTCAGGCGCACGACCGGCGTGCCGCCGAAGATCATCGTCACCACCACCGCCGCGGGCTTGCCCGTGCCGAAGAAGGCGATGACGGGGATCATGAAGACGAAGGCGGGCATCGTCTGCATGAAGTCCATGATCGGCTGGATGGTGGCGTAGAAGCGCGGGCGGCGGGCGGCGAACATGCCGAGGGGGATGCCGATGGCGATGGAGAGGCACGCGGCCGTGCCGAGCAGCGCCAGCGTCGTCATCGCCTTCTCCCAGAACCCGAGCAGGCCCATATAGGCGAGGAAGGCCCCGGACCAGACGGCCATGCGCACCCCTGCCGTCAGCCAGGTCAGCAGCACGATGAGGCTGGCGATCACGATCCAGGGCGTGCTGACGAATACCAGTTCCAGCGCGTCGAGCATGAGACGGATGCCGTAGGTGATGCCGTCGAACACCGCCTCGAAGTTGAGCACGGCCCAGTTGAAGAACCCCTCCACCCCCTCGATGCTGAACAGCCGGATGGCGGGGTCGGTCGGGAAGTCGCTCAGGAGCGCGAACCGGCCCGGAAAGCTGTAATGCACCATCGAGACGAGCACGATCAGCGTCATGAACACGGCGCTGAACACGATCTGCGAGACCGGCATTCCGGCGCGGATGCTGCGGTCGGACAGCCATTCGGAGAAGCGCGCCTCCAGCGCCCAGTTGGCCACCAGCGACTGCACCAGCTTGGCGATCAGCAGGAGGGCGAGGCCCGTCAGCGCGATGGTCGGCCCTTCTGCGGCCATGGCCTCGGCCTCGGCGCGGATGCCGCCGATATTGGCTTCGAGGGAGTCGACGGTGCGGCGGAACGCGTCGACCCGGTCTGAGCCGGATTCGATGGCCGCCTCCAGTTGTCGGCGGCGCAGGTCGAGCGTGCCCTCGATGGAGGCGATGCGGGCCATGGCGTCGGCGGCCAGGTCGCCGAACAATCCGCGCGCGATCTGCACCAGCGCCAGCGCCTCGATCACGAGGAAGGGCAGCGCCCAGGACCACAGCCCCCGCGCCCCGAACCAGACCGGCCCGAACAGCCCGGCCATGGCGTTGAATGTCGGCGTGAAGCGGGCGGACGCGCCGATCTTCTCGAACTGCCGGATGTAGTAGTCGGGATTGGTGCGCACGAACTCGCGGATGTTCCGCTGACGCTCGGCGATGTAGGCGCGGGCCGCGACGCTGTCGGTATCCTCCAGCGGGTTCGCGGCGTCGGTGGTGGTGGCCAGGTCCTTCACGATAGCTCCGTCCCTTCGACCACGGTGCGCAGCAGGTCCGCGCGCGTCACCACGCCCACATCCGCGCCGCCGTCCTGCACGAGGATCGCGCCATCCCGCGCGATGGCGAGGTTGATGAGCGTGCTCAGCGTCTCGTTCGCGTCGACGCGCGGCGCGTCGGCGGGAACGGGGCCGGGATGGGCGGAGAGCGGCTGCATCACGGCATGGGCGTGGACGACCTTGAGCCGGGAGATGCCGGCGACGAAATCGGCGACGTAGTCGGTCGCCGGGTGCATCACGATGTCCTCCGCCGTGCCGATCTGCACGACCCGCCCGTCGCGCATGATGGCGATGCGGTCACCGATGCGCACGGCCTCGTCGAGGTCGTGGGTGATGAAGACGGTGGTCTTCTTGAGAATCCTGCTCAGGCGGATGAATTCGTCCTGCAACTGTCGCCGGATGAGCGGATCGAGGGCCGAGAACGGCTCGTCCATCAGCAATACGTCCGGATTGGCGGCCAGCGCGCGGGCCAGCCCTACCCGCTGCTGCATCCCGCCCGACAGCTCGTGTGCGAATTTCGAGGCCCAGGGGCCAAGCTCGACGATGTCGAGGATGGCGGCGGCCTGGCGCATCCGCTCGTTCTTGCTGACCTTGCGGATTTCCAGCGGCATCGCCACGTTCTCCAGCACGGAGCGGTGCGGCATCAGGGCGAAGTTCTGGAAGACCATGCCGATCTTGCGGTTGCGGAAGTCCTGAAGCGCTTTCGGCCCCAGCGCCATCACGTCGGTGCCCTCGATCTCGATGGTGCCGGCAGTCGGCTCCAGCAGACGGTTGAAATGCCGCACGAGGGTCGACTTGCCGCTGCCGGACAGGCCCATGACGCAGAAGATTTCGCCCCGCGCGACCTCGAAGGACACGTCGGCTACGCCAACCACCGCGTCGAACTCGGCCAGCACCTCGGCCTTGGACAGCCCGCGCGCGCGGATGGCGGCGAGGGCCTCCTGCGCGCGGGCGCCGAAGATCTTCCATATGTTCGAGATGGCGATCACGCCGTCGTCGCTCATGGTCGGCAGTCTCGCTGGCTGTGGGCGGGGCCGTGCGTTCTGTACGGTGAAGAGCTGCCGCTGCGATAGCCTTCCGGCCGGTCCATCCGAGAAACCACCCCGTCCCCGGCGCAGACCGGGGACCTCGCCGAGCGGAGAGCTATCCGTCGAGGCCCCCGGTCCTTGCCGGGGGCGGGGGATAGGGAGGCTGACGGCGCAAGGTGACCGTCAGCGCATCTTTCAGTCAAAGACCCAGCCACGCGTCGACGCGCTCGGGGTTCGCCTCGACCCATTCGCGGGCGACTTCCGCCGGCTCGCGGTCGTTGGCGCTGATCTCGTAGGCGAAGTTGCTCACGTCGTCGGCGGTCAGCGCGAAGTTGGCGAAGAATTCGGCGATGGCGGGCGAGCGGTCGGCCAGCGAGTTCGACCATGCGATCTGCACGTTCTTCAGCGCGTCCTTGGTCGCGACGCTCGACTTCTCGAACCAGTCGGGATCGTCGGAGGGCTGGACCATGACGTATTTCTCGGCGTCGTAGGTCGGCTCCGTCAGCATCTCCACGTCGAACATGTACCAGATGGCGTGCGGCTTGTAGCAGTAGAAGGCGTAGCCCTCGCCCTTCGCGATGCTGTCCTTCACGCGGGCCGTCTTCACGCTCTCCTCGGCGCGGACCGGCTCCACGAAATCCATCAGGCCGTAGTCGCGGACCTTGACCTCGTTCACGTTGGCCGAGGCCCAGCCCGGCGCGCCGATCCACATCTCGCCGAGGCCGTTGCCGTCGCTGTCCATCAGCGCGGCCACGTCGGGGCGGCCCAGGTCGGCGATGTCGGTGATGTTCTGCGCCTTGGCGAAGTCCTGGCTGACGCAGAAGCCCTGGTTCCCCTCGTAGGGGTTGGACGAGAGCGTCACGGTGCCCGCCCCGTCGACGTATTTCTTCGTGAAGCTCTCCTGGTTGGGGAGCCACACGTCGGGATGCACGTCGATGTCGCCCTTGCCCTGGTCCATGGCCTGGAAGATCGTGGCGTTGTTGCCGGGCACGTAGTCGACCTCGCCGCCGATGCGCATCTCGACGACCGCGCCGAGCAGGTGCGCGATGGCCTGCGCGCCGGTCCAGGAGGGCACGCCGATCTTGACTTCCTCGGCGGCGAAGGCGGGCAGGGCGAGCAGGCTGACGCCCGCGGCCAGCCCGAAGGATTTCAGGGTGAGTTTCATGGTGACCGTTCTCCCGTCTTGTCTGTCCTTGCGGCAGTGCGGACCCCGGGCCGGGGCCGCCGCCGTTGGGCGCTGCGGCTTCGTCCGGCCGCGCGTGCGGACGAGAAGACTTGGTTAAGGCATTGCAGTCAACCCGCCATGCCGATTCCGAGATGCCGCGTCTCGTTTTCGCGCCGTCGCGCGGCGCGGCGGTGGACGAATGCGCCTTTCGGGGTATTCTTGATCCCGTGGCGTAACCCGGCATCGAAGGAGGCCGTCGAGATGTGCGAGATCTTCGCCGGGCAGGACCCTCGGTCCTATGACGGCATCACCCGCTCCATGCGGCTCAACGGGCAGTCGACCTCCATCCGGCTGGAGGCCGCGTTCTGGACGACGCTGGAAAGCATCGCCGCCGAGCAGGGCATGACCGTGAGCCAGTTCATCGGGACGCTGCATTCCGAGGTGCTGGAGCTGCACGGCGAGGCGCGCAACTTCACGTCGCTGCTGCGATGCGCTTGCCTCCTGTACATGCGCCGCGACGATCCGGAGAGCATCGCGGCGGAATAGCGATTTCCGTCCGTAGTATCCCGATACCACCCGCGCGTCGATCCAGCGGCTAGCCTTCCTTGGAACAAACACCGAGGGAGGCCCTGCGTGGCGAAGATGATCCACAGCATGATCCGCGTGCTCGACGAGGCGCGGTCCGTCGCATTCTACGAAAAGGCGTTCGGCCTCCGGGTCGCCGACCGGCTCGATTTCGAGACGTTCACGCTCGTCTATCTCAGCAACGGCGAGACCGGCTTCGAGCTGGAGCTGACGGTCAACAAGGGCCGGACGGAGCCGTACGACTTGGGCGACGGCTACGGCCACCTCGCCGTGTCGGTCGCCGATCTCGACGCCGAACACGCCCGCTTCGAGGCCGAGGGCCTCGCCCCCCGCAAGTTGGTCGAATTCGCGCCCGACGGACAGCTCGTCGGGCGCTTCTTCTTCGTGGCCGACCCCGACGGATACGAGATCGAGGTGCTGGAACGGAGCGGGCGGTTCACCTGACCGCCCCGCGCGGCCGATGGGCCGCGCAACAACGACCCCGGACCGAATCCGGGGCGCCACAAGACTAGAAGGAGGATACTCAGATGACGACACCCCGCAGCGTCCGGTCGATGACCCGGCGCGAGCTTCTGTCCAGCGGCGTCGCGGCCGGGTCCGCGCTCGTCGTAGGCGGCGGCTTCGTCGCGCACTCGACCGAGGCCTGGGCCATGGAGCCGACCACGCTCTCGCCCCACGCCATGGCCACGCTGGTCCAGATGGCCCGCGACATCTACCCCCACGACGCCATCGCCGACGCGCATTACGCCGTCGCGGTCAAGAGCCACGACGAATCCGCCGCCGCCGACCCCGCCTACGCGCGGATGATGGAGAGCGGCGTGCGCGTGCTCGACACCATCGCCGGCAATCGCGGCTTCCCCGACTATCTCGGCACCGGCTGGGAGCTGGACCGCGTGAAGATCCTGCGCTCCGTCGAGAACCAGGAGTTCTTCCAGGCGGTACGCGGCGGCCTCGTGGTCGGCCTCTACAACCAGAAAGAGATATGGGGCCATTTCGGCTATGAAGGCGCGTCGTTCGAGGAGGGCGGGTACCTGTACCGCGGCTTCGACGACATCGCCTGGCTGTGAGGGGGAGATTCCGGACATGAGTGCACCATTCGACCTCACGGACGACAGCGTCGTCGTCATCATCGGCACCGGCGCGGGCGGCGGCACGCTCGCCAACGAGCTGGCCCAGAAGGGCATCTCCGTCGTCGCGCTCGAAGCGGGCGGGCGGCATCTGCCGGAGGACTACATCAACGACGAGTGGCCGAGCTTCTCGCAGCTCGCCTGGCTCGACAAGCGCACCACCTCGGGCGGCTGGCGCGTGGCGAAGGACTTCTCCGGCCTGCCCGCGTGGATCGTGAAGGCGGTCGGCGGCTCGACGACCCACTGGGCCGGGGCCTCCCTGCGCTTCCAGGACCACGAGTGGAAGGGTCTTACCCATTACGGCGAGATCGAGGGCGCGAACCTGCTCGACTGGCCCATCGAGCCGGCGGAGATGACCGACTACTACGCCAAGGCCGAGAACAAGATGGGCGTGACGCTCACCAACGGCATCCCCGGCCTGCCCGGCAACAACAACTACAAGGTGCTCGAAGCGGGCGCGAGGAAGCTGGGCTACGAGCATGTCAGCACGGGCCGCATGGCCATCAACAGCCAGGAACGCGACGGCCGTTCCGCCTGCCAGCAGACGGGCTTCTGCTTCCAGGGCTGCAAGTTCGGCGCGAAATGGTCGACCGCCTATACGGAGATCCCGGCGGGCGAGGCGACCGGCAACCTGGAGGTGCGCGAGAACGCCCACGTCCTGACCATCGAGCATGACGACGGCGGCAAGGTGACGGGCGTGGTCTACGCCGACCCGGCGGGCAACCGGCATCGTCAGGCGGCCCGCGCCGTCTGCGTGGCGGGCAACTCGATCGAGAGCCCGCGCCTGCTGCTCAACTCGGCATCGTCCATGTTCCCGGACGGGCTGGCCAACTCCTCCGGACAGGTGGGCCGCAATTACATGCGCCACATGACCGGGTCGGTCTACGCCATCTTCCCCGAGCCGGTGCGCATGTGGCGCGGGACGACGATGGCGGGCATCGTGCAGGACGAGGCGCGGCACGACCCCTCGCGCGGCTTCGCGGGCGGGTACGAGCTGGAGACCCTCTCCATCGGCCTGCCCTTCATGGCCGCCTTCCTCGATCCCGGCGGATGGGGGCGCGAGTTCTCCTCGGCGATGGAGGGCTACGAGAACATGGCGGGCCTGTGGATCGTCGGCGAGGACATGCCGCAGGAATCCAACCGCATCACCCTGCACGCGGAGGAGAAGGACCAGCACGGCCTGCCCGTGCCGAACGTCCATTTCACCGACCATCCGAACGACGTCGCGATGCGCAACCATGCCTACCGGCAGGGCGCGGCCATCTACGACGCGGTCGGCGCCACCCGCACCCTGCCGACCCCGCCCTATCCCTCGACCCACAACCTCGGGACGAACCGGATGTCGGCGGACGCATCGAAGGGCGTCGTGAACAAGTGGGGCCAGACCCACGACATCGCGAACCTCTTCGTCTCGGACGGATCGGTCTTCACCACCGGCGCGGCGGAGAACCCGACCCTCACCATCGTCTCCCTCGCCATCCGCCAGGCCGACTACATCGCCGAGCAGATGAACCAGGGGATGCTCTGAGAGGCACCGCCGGGACCCGGCGTATCGTCATCATCCGCCATAGTGGGTGATGGCCTCGCACCTCCGGCCGGGGCGACGGAACTGGATTCCCCGCCTTCGCGGGGAATGACGGCGACGGGGACAAAACGCCGGATGCCGGACGCAGTACGAACCCACGGCTCCGCATCCCCGCGATGCAGAGCCGCTTTCTTCGATGGACCGCGCCCGCCCCATGGGGTAGGGCGGATGGATGACTTCCAAGACCGGGGCTTTCGTCGAAGGCTCCATCCTCCGGCATACCATCGTGATGACGCTCAGTTCCGGTGCGGGGCTGCTGGCGATCTTCCTCGTCGATCTGGCCGATCTCTACTTCATCTCGCTCCTCGGGAAGGAGGCGCTGGCGGCGGCGGTGGGCTATGCGGGGACGCTGTTGTTCTTCTTCACCTCCGTCAGCATCGGGCTGGCCATCGCCATGGGCGCGCTCGTCGCGCGGGCGCTGGGCGAGGGGGACGAGGCGCGCGCCCGCGACGTGGCCGGGTCCATCGCGGCGATCATCGTCGCGGTGGGGGTGGTGTCCACGCTGCTCCTCGTTGCCTTTGCCGCGCCGCTCCTGACGCTGATCGGCGCGACGGGGGCGGCGCACGACTACGCCGTCTCCTTCCTGCGCATCACGGCCTTCGGCACGCCCTTCCTGATGCTCGGCATGGCGGGCGGCGCACTGCTGCGCGCCCATGGGGATGCGCGCCGGGCCATGACCACGACCCTGTCGGCGGCAATCGTCAACGCCATCCTCGACCCGCTCCTGATCTTCACCGCCGGGCTGGGGCTGGAGGGGGCGGCCATCGCCACGGTCGTCGCGCGGATCACGCTGTTCCTCGTCGCCTGGCGCCCCGTCTTGGCCATCCACGACGGGGTGACGCGGCCTTCCCCCGCCGGCCTGCGCGCCGATGCCCGCAGGGTCTTCGCCATCGCCGGCCCCGCGATGCTGACCAACGTCGCGACCCCCGTCGGCTTCGCCTTCGTCACCCGCATGATCGCGGGGTTCGGCACCCAGGCCGTCGCCGGATACGCCGTCATCGGGCGGCTCACCCCCTTCGCCTTCTGCCTCGTCTTCGGCCTGTCCGGCGCGGTGGGTCCGATCATCGGCCAGAATTTCGGGGCGGGGCGCTTCGACCGGGTGCGCGAGGCGCTGCGCGTGGCGCTCGCCTTCGTGGCAATCTACGTGGTCGCCGTCTCCGCCATTCTCTTCGCCTTCCGCGAGGGCATCGCCGATATCTTCAACGCGACGGGCGAGGCGCGGGATCTGGTGCTCCTGTTCTGCGGGCCGCTCTCGCTGGCCTTCTTCTTCAACGCGGCGCTCTTCACGACGAACGCCGCCTTCAACAACCTCGACCGCCCCGCCTACGCCGCCCTGCTGAACTGGGGCCGCCACACCCTCGGCACCGTCCCCTTCGCCTGGCTTGGCGCGCGGACGATGGGGGCCGAGGGCGTGCTGATCGGGCAGTATGCGGGCGGGGCCATCTTCGCCGTGCTGAGCATCTGGATGGCCCGCAAGCTGATCGACGGCCACGCGCGCGGCACCCCGCCTCGCAACCTCGCCGCCGTGGTCGCCCAGAGCCGCGCCGCCCAATGGCCCTTCAGCACCTGGCGGCCGTGATTTCTTGCTTGTCAGTCCCGCCGACACCCGCTAGAAGCCACCCCGACGCTGCCGTAGCTCAGAGGTAGAGCACTCCCTTGGTAAGGGAGAGGTCGAGAGTTCAATTCTCTCCGGCAGCACCATCCGCCCAATTGAAAATGCTGCGGTTTTTCCGTTCCACCGCCTTTCGTCGTTTGCAGAATATTGCAGAACGCGGCAGGAACGTGCTTTGCCTTCCTGGCAAGACTTCGTCAACGCCCGCTATACGAGAGCGACGGCAGCTTGTAGACGGCAATGGACACGACAGGAGCGTCATAAAATTGCTGGACCAGTCGGTCGTCAGCGTGACTGCGACTCCTGATGGTATCGGGGTGGCGGTCGAGTATCTGTTCGAACTATCTGAAAATCTCGCCGTAGCGGTTGGCGAGGGCGGTACGCTTCATAGGCCCTCGACCCTTTCGGTAAGGTCAAGGCCGATCGTTCATTCCGCCGCCTGCGGGAAGGGCGGGTCGTCGTCGCGGTTGCGGCCGTCCGGCGGGGGCGTGCCTTCGGTCCATACGAGGGTCGGGCGCGTGTCCGGCTTGATGACGGCGATATCCGGCATCGGCGCGTCGTCCTTCGCCCCGCCCAGGGCCGGGGCCGCGTCCGGCGCGACCGGCATGTCCGCCGGGACCGTCATCGGCGCATCGTATCCGGGGGCCTCCGCCGCGACCGCCTCGGGGATATCCGGGAAGGCGGGCCGGGGAAGCGTCTCCGGCTGCGCGCCGAAGGCCACCGTCTCGTCCCAGCGCAGGGTTCGGCCCTCGCGGAAGCCGCGCTTGACCGTGCGGGCGAGGCGGCGGTCGCGGTTGAACTGCGCCCGCTGCCCCATCCCCGACAGTGCCAGCGCACGCAGGCCGCGCCAGCCGAGTTTCGGCAGCTTCGAGAACCACCACACCCGCATCGCCAGCAGCGAGGGCGTGACCAGCAGCGTCATCACCGTCGCGAAGCCGAGGCCGAAGACGATGGCGGTGGCGAGCTGCGTCCACATCATCGCGCTGGGCGCGCCGACGCCGATGCCGCCCTCCTGAAAGTCGATGGAGATGGCGAACATCATGGGCAGGAGGCCCGCCATGGTCGTGATCGTCGTCAGCACCACGGGGCGCAGGCGCTGGACCCCCGTCTGGACGATGGCCTCGACCGGGGGCAGGGTCCTGCGGAAATCCTGGTAGGTGTCGATCAGGACGATGTTGTTGTTCACCACGATCCCCGCCAACGCCACGATCCCGATCCCGGTCATGATGATCGAGAACGGCTGCCCCATCACCAGCATCCCCACCAGCACCCCGCCGACCGACAGGATGACGGCGAGGAGGACGAGCACCGAATTGTAAATGCTGTCGAACTGCGCGAGCAGGATGATGAACATCAGGCCCAGCGCCCCGCCGAAGGCCATGAGCAGGAAGGCCTGGCTCTCCTGCTGCTCCTCGAAGTCGCCGACGAAGCTCGCGCTCACGCCCCGGCCCAGGTCGGCCGTCTCCAGCCACTTCCCGATCTCGGCGATCTTCTCGTTCGCGTTCGTCCCGTCCTCGACATCCGCCGCGATGGTGAAGACGCGCACGCCGTCGACGCGGGTGATCTCCGAGACCTGCGGCACGGGGCGGCGCTCGACGAAGTTGCCCAGGGGGATGAGGCCCACGTTGGTCTGCACGCGCAGGCGGTCGAGAATCTCGATATCGCGGCTGTCGGACGGAAAGCGCCCGCGAATGTCGATCTCGTCGTCCGAATCGTCCGGGCGGTAGGTACCGACCGTGACCCCGCGCGTCACCAGCTGGACCATCGAGCCGATGGAGGCGACGTTCGCGCCGTACTTGCCCGCCTCGGTCCGGTCGATGGCCAGCTCCCATTCGATGCCGGGCAGGGGCAGGGTGGAGCTGACGTCCTTCAGCCCCTCCACGCCCTGCTCCATATGGGCCATGACGGTGCGGGTCGCCTGCTGGAGAACCTCGAAATCGGCGGCGGCGACGCGCACCTGCACGGGCTTGCCCTGCTCGGGGCCGTTCGCCTGTTCGGCAAGCTCGACCTTCACGCCGGGCAGGCCGGCGACGGCCGCGTTCAGATCCTCGATGATGAGGTCGCCGGCCTTGCGCTGACGCCAGTTGTCGAACTCGAACTGGATCGAGCCGATCATATCCTTCGGCGCGCTGCTGCCGATGCCGCCGCCCGTGCCGCCGCCCACCACCGTCAGGGCGGAGGAGACATCGGGCGTGCCGAGCACCCGGTTCTCGACGACCCTGAGGATCGCGTCCTTCTCGTCGATGGAGAGGTTGCCCCGCGCGCTGACGTAGAGGTTGGCGACCTCCGGGTCCTGATCGACGAAAAACTCCACGCCGTAGCCGTCCTCGCGGTAGGTCTGGAAGATCGCGGCGAGAGTCGCGCCGACCAGGGCGAGCACGACGACGGGCATGACCGGATTGCCGACGACGAACTTCAGGGCCGTGCCGTAGACGCCGAGCCGCCCGGTATCGCGCCTGTACGGCGCGATGGGCACCGTGCGGCCCTTGAAGCCTGCGACGAAGGCGAGGATCGCGCCGAGGGCGCATAGCGCGGCGAGGGCGTAGAGGCCGCGCCCGTGCCAGTTGGGATCGGCCTCCGCCGTGGCGTTGGTCGCGTCGGCCACGAGCCGGGGGTCGGCCGCCGCCATCGTCCGCGCCGCGTCGATCGCGCCGAGGGCCGCGAGGACGAAGGCCCCGCCCAGCACCATCGCCCCCGCCCAGCCGAGCTTCGCGCGGAAGAAGGACGAGACGCGGTTCATCATCCGCGTGAACCGCGCGACGAGCACCCCCGTCACCGGCAGGTAGATCAGCGCCACCAGCAGCGAGGCTGACAGCACGAAGATGAGCGTGATCGGCAGGTAGCGCATGAACTGCCCCGGCATCCCCGGCCAGAACAGCATCGGCAGGAAGGCGCAGAGCGTCGTCGCGGTCGAGGCGACGATGGGCCAGAACATTCGCCGCGCCGCCTCGCCGTAGGCCTCGGACGGCGAGGCCCCCTGCGCGCGCCTGGTATCGGCGTATTCCGTGACCACGATGGCCCCGTCCACCAGCATCCCCACCGCGAGGATGAGGCCGAACATCACCATGTTGTTCACCGTCATCCCCAGCACCGCGAGCAGGGCGAAGGCGAGCAGGAACGAGGTCGGGATGGCGAAGGCGACGAGGATGGCGGAGCGGATGCCGAGGGCCGCGACGATCACGATCATCACCAGCGCGACCGCCGTGATGACGCTCGATTCGAGCTGGCTGACCATGTCCTCGACCCGGCTCGCCTCGTCGAGCGAGAACTCGACCCGCACCGAATCGCGCAGGCCCTGGGGCCAGCTTTCCATGACCCCGCCGACCACCGCGCGCACCTCCTCGACGGTGCGGATGATGTTCTCGCCCGTGCGCTTCTTGACGGAGAGCGAGATGGTCGGCTCGCCGTTGAAGCGGGCGATGGAGGTGCGGTCCTCGAAGGTGCGGCGCACCTCGGCGATGTCGGCGAGGGTCACGACCCGCTCGCCCCGCACCTTGATGGGTAGTGCGTCGATGTCCTGCAGCGTCTCGATGGAGCCGGGCAGCTTGATGGCGAAGGCGCCCTGCTCGGTCTCGACGGCGCCCGCGGCGATGACCTGGTTGTTGTTGCTGACGACCTGGAGCAGCTCGGACGCCGTGACGCCGTAGCTTTCGAGTTTCGCCGGGTCGATGACGATCTCGACCAGCTCGTCGCGCTTGCCGTTGATCTCGGCCTCCAGCACGGAGGAGATGCCCTCGATGGCGTCCTGAAGATCGTTGGCGACCCGCACCAGCGTCCGCTCCGGGGCCTCGCCCGACAGCGTCACGTTGAGGATGGGAAATTCGGAGGTGTTGATCTCGATGATGCGCGGCTCGTTCGCGTCGTCGGGGAACTCGGCCTGGGCGTTGTCGACCTCGGCGCGGACCTCGGCGAGGGTCGCCTCGGCGTCGAAGCCGAACTCGAACTCCAGCGCGATCGAGGCGTGCCCCTCGGTCGCGACGCCGGTCATCTCCTTGAGGCCCTCCAGCGTCTTGAGCTGGGTCTCCAGCGGCTTGACCAGCAGGCGCTCGGCATCCAGCGCGCTCACCCCCGGATAGTTGACGGAGACGTAGAGCGTCGGGATGTCGATGTTCGGGTCGCCCTCCTTCGGCAGGCCCGTATAGGCCGACCAGCCCGCCACGAGGCTGAGCACGATGAAGGCGACGATCATGCGCGCCCGGTTGATGGCGACGTCGACGAGGCGGTTCATGAGGGCGTTCCCAGGATGGTGCCGTCCTGCGGCGTGGCGGCGAGGGGGCTGCCCTCGCTGACGTATTCCTGACCGACGACGATCACCGTCGCGGTCCGGCCGAGGCCCGAGACCCAGACGCCGTCGCTGTCGTCGCGCAGGATCTCGACCGCGCGGAAGGAGGCCCGGTCGCCCTCCGCGACCATCACGCCGATCTCGCCCGCCTCGTTCAGGGTCAGGGAGGATTGCGGCAGGCGGTGGGCCTCCCGCGAATCGAGGGGGATGGCGATGCGGGCGGTCACGGCGTCGCGCAGGCGATAGTCGGGGTTCGGCACGCCGATCTCCACCTCGAAGGTGCGGGTCGCGGCATCGGCGGTCTGGGCGATGTAGGTGATCGTGCCGCCGACCGTCTCGCCGGTGACGAGGGTTGCCGTGGCGGGCGCGCCGAGGCGCAGCTTGCCGACCTGGAACTCCGGCACGAAGCCCGCGACCTTGAGCGGGTCGGGATCGACCACCGTGGCGCAGGTGCCGCCCGGCTGGAGCAGCGCGCCGATCTCGGCGGTCTCGCCCTCGACGATGCCGTCGAAGGGGGCGCGGATCTCCAGCTGGCCGATCTCCACGTCGATCTGCATGATCTCGGCGCGCAGCACCTCGGCATCGGCGCGCCGGGCGCTCGTCGCGTTGGCGGCGGCGATGCCGCGCTCGCTCAGCCGCTGCTGCGCCCGCGCCTCGACGAGGGCCTGCTGAAGCCGGGCGACGGCGGCCTCGCGCCGGGCGCTGCGCGCGCCGATCTGCTGACGGCACAGCAGGTCGCCCTGCCGCACCCGCGTGCCCTTGCGCGGGGCGAGCGAGACGACGCCGGAGGTCTCGGCCCGCACGTCGACCCGGCGGGACGCCTCGGTCGCGCCGGTCATGCGCAGCGTGGAGGAGAGCGGCTCGGCGACGGTGCGCCGCGTCACGACCTCGATGGCGGCCTGCGCCGGCTCCGCCGTCTCGCCCCCGTCCGCGGCGGCCGCAGCCGCGGCCTGGGCCGCCTCGCGCTCGCGCTTGCGGCTCATGGACTGGTCGAGCGCCTTGGTCGCGGCCTCGCTCACCTGGTCGTAGTCGCCCCCGGTCACGTAGGTCACGATCCCGAAGGCGATGCCCGCCGCGAGGAGGATCTTGAACAGCGAGTTCAGCATGGCATCGGTCCTATTCAGCCGCGAGGGTCGAGGAGAGGCGGGTTTCACGGGGCGCGGCCTCGCTTCCGTCGCCGGGGTCGAGATCGACGAGCGCCCGGTCGGTCATCTCGACGAGGGTCTGGAAGAAGCCCGCCAGTTCCGAGACGCGCGTCAGCCCCTCCTCGCCGAGATCGTCCAGCGACTGGGCGTTGCGCAGGATCGCCTCCCGCGCCCGGATCGACCGCTCGCGCTTGCGGGCGACGATCTGGATGTAGGGGTCGGGGGCGAGGCGGAAGTAGTCCTGCCGCTCGCCGCGCATGGCGATGCGCTCGATGACGCCCATGTCTTCGAGCAGGCGGGTATTCGTGCTCACGCTGCCCCGGCTGATCTCCAGCTTCTCGGCCAGCTCGGTGAAGCTGAACGGCCCCCCGTGCAGCACGAAGAACCCGAGCAGCCGCCCGGCGATGCGCGGCATGCCGTCGCCCTGGAAGACGAGGCCCAAGCCTTCGATGAAATCGGTCTCGGCGGTCTGTGTCATCTTGTCCGACATAGCGCATATTCCGTTCAGTCAAGATTGAACAAAATATTTTCGGAATAATTCATCTTGCGCCGCAAAAACGATTTTGCGGAGCGGTATGAAACAATTCGATAAATCCGCCCGCGCGATGGCACGTCGACCACGGTCGTCATTCATCCGCGCCGTTCTTTGCGGATCGCGGCCCGATGCGCTAGAGGGGTGGGATCATGCATCCATTTGGGAAAGCATCATGTCCTCGCAAAGCACGCTGCCGACCGATTCCGCCTCGAAGCCGCGCAAGCGCATGACGGTGCCCGGCTTCATGGCGCGCAAGGGGGGCGAGCCGCTGGTCTGCCTGACGGCCTACACCGCCCACGTGGCGAACCTTCTGGACAAGCGGTGCGACCTGCTGCTGGTGGGGGACAGCCTCGGCATGGTGATCCACGGGATGCCCAACACGCTCGGCGTCACGCTCGACCACATGATCATGCACGGCCAGGGCGTCATGCGCGGGGCCGACAAGGCGCTGGTGGTCGTGGACATGCCCTTCGGCAGCTTCGAGGAAAGCCCCGAGATCGCCTTCCGCAACGCCGCGCGGGTGGTCAAGGAGACGGGCTGCGCGGCGGTGAAGCTGGAAGGCGGGGCGGAGATGGCCCCGACCATCCGGCATCTGACCCGGCGCGGCATCCCCGTCATGGGCCATATCGGCCTCATGCCCCAGAGCCTCAACACCATGGGCGGCTTCAAGGTCGCCGGGCGCGACGAGCGCGACTGGCAGCAGATCATACAGGACGCGCGCGAGGTGGAGAAGGCGGGGGCCTTCTCGGTCGTGGTCGAGGGCGTCACGGAGCCGCTGGCCCAGCGCATCACCGACGCCGTGTCGATCCCGACGGTGGGCATCGGGGCCTCGGCCCAGTGCGACGGTCAGATACTGGTCTTCGAGGACATGGTCGGCCTCTTCCCGCGCGTGCCGACCTTCGTGAAGCGATACGGCAACATGCAGGAGATGATCGAGGAGGTGGCCGATGCCTACGCCGAGGAGGTCCGCGCCCGGCGCTTCCCGGGCGACGACCACGTCTACACGCTGAACAAGCGCGACGGCTAGCGTACCGTGCGGGCGGTGGCGGCGACGATGCGGCTGTAGGCCTCTTCCGCCTCCAGGCTGGCGCGCTCGCCGTCGGCGATCAGGGTGCGGCCCTCGGCCACCTCGTCGCGGCCCCGCTCGATCTCGCCGCGCGCCCGGCGCATCCGGGTCTCGCCGCGTTCGACGCGGTCCTCGCCCGTCTCGATCAGGGCGCGCCCGCGCGCGATGCGCGCCTGGGCCTCGGTCCAGTCCTCGCCGATGGCCGCCACCTCGCCCCCTTCGAGCGCGAGACGGCCGCCGAACGTGTCGGCATCCGGGCCGGAGGCGCAACCGGCGAGGCTCAGGACGATGAGGGCGGGAAGGACGGGCTTCATGGGGCGGCTCCTTGTCGTGGAAGGTCTGATGCGACCGATGAACCTAGCGCCTTCCGCATGCGATGACAGCAAGAACACTTGCGCGCGGCGGGTTCTTGGCTAATGTCCGCGCGTTCAACGAAGGCCGGAGGATTCCGGCGGGAGAGTGTGCCTTGGCCGAATCCGACAGCTTTATCCAGGAAGTCAGCGAGGAGGTCCGCCGCGACCGGATGTACGCGGTCTGGCGGCGCTACGGACCCTGGCTCATCGCCGCCATCGTCGTGGTGGTGGCGCTCGCCGCCGGGCGCGGCTGGTACGAGAGCCGCGAGCAAGCGCGCAAGGCCGAGCTGGGCGGCGCGCTCCTGGCGGCCGATCGGGTGGAGGACCCCGCCGAGGCCTCGCAGGCCTTCCTCGCGCTGGCGGAGGAGGGCGGCTACGCCTATCCCGTTCTCGCGCGCCTTCGGGCCGGGGCGTCGCTGATGCAGGCCGGGGACCTCGACGCGGCACAGGCGCAGTACGAGGCCGTCCTCGGCATGCCCGACATCGAACAGCGGTTCCGCGACCTGGCCGACCTGCGCATCGTGATGATGCGCTCCGAGACCATGGAGCCGGACGAGATGCTCGACCGCCTCGGCCCGCTCACGGTCGATGGCGGCGTCTGGCGCCTGCCCGCGCTGGAATTCGAGGCGGCGGCACATCTGAAGGCGGGCGATCCCGCCGCGGCCGTGGCCTCCCTGCGCGCCATCTTCGACATCCCGCAGCTCCCCGCCGGAACGCAGGGGCGGGTGCGCGAATTGATCGACGCCATCGAGGCGACCGCCGGCGAGGCCCCCGCCCCGGCCGCCGCCACCGATGACGACGACGATGCAGAAGGAACGGACCCATGATCTCTTCGCTTCGGACCGGCCTTGCGGGCCTGTGCTGCGCGGCGCTCCTGAGCGGGTGCGGCGGCCTCGACTTCTTCGGCAGCGACGAGGTGCGCCTGCCCGGCGAGCGTATCCCCGTGCGCCAGGCCCGCGCCGATGCCGACGTGATGGCAAGCGCCATCGCCGTGCGCCTGCCCCCGCCCGTGACCAATGCCGACTGGCCCCAGTTCAACGGTAACGCCACCCGCTCCATCGGCCACGTCGCCGCGAGCGGGACGTTGCAGCAGGCATGGCGTGCGGATGTGGGCAGCGGCTCGAACGGGCGCATCGTCTCGCCGCCCATCGTCGCAGGGGGGCGGGTCTACGCCATGGATACCGGCGCGACCGTCTCGGCCCTCGACGCCGCGACCGGCGCGCGCATCTGGAGCGTCGACCTGACGCCCGAGACCGAGAATACGCGCGACGGCTTCGGCGGGGGCCTCGCGGCGGATGGCGGGCGCATCTTCGCGACCAGCGGCTTCGGCAGCCTGACCGCGCTCGACGCCGCATCGGGGGCCGTGGCCTGGACGGGGGCCTTGCGCGCGCCCAGCCGCGCCGCGCCCAGCGTCGCGGGCGGGCGCGTCTTCGCCGTCACCCGCGAGAACCGCCTCTTCGCCTTCGACGGCACGACCGGCGCGGCCGGGTGGAACCGTCAGGGCCTCGAACAGACCGCCGGGGTGCTCGGCGGCGCAGGCCCGGCGGCGACGGACCGCATCGTCGTCGCGCCGTATTCCTCCGGCGAACTGACCGCCTACCTCACGTCCTCGGGCCGCCCGGTCTGGGAGGAGGACCTGACCGGCATCCGCGGCTCGGGCGGCATCGCGGCGCTCAACGACGTGGCGGGCGACCCCGTCATCGCGGATGGCGTCGTCTACGCCGCCAGCCAGTCGGGTCGCCTCGCCGCCATCGGCCTGCGCGACGGCGACCGGCTCTGGACCCGCAACATCGGCGGGGCGCAAGCGCCCTACGTAGCGGGCAACGCGGTCTTCTTCGTCGACGAGACGGGCCGCCTCCACGCCCTCGACCGGGAGACGGGCGATACCGCGTGGCGCACCGATCTCGGCGGATTCCAGGACCCCGAGGACCGCGAGGGGGCCATCGTCTGGGCCGGGCCGGTCGCGGCGGGCGGACGCCTGCTCCTGACCTCCAGCACCGGGCGGCTCGTCTCCATCGACCCCGCCACCGGACAGGTCGCCGCCGAGGTGCGCCTGCCCGACGGATCGAGCGTGCCGCCCGTGGTCGCCGGGGGTACCATCTACGTCCTGACCGACGACGCCACCCTCGTCGCGTTCCGCTAGAAGGGGAGGCATCCGACCGATGGCCTTTTCCGTCGCGATCATCGGTCGCCCGAACGTGGGCAAGTCGACGCTGTTCAACCGCCTCGTCGGCAAGCGCCTCGCCCTGGTGGACGACACCCCCGGCGTCACCCGCGACCTGCGCGAGGGCGACGGACGGCTGCGCGACCTGCGCTTCACCGTCATCGACACGGCGGGGCTGGAGGAGGCCACCGACGATTCGCTCCAGGGCCGCATGCGCCGCCTGACCGAACAGGCCATCGACACGGCGGACGTCTCGCTCTTTATCATCGACGCCCGCGCGGGCATCACCTCGACCGATCGCGAACTGGCCGACCTGCTGCGCCGCAAGGAGGCGCGCGTGATCGTGCTGGGCAACAAGTCCGAGGGCCGCGCGGGGGACGAGGGGTTCTACGAGGGCTTCTCCCTCGGCCTCGGCGAGCCGGTGCGCGTCTCCGCCGAGCACGGCGAGGGAATGGAGGACCTGCGCGATGCGCTCGCCCCCTTCGCCGAGGAATTCGCGATGGAGCCGGAGAGCCTGCCCGAGATCGAGGTCGCGCTCGACCCCGAGACCGGCGAGCCGGTCGAGGCCGTCGAGCCGGGCAAGCCCATCCAGATCGCCATCGTCGGGCGGCCCAACGCCGGCAAGTCCACCCTCGTCAACCGCATCCTCGGCACCGAGAAGATGCTCACCGGCCCCGAGGCCGGCATCACCCGCGACGCCATCGGCACCGTCCATGACTGGAACGGCACGCCCGTCAAGCTGTTCGACACCGCCGGGATGCGCAAGCGCGCGAAGGTGACGGGCAAGCTCGAAAAGCTGTCCGTCTCGGACGGCTTGCGCGCGGTCAAGTTCTCCGAGGTCGTCGTCGTCCTGCTGGACGCGCAGAACCCGCTGGAGAGCCAGGACCTGCGCATCGCGGACCTGGCCGAGCGTGAGGGGCGCGCGGTGGTCATCGCGATCAACAAGTGGGACCTCGTTGAGGAGAAGCAGAAGACGATGCACGTGCTCAAGGAGCAGGTCACGCGCCTCCTGCCCCAGTTGCGCGGCGTGCCCCTCGTCATGCTGTCGGCCAGGGACGGGAAGAACGTCGACCGCCTCCATGCGGCGGTGATGAAGGCGCACGGGGTCTGGAACGCGCGGGTCTCCACGTCGCGGCTCAACGACTGGCTGTTGCAGATGGTTGCCCGCCATCCGCCGCCCGCGCCGGGGGGGCGGCGCATCAAGTTGCGGTACATGACCCAGGCCAAGACCCGCCCGCCGACCTTCGTCGCCTTCTGCTCCCGCCCCGAGGAGGTTCCCACCGCGTACCGGCGCTATCTCGTGAACGGCCTGCGCGAGGATTTCGGGCTGGAGGGCACGCCGCTGCGCCTGTTCCTGCGCAAGCGGGACAACCCGTTCGACGGGGGCGGGAAGAAGTAGGGTGACGCGCTGCCCCGGATGCAATGCAGCATGAAATGCTGCTTTGCTGATCCGGGGCCTCTTCGAGCAAGGCGCATCGCTGCGACAGGCCCCGCATCAGGTGCGGGGCAGAGCGCTTGCGACTGCCTCCCATTCCGCCAGCACTTCCGGGTCCGGATCGTCCCGCGCGGGCACGGGCATCGCGCCGGGCGGGAGCAGCCGGGACAGCGCCCAGACCGCCGCCCCGCGTACCAGCGGCTCGGCGTCGTCCAGCAGCGCCCGCACGGGCGGCACCAGCGCCCCCTCGCCCGAGTTCCCCGCCGCGATCAGCACGTTGCGCAGGAACCGCCCCCGCCCGATGCGCTTGATCGGGGAGGCGGTGAACAGCGCGCGGAACCCTGCCTCGTCCAGCGCCAGCAGATCGGCCAGCGCCGGTGCCTTCAGCGCCTCGCGCGCGTGGTAGGCCACGTCCTGCGCCTCCCGCGCGAACTTGTTCCACGGGCAGACGGCGAGGCAGTCGTCGCAGCCGTAGATCCGGTTCCCCATCGCCGCGCGAAAGGCGCGGGGGATCGGTCCCTTGTGCTCGATGGTCAGGTACGAGATGCAGCGCCGGGCATCGAGCCGGTAGGGCGCGGGAAAGGCCGCCGTGGGGCAGATGTCGAGGCAGGCCCGGCACGAGCCGCAGCGATCCGGGTGCGGCGCGTCCTTCGGCAGGTCCAGCGTCGTGAAGATCGCGCCGAGGAACGCCCAGGAGCCGACGTCGCGGCTGACGAGGTTCGTGTGCTTGCCCTGCCAGCCCAGCCCCGCCAGCGCGGCGAGGGGCTTCTCCATGACCGGGGCGGTATCGACGAAGACCTTCACCTCCTCGCCCGTTTCCTCCACGATCCAGCGGGCGAGGCGCTTGAGGCGCTTCTTGATGCGGTCGTGGTAGTCGCGGTTGCGGGCGTAGACGCTGACGGTGGCGCGGTCGGGCTGCGAGAGTGTGGCGAGCGGGTCCGTGGCGGGGCCGTAGTTCTCGACAAGCATCGCGACCGACCGCGCCACCGGCCACAGCGCGCTCGCATCCGACCGCCAGGCGATGCGCTCGGCCATCCAGCCCATGTCCCCGTGATACCCCTCGGCCACCCAGGAGCGCAGCCGGTCTCCGGCGGGGCGCATGGCGGCGGGCGCGGCGATACCGAGGGCACTGAAGCCTTCGGCGCGGGCGCGGGTTTCGAGGGCGGAACGGATATCGGGCACGGGGCGCAGCCTACAGCCGCCGCGTCACCGGGCCAAGGGGGCGCGGCTCAGGCGATCCCCATCCGCGCGCGCTCTTCCTCAACGCAGGGCTTGAGGCTGCGCATGGCGCGGTAGAAGTTGCCCTCGTGGCAGGCGCGGCGGGCCTCGCCGACCCTGCGCTGCCGGGTCTCGTCGTGGTACTGCGCGACCAGCGCGTCGAGCGCCGCGCCGATGTCGAGCGGCTCGCCCGGCACGGCGGTCTGTCCTTCGAGCGCCTTCTGCGCGGCGTAGTAGGCGCGGGAGGCCGGGCCGATCACCTCCGCCTCGTCCAGCGCCTCGCGCAGGCGCAGGACGGCGGCGTCCTCGGAACGGATGACGATCTGCGTCCGGCGGGGGCCATTCTCCACGACCACGCCGTTGATGAGCACCTGTTCGCGCGGGGCGAGCTTGAGGGCGAGTCCGGGCATGGCGGCATCCTCCCCGGGCGGTGCGGGGCGATGGCCCCGGCGACGCCGACCGTGAGGCACGACACTAGCGGATTTTTCTCAAGACCCGGTAAATCGGCGCTCGCGGAAGAGCGCGCCCATGACGAGAGGGGTGGCGTACATCGGGACCTGGTACAGCGCGACGAACAGGGTGAAGGTAGGGTTCTCCGGCACGGCGGCGAGGAAGAGGGTGACGTTGCGGTTGCCCCAGAGCACGCCGACCGCGCCGGCCGTCTCCGTCGTCGCCACCCGCCGTGCGGCGCGCTGGGCGGCGAGTTGCAGGCCGAGATTGACGAGGCAGACGAGGCCCAGCACGCCGAGGGCCGCCATCGGGGCGGCGGCGATGCTGGCCACTGCCCCGTCGAAGACCGGGAGCAGGAAGATCAGCATCCCCAGCGCCGTGAGACCGTCGAAGGCGAGCCGCCGCCGGGCGATGCGCGCGGGGCCGAGCGCGCGCCTGGCGAGCGTCGCCGCGAGCGCCCCGCCCCCGACGATGAGGGCGAGCTGTCCCGCCAGCCGCCAGCCGTCGAGCGCCACCGCGTCCCCTAGCAGGAACAGGACGACGGGCGGGCCGAGCAGCGGGGTCAGGAAACTGGCCACGATGGCCACCTCCAGCGCGACGGCCGCCTCCAGCCCCATCATCAGGCACAGACCCGCCGCCGAGGCGATGGGCGGGGCGGCATGGGCGTAGACGAGCGCCGCGCGCAGGTCGGCGGGCAGGCCCGCGATGCCCGCCAGGCCGTGCAGCAGGATCGGGGTCGCGGCGGTGATGGCGACGGACAGGCCGAGCGTCCGCGCGATGCGCTCCGGCGCGAGGGCGCTCCGGGCGAGGGCGGGCAGGTCGATGCGCACCATGGCGAGGGCGAAGATCATGCCGACGAAGACCGGCAGGTACGGTCTCAGCACCGCCCCCGCCTCCTGGAACGCCAGCGCGGCCACCATGCCGACCACCAGCGTCCAGCGCGCCCTGCGGCCCAAGGCTTCGAGGGCGATCAGCATCCCGTGCGGTTTCCCGTCACCACCGGGCCTGACGGGTTCCTGCGATGAAGAGCAATGCTCACGGCCCGTTTCGCATAGACTCCGGCAGCCACGTCGCCAGTTCGGGCGCCAGCACCAGCACCACGACCATCACCACCATGATCAGGAACATCGGGAAGGCGGTCTTGGCGATGTAGCCCATCTCGTGCTTCGTCAGGCCCTGCATCACGAAGAGGTTGAAGCCGATGGGCGGGGTGATCTGCGCCATCTCCACCACCACGACGACGAAGATGCCGAACCAGATCATGTCGAAGCCGACCTCGCGGAAGGCGGGCACGTTCACCATCGGCTCGACGATGGCCATGGTCAGGACCACCGAGGAGATGCCGTCGAGGAAGCAGCCGATGATGATGTAGAACACCGTCAGCGCGGCAATGAGCTGGAAGACCGTGAAATCCTGCTCCGCGATGTAGGCGGCGAGCGCCCGGGGCAGGCCGGTGAAGCCCATGGCGAGCGCGAGGAAGGCCGCGCCCATCAGGATGAAGGCGACCATGGTCGAGGTGCGCACCGCTCCCATCAGCGAGGCCGCGAAGGTCTCCAGCGTCAGCGACCGCTGGAGGGCCGCCATCGCCAGCGCGCCGATGACGCCGAACGCGGCGGCCTCCGTCGCCGTGGCGTAGCCGAGATACATCGACCCGATGACCAGGGTGATGAGCAGGAGGACGGGGATGAGGAAGCGCGAGGCGCGGAGCTTGTCGCGGAAGGAGACCTTCGGCTCCGGCGCCGGGCGCTTCGAAGGAAACAGGACGTGCCAGGCCACGACGTAGGCCATGAACATCCCCGCCAGCGTCAGGCCGGGCAGGACGCCCGCCATGAACAGCTTCGAGATGGATTCGTTGATGGTCACGCCGTAGACGATCAGCGTCAGCGAGGGCGGGATCATCAGCCCCAGCGTCGCCGCGCCCGCCAGCGTGCCGATGGTCATGAATTCCGGATAGCCGCGGCGGCGCAGCTCCGGGATCGACATCTTGCCGACCGTCGTCAGCGTCGCGGCGGACGAGCCGGAGACGGCGGCGAAGATGGTGCAGCCGACGATGTTCGTGTGCAGCAGGCCGCCGGGCAGCCGCGCCATCCACGGGGCGAGGCCCCTGAACATGTCCTCCGACAGGCGCGTGCGGAACAGGATCTCGCCCATCCAGATGAACAGCGGCAGGGCCGTCAGCGTCCAGCTCGACGAGGACGCCCAGACCGTCGTGATCATCGTGTCCCCGGCGGGTCGGGAGGTGAACATCTCCATGCCTACCACCGCGACGCCGACGAGGGCCAGCGCCACCCAGACGCCCGTCCCGAGCAGCATGAGCAGCACGAAGACGAAGAGGATCGTGAGGTACAGCTCTTCCATCAGCGCCTCGACAGCTCTGGTCGTGAGCCAGTGTGCAAATTTTCGGGAGAAACCATCATCACCCGGCGCGGCGCGCGGCGCTCGACCGGGTGATCCAGAGCAACAAGAGCCATCGCCTGCTTCCCTGGATTGCCCGGTCAAGCCGGGCAATGACTGAATCGGTGTCCATCAGCGCGCCTCCAGCGGCGGGGTCTGGGGAGCGGGGGCGTCCTCGACCGTTTCCGCCTCGACATTCGTGCCGCCGTCGATGAGCAGGCGGAAGAAGTTGTCCCAGACCGCCATGGCCAGCATGACCGTACCGATGCACATGGCGATCTGGGGTATCCACAGGGGTGTCGCGTCCTGCCCCTGGCTGATGTCGTTCCAACGGATGGATTCGAGCGTGCCCTTGATGGCGTAGCGCGCGAAATACGTCGCCAGCAGCGCCCCGATGCCGAAGCACCAGATCTCGCCCCAGCGCCGATGCCGCCCCAGCGCCGTGAGCATGAGGTTCACGCGGATATGCGCGCCCGAATTGAGCGTGTAGGCCAGCGCGAAGAAGCTGGCGGCGGCCATGCAATAGCCCGCATAGTTGGTCGAGCCGGGAAAGGCGACGCCGGACCAGCGCGCGACCATCTGCCCGACGATGATGCCCAGCATGGCCAGCAGGAACAGCGCCGAGACGATGCCGCCCAGCGTGTAGACCCCGTCCATCGCCCGGCGCACGAGGCGGGCGCGCGTGCCGAGCCAGGTCAGCAGCAGGACGAGGAGGACGCACGGGACGATGACGAGGATGGCCCGGGTCGCGCGCCAGTCGCAGTCCGGACCGATCCCCTCGATGACGCCGCAGACGCCCTTCGCGATGCCTTCCATGGCGTCCTTTCCCAAGTCTCTCGATTGTCATCGCCGGGCTTGACCCGGCGATCCAGGGTCGCGGGTGTTGCATCGGTGGCTCTGGATGCCCGGGTCAAGCCCGGGCATGACGGTGCCGTGGAGAAGGATTCCCGCCTTCACGGGAATGACGGTTCTACTCCATCGACGCCTTGTACGCCTCGACCACCGCCGCGCCGTCCTCGCCGGCGGAGTTGAGCCAGTCGGCGGTCATCGTCTCGCCGATGGTCTGAAGCTCGGCGACCAGCGCGTCGCTCGCCTTGCCGACGGTCATGCCGTTGTCGGCGAGGCCCTTCATCGTGAAGTCGGTGTACTGGATCGAGCGCCACAGGCCGGAATAGGCGGCCAGTTCCGCGCAGCCGCTCATCACGTTCCGCGTCGCGTCGTCCAGGTCGTCCCAGGCGTCCTTGTTGACCATGACCGCGTTGCGCGGCAGCCAGCCGTCGACCTCGTAGAAATGGGTCAGGCTCTCCCAGACCTTGCGGTCGTAGCCCGTCGCGCCGGAGGAGATCATGGATTCGGCCACGCCGGTCGCGAAGGCCTGACTGATCTCGGCCGCCTCGATCTGCACCGGCACCATGCCGGTCAGCTCGGCGAGCTTCGCCGTGGCGGAGTTGTAGGAGCGGAACTTGATGCCCTCCATGTCCGCGACCTCGTTGACCTCCTTCTTGAAGTAGAGGCCCTGGGGCGGCCACGGCACCGAGTAGAGCAGATGCAGGTTCTGCTCCTCCAGCACCCCCTCCAGCGCGGGGCGGGTCGCGGCGAACAGCTTCTCGGAGGCGTCGAAGGACGAGGCGAGGAAGGGGATGCTGTCGATGCCGAACAGCGGCTCCTCGTTCTGGTGGGCGGAGAGCAGGCGCTCGCCGATCTGCACCTGGCCGGTCTGGACCGCGCGCTTGATCTCCCCGCCCTTGAACAGCGAGCCGCCGCCATGGACGGTGATGTCCAGTTCGCCGCCCGTGCCGGTGCGTACACAGTTCGCGAAGACCTTGCCGTTCTGGGTGTGGAAGTTGCTGTCGGAATAGGCCATCGGCATATCCCATTTCTCGGCGGCCGTGGCGGCGCCGGCGGTCAGCGCGATGGCCGCGGCCATGCCAAGCATCTTTCTCATGGTGGTCTCCCCCGTGGTTCCGGTTGTGCATACGGTGTGACGGAAGCCTTGCCGCCGCGCCGCCGCCTGTCAACCGCCCGCCGCCCGAAAGTCCTTGCGTTGCCCGGCGCATCCGCGCATCCCTGTCCGACCGGGGGAGAGGCGACGGGGACGGGATGGGCGCCGGATCGAACATCGCGGTCGTGGGGGCAGGCATCGTCGGGGTGTCGGCCGCCGAATGGCTGCGCCGGGACGGGCATTCGGTGACGCTGTTCGACCGCGTCATGCCGGGCGATCCGGAGCAGACGAGCTACGGCAACGCGGGCCTGCTGGCGCGGACGGCCATCGTGCCGGTCTCGGTGCCGGGATTGCTCGGGCATGTGCCGTCGATGCTCATGGACCCGGACGGGCCGCTCTTCCTGCGCTGGGCCTATCTGCCGAGGCTGCTGCCCTGGCTGGTGCCGTTCCTGCGCAACGGGCGCGAGGGCAGGGTGCGCGAGATCGCCGCCGCGCTGGACACCATCCTCGGCGATTCCGTCGATCAGCACCGGGCGCTCGCCGCCGGCACGCCCGCCGAACGGTACATCGAGACCGGCCATTACGCCTATCTCTACAAGGACCGCGCCGCCTTCGAGAAGGATGCCTGGGGCTTCGCCATCCGCCGCGAGCACGGGGCGGAATGGGAGGAATGGGACCGCGCGGCCCTCGTGGAGCGCGACCCGCACCTGTCGCAGGCGGTCGGCTTCGCCGCCGCGCTGACCGACCACGGCTGGATCACCGATCCGGGCGCCTATCTCGCCGCCCTGTTCGAGGCGTTCCGCGCGGGCGGGGGCGCATTCCGCCGGGGCGAGGTGACGGCCATCGACCCGGGCGGGGCGGGGGGCACGCTCACCGTCGGGGGCGAGACGTCGGCCTTCGACCGCATCGTCCTCGCCTCGGGCGTCTGGTCGCGGCGGCTGGCCGAGCGGCTGGGCCATACCGTGCCGATGGAGGCTGAGCGCGGCTATCATATGATGCTGGAAAACCCCAGCCACCGCCCGCCCATCCCCTACATGGTCGCCGACGCCAAATTCGCCGTCACGCCGATGGAGGCGGGCATCCGCTGCGCCGGGCTGGTCGAGTTCGCCGGCGTCGACGCGCCCGCCCGGATGGAGCGCACGGCCCTGTTCGAGCGGCGCATCCGGTCGCTCTACCCGTCGCTGGAATGGGAGGGCGTGCGGACCTGGATGGGCCGCCGCCCGTCGACCCCCGACAGCCTGCCCCTCATCGGCGAGAGCACGCGCGCGCGGGGCATCTGGTTCGGCTTCGGCGCGCAGCATGTGGGCCTGACCTCCGGGCCGAAGACGGGCCGCCTGCTGGCCGACATGATCGCCGGGCGACGGCCCAACGTGGACATGACCCCCTATGCCCCCGATCGCTTCGACGGGGATCTGTGAGGCACCGACGATGTATCAATCCTTCGAGACCCCCTCCCACGACCACGGCGCGGCCCGGCTCGCCGACCTGCGCGCGGAGATGGCCCGGCGGGGGCTGGACGGCTTCATCGTCCCCCGCGCCGACGCGCATCAGGGCGAGTACGTCCCCGTCCGCGACGAGCGGCTGCGCTGGCTGACGGGGTTCACCGGCTCGGCGGGGCAGGCCATCGCGATGACGGACCGCGCCGCCGTCTTCGTGGACGGGCGCTACACCATCCAGGCGGCGGAGCAGGTGGACGCGGACGCCTTCGAGACGGTGGCCATCGCCGAGACCGACCCCGGCGCGTGGCTGCGCGCGGCGGCGGGGGAGGGCGACGTGATCGGCTTCGACCCGTGGCTGATCACCCCCGCCCAGCGCGAGAGCTACGAGAAGGCCGCCCATGCCGTCGGCGCGAGCCTGCGCGCGGAGGCGGACAACCCCATCGACGCCGTCTGGCCCGACCAGCCCCCCGCGCCCATGGGGTCGGCGGAAGTGCATCCCGAGACGCTGGCGGGTACCTCCTCGGCGGACAAGCGCGCGATGGTGGCCGGGGCGCTGGACGAGGACGATCTCGACGCCTTCGTCCTGACCCTGCCCGATTCGATCAACTGGCTGCTGAACATCCGGGGCGGGGATCTCAGCCATACCCCCGTCATGCTCGCCGATGCCGTGCTGCACCGGGACGGGACGGTCGACCTGATCCTCGATCTGGAGAAGCTCGACGACGCCGTGCGCACGCATCTCGGCGAGGGCGTACGCCTGCATGATACCCCGCGCTTCCTGCCGCTCCTGTCGGAGCTGAAGTCCGCGCGCGTAGGGCTGGAAAAGGCATCCGTGCCCGTCATCGTCGAGACGACCCTGCGCGAGGCGGGGGCGGAGGTGGTCTGGCGGCGCGATCCGTGCATCCTGCCCAAAGCCCGCAAGAACCCGACCGAGCAGGCCGGCGCGCGCGCCGCGCACCTGCGCGACGGGGCGGCGATGGCGCGGTTCCTGTGCTGGCTCGACGCGAAGGCGCCCAAGGGCACGCTCAAGGAGATCAAGGTCGCCAAGCGCCTGGAGCAGTACCGCAACGAGACCGGGAAGCTGCGCGACATCAGCTTCGACACCATCTCCGCCTACGGCCCCAACGGCGCGCAGCCGCATTACCGGGTCAGCCGCGAGACGAACCGCGTGCTGGAGGGCGGCTCGCTCCACCTGATCGACTCGGGCGGGC
Organism: Paracoccaceae bacterium; assembly: GCA_020629115.1. Taxonomy (GTDB): domain Bacteria; phylum Pseudomonadota; class Alphaproteobacteria; order Rhodobacterales; family Rhodobacteraceae; genus JAHDDY01. The sequence goes on along the minus strand of JAHDDY010000016.1, from coordinate 8,093 downwards.
AGTACCGGGACGGGACCACCGACATCACCCGCGTCGTCGCCATCGGCACCCCCGAGGCGAGGCACCGCCGCGCCTTCACCCTCGTCCTGCGCGGCATGATCGCGGTATCCCGCGCCCGCTTTCCCGAGGGGACGACCGGGGTGCAGATCGACACGATGGCCCGGATGCCGCTCTGGTCGGCGGGTCTCGACTTCGACCACGGCACGGGGCACGGGGTCGGCGCGTATCTCGGCGTGCACGAAGGCCCGGCCAGCCTGTCGAAGCGGGGCACCGTGGCGCTGGAGCCGGGGATGATCCTGTCGAACGAGCCGGGCTACTACCGCGAGGGCGATTTCGGCATCCGCATCGAGAACCTCGTCCTCGTCACCCCCCCGGCCGTGCCCGAGGGCGGCGAGCGGGAGATGCTGGGCTTCGAGACGCTGACGCTGGCCCCCATCGACCTGCGCCTCGTCGATCCGGCCCTGATGCGGGACGACGAGATCGCCTGGCTCGACGCCTATCACGCCCGGGTCTACGACGCGCTCTACCCGCTGGTGGACGAGACGACGCGCGACTGGCTGGAGCGGACGACGGCGAAGGTCGCGGAGTTCGGATAGCTGGCGGTTGGGGCGCCCGGGAACCGCCGGGTTCAGGCCCGCCCGACGGTGCCTCCGCGCCCGATATTCGCATGGAGGGGCAGCCCCGCGCGGGCGGCGCGGTCGAGGGCCATCGACGTGGGCGAGCCGAGGGCGGCCAGCGCGCCGAGGCCCACCGTCGCCGCCTTCTCGACCAGTTCGAAGGACAGGCGCGAGGTCATCAGCGCGAAATGGGCGGTGAAGTCCGTCCCCGCCGCCATCTCCGCCCCGATCAGCTTGTCGAGCGCGTTGTGCCGGCCCACGTCGGCGCGCACCGTCACGATCTCGCCGCGGGCGGTGCACAGCGCCGCCGCATGCATTCCCCGCCCGCCCGTCGGACGATGCCGCAATGCTTCGCGCGCGTCGTCCAGAGCGGCGGCGGTCAGGGCGAGGGGGCGGGGCGTCTTCGCGATGGGCGCGGCGAGGGCTTCGAGCGTCTCCAGCCCGCACAGGCCGCAGGCGCTCTCGGTGATCCGCGCGCGGCCCCGCGCCTGCGCCGTCCGGGCCGCATCGCCGCGCACCCGCATCCGCGCGATCCAGCCGACGGGGTGCCGGTGCAGCGTCACGTCGCGCAGGTCCTCGATCCGCTGCAGCACGCCCTCGGTCCGGGCGAAGCCGATGGCGTAGTCCTCCAGATCGTCCGGGCTGGCCATCATCACGGCCAGGCCGATGCCGTTCACCTCGATGGCGACGGGCATCTCGACCGGCATGGCCGACCCGTGCAGGGCCGCGAGCGATGGGACGGTGAGGCCGGGGATCGGAGCAGCGACAGCCATGGCATCCTCGCAAATAAACCCATTTTAGTACGGACGAGGCCCGCCGCGATATCTTGGCGCCGCCCGTTCTTTACTGACGCTCGTCTTGTCGCGTCCGGTTGCTGATCTATGTCGCACGGTCCCGGCGTCGAGCGCCCATCGCGCTTTCGTCGTCGCCGCGACAGGAGACCCCGCCCATGGCCCAAGACGATACCGGCGCCCATCGCGCCGCCACCCAGGACCCCGGCACGCCGGAATACGACGGCGCGAGCGGCGGCTGGGGCTCGCTCAAGGGAACGATGCGCCTGTTCGGCAAGGACCCGAACCCGGAGGCCGTCGAGGCGCTACGGCGGCTGAATAAGCCCGGCGGGGTGATGTGCACCGCCTGCGCCTGGACCAAGCCCGCCAAGCCCCATCCGCTGGAGATCTGCGAGAACGGGGCGAAGGCGACGTTCTGGGAGATGACGGGCGACCGGGCCGACCTCGACTTCTTCGTGGAGAACACCGTCTCGGCCCTGCGCGCGAAATCGGATCACGAGCTGGAGAAGGCCGGGCGGCTGGTCCATCCTATGCGATACGACGCGACGCGCGACCGCTATCTCCCCGTCGAATGGGAGACCGCCTTCGCGGAGATCGGCGCGGCACTGAACGCGATGCAGCCGAAGGAGGCGGTGTTCTACTCCTCGGGCCATGCGGGGCTGGAGGCGTCGTATCTCTACCAGCTCTTCGCCCGGCTCTACGGGCACAACAACCTGCCCCAATCCTCGAACATGTGCCACGAGACGACCTCCGTGGGTCTCAACGAGTTGATCGGTTCGCCCGTCGGCACCTGCGTGATGGAGGATTTCGACCACGCCGACGCGATCTTCTTCTTCGGGCAGAATACCGGCTCGAATAGCCCGCGCTTCCTGCGCCCCCTCGCCCAGGCCGCCGAGCGCGGTTGCGAGATCGTGACGTTCAACCCCGTGCGCGAGAAGGGCCTGATCGAGTTCGTCGATCCGCAAAGCCCCGTGCAGATGACCGTGGGCAAGCCGTCCCCCGTCTCGAAGCACTACTTCCAGGTGAAGCCGGGCGGGGATATCGCGGCGGTGGCGGGGATGCTCAAGCTGATCCTCGCCGCCGAGGACGCGGCCCCCGGCACGGTGCTCGACCATGCGTTCATCGCCGAACACACCAAGGATTTCGAGGCCATGCGCGCGGCCATCGACGCCGTCGAATGGCCCGACATCCTCGCCACCTGCGGCCTGACGCGGGAGATGATCGAGGCGGCGGCGGACGTGTACCTGCGCGCCGGACGGGTCATCTGCATCTACGGCATGGGCCTGACGCAGCATGTCCACGGGTGGCAGAATCTCGGCATGCTGGTGAACCTGCTACTCCTGCGCGGCCATATCGGGCGCAAGGGGACCGGCATCTCCCCCGTGCGCGGGCATTCGAACGTGCAGGGTCAGCGCACGGTCGGCATCGCGGAGAAGCCCAAGCTCGTGCCGCTCGACCGTATGGAGACGCAGTTCGGCTTCACCGCCCCGCGCGAGGAGGGTCTGAACGCCGTCCATGCCAGCGAGGGGGTGATCGACGGGTCGGTCAAGGCGATGATCCTGCTCGGCGGCAACCTCGTGCGCGCGCTGCCGGACAGCCTGCGCATCGAGGAGGCGTGGCCGAACCTCGACCTGACGGTGAACGTCGCCACCAAGCTCAACCGCACGCATCTGTTCCCCGGAAAGGCGGCCTATATCCTGCCCTGCCTGGGGCGGATGGACGAGGATATCCAGGAGAGCGGGCCGCAGGCCGTCACCATCGAATGCTCGCTGTCGAACGTCTACGCCTCCGTCGGCAAGGGCAATCCGCCCAGCTCGAAGCTGAAATCCGAGGTCGCCATCGTGGCGGGCATGGCGAAGGCGACCCTGCCGCCGAACCCGCGCGTCGACTGGGACGGCTGGACCGCCGATTACGACCGCATCCGCGATCTCATCGCCGAGACCTTCCCGGACGACTTCCACGACTTCAACGCTCGCAAGGACAAATCGGGCGGCTTCTGGCGCGGCAACGCGGCGCGCGAGCGCGACTGGCAGACCGAGAGCGGCAAGGCCCATTTCACCGCCCCCACCGTCCTCTCGGCGCTGGCGCGGGACCCGGTGGAGGGGCGGATGACGCTCGTCACCCTGCGCTCGAACGATCAGTTCAACACGACCGTCTACGGCTTCTCCGACCGCCTGCGCGGGCTGGAGGGACCGCGCAACATCCTGCTCATCAATCATGAGGAGATGGGGAGGCAGGGGCTTTCGGAAGGCCAGCGCGTCGCCCTCGTCTCCGATGCGGAGGACGGCATCGCGCGGGAGGTGGACAACCTCATCGTGACGCCCTTCGACCTGCCGAACGGCTGCGTCGCGGGCTACTATCCCGAACTGAACCCCCTCGTCCCGCTCTCGCTGCACGAGGAGAAGTCCCAGACGCCCGCCTACAAGGGCGCGCCGGTGCGGATCAGGGCGGCGCGGTAGCGTCCATGGACAGGATACCGTTGCCGGAACGACCGGGCTGGCGGGAGGAGGCCGAGGCGTCGGGCTTCACCTTCGCCGACATGCACGGGGAGCCGTACTGGGACGAGACCTCGGCCTATCGCTTCGGCCTGCGCCAGATCGAGGACGATATCGAGGACCCGTCCACCGCGCTGCACGCGATGTGCCGCGAGGCGGTGGCGGAGATCGTGGCGAGCGAGGCGCTGATGGAGGCGCTGTGCATCCCCGAGGCGCATCGCGACCTCGTGGCCGAGAGCTGGCGGCGGGGGCATCCCGAGATCTACGGCCGCCTCGATCTGGCCTATGACGGCACCGGCCCGGCCAAGCTGTTGGAATACAACGCGGATACCCCGACCTCGCTCTACGAGAGCGCGTCGTTCCAGTGGAGCTGGCTGGAAGGACAGCTCGAAGCGGGGGTGCTGGAGCCGGGGGACGACCAGTTCAACGGCATCCACGAAGCGTTAGTCGCGCGGTTCCGCGCCCTGTTCGCCGCCGGGAGCGATCTGCACTTCACCGCGATGGGCGGCAACCCGGAGGATTACGCGACCGTCGAATGCATGGGCTGGGCGGCGCGGGAGGCGGGCCTCGGCGCGCATTACACCGACCTGGAGACGATCGGTCTCAGCACGGACGGGCAGTTCGTCGACCACGAGGACCGGGTGATCGGCACGCTGTTCAAGCTCTACCCGTGGGAGGACCTGCTGCGCGACGACTACGCGGAGCGCATCCGCGGCTCGGACTGCCTGTTCGTGGAGCCGGCCTGGAAGGCGGTGGTCTCGAACAAGGGGCTGCTGCCGCTGCTGTGGCGGATGTTCGAGGGGCACCCGAACCTGCTGCCGGCCTTCTTCGAGGCGGATGTCGGCGCGGCGCTGGCCGGTCGGGGCACGCCCGCGCCGACGGTGGCGGATGCCTTCGGGCGGGCCGAGGGGGCGTTGCGCGCGGGGCACGTGACGAAGCCCGTCTTCTCGCGGGAGGGCGCATCGGTCGCCATCGTCGAGGCGGGCACGGTCACGGAGGCCGCGACGAATACCGACTATGCCGGGCATCCGCGCGTCGTGCAGGCCTATGCGCCGCTGCCGGTCTTCGACGGGTTCCGCCCCGTCATCGGGGCATGGATCGTGGGCGCGGAGTGCGCCGGGATGGGCATCCGCGAGGACCGCGCCCGAATCACGCAGGATCTTTCCCGCTTCAAGCCGCATTTCATCCGAGACCGATGACCATCCGCACCGAGGAGACGACCCGATGAGACCCCGTTCGAAGCACGTCGCCCTGACCATCCTGGGCGCTACCGCCTTCACGCTGGCTGGATGCCAGCAGGAGGCCGACGTCGAGGCGCAGGCCTATCCCAGCCTCCAGGCTTGCCTCGACGCCGCCGACCGGGGCGGCCTGTTCGACGAGAGCCAGTGCCGGATCGCGGTGGCCGAGGCGCAGGAGCTGCACGTCGAGGCGGCCCCCCGCTACGACAGCCTCGCCGTCTGCGAGGAGCAGCACGGGGCCGGGGCCTGCGGGTCGGAGGAGGAGATGGTGGCGCAGGGCGGGTCGGGCGGCGTGTTCATGCCGCTGCTCGCGGGCTACCTGATGGGGTCCATGATGGGCCGCACCGCCGGGATGGCCGCCGCGCAGCCGATGTACCGCACGGCCAACGGGCGCTTCACCAACGCGGCGGGGACGAGCGTGTTCGGCGGCAATGCTGGACGGGCGAGCCTCAGCCCGCGCCAGTTCTCCCGCCCGCCCGTGACGCAGGGCCGCGCGCCCATGACGCGGGCCATGGTCGCCTCGCGCGGCGGCTTCGGCCGCACGCCGACCTCGACGGCGCGTCGTTCGCTGGGGGGGTGAGGAAAAACGCTGCCCCGCACTTGATACGGGGCCTTTTCGAACGAAGCGCTCCGTTGCGAGAGGCCCCGGATCAGGTCCGGGGCGGAGGCGTTCCTATACCGGCGGTTTCTGGCGCGCCGCCTTTATCGCGCCGCGCTTGGCCTTGCCTTCCAGGCGGCGTTTCTTCGAGCCGAGGGTCGGGCGCGTGGGGATGCGCCGCTTCGGCACGTGCTCGGCCTCGCGGATCATGTCGATGAGGCGGTCGAGGGCGTCGTCGCGGTTGCGGGACTGGGTGCGGTGGCGGTCGGCGTGGATGACGATCTCGCCCGCCTCGGTCATCCGGCTGCCCGCGACCCGGCGCAGGCGGCGCTTCACGGCATCGGAGAGGCTGGGCGAGGCGGCGGCGTCGAAGCGCAGCTGCACGGCGCTCGCCACCTTGTTGACGTTCTGCCCGCCGGGACCGGAGGCGCGGACGAACCGCTCCTCGATCTCGCTCTCGTCGAGGCTGATATGCGGGGAGATGCGGATCATCGGGGTTCAACCGAAGATGCGCGGGCGCAGGCTTTCCATCGAACTGCACACCTGGTTCACCGACCGCTCCGCCCGCCCGTCCAGCAGCGTCGCCACCGATTCGCCCGACAGGATCACGCTCTCCAGCGAGGCCGATTGCAGAAAGGCGGCGACGAGGGCCGGGTTGGCCGCCGCGTGCCCCTCGCCGAACGCCGCGTCGATGGCGCGGATGGCGGCCGTGAGATGCGCGCCGGTGCGCTCGGCGGCTTCCGCGCTGCGGTCGGCCATCAGGCGGGTCGGGGCCGTCATGCCGGAGCCGTCGCGCTGGCGGACGGGCGGGCGACGAAGGTGTCGTACCATGCCGAGAGGGCGGGGCGTCCCGCGCGCCAGTCCTTCTCCGCAAAGCGGAAATCGAGATAGCCGAGAGCGCAGCCGACCGCCGCATGACCCAGCGTGAACGCCTCGCCCAGCGTGCCGGACCCGCCCGCCTCCAAAGCGTCGAGACCGCCATCCACCTTGGCCATCTGGCTGTCCATCCACGCCTGCGAGCGCATGCCCTCCTCGCGCAGGGCGATCTCGTAGCGCGTGACGACCGCCGAGTCGCAGATGCCGTCGCCCAGCGCCTCCAGCGTCAGCACCGACCACCGCGCCTCGCCCGCCTCGGGCAGCAGCGTCTGGCCGGGGGCGAGGCTGGTCAGGTACTGGCAGATGACCGCGCTGTCGTAGAGGGGCGGGCCGTCCTCGCGCACGAGGCTGGGCAGCTTGGCGAGCGGGTTGTGCCGGCGCGTCGCCTCTGCCGGGGCGACGGGGGTGCCGGTGCCGGAGACGGTCTCGATCCGGTCGGCGAGGCCGAGTTCGTGGGCCACGACCATGACCTTGCGGGCGAAGGGCGACGCGGCGCTCCAGACGAGTTTCATGGCGGGGCCTCCTGACGGTTGCGCGGACCCCGCGCTACATAGCGCGCCGCCCGCCCGCCGCCACGCCCGATGCGCGTGGACAGGGACCACCCTCCCGTGCCACCATGGCGGGACCGGAGCGGGAGAGCCCATGACGATCCGCCAGACCCTTCTGACCCTTGGCCTCGCGGCGGCGACCGCCGGAGCCGCGCTCGCCGCCGCGCCGGGGACGGTGCGGGTGTCGGTCGAGGGCGAGGCGGGGGCGGAGCGCGTGCTGGACGAGGCGGAGATCCGCGCCTTCACCACCGGGAAGACATTCCACTACACGCTCATGGGTCTGCCCCGCGGGGAGGAGCAGCACCATGGCGACGGCCGCGCGACATGGCGCCTGCCGGACGGCACCTGCATGCACGGCATCTGGGTCGCCCGGGGGGAGGTGCTGTGCTACTACTACGGCGCGTTGCGCTACGGCTGCTGGAACGTCGTGGAGGATGCGGACGGGTACCGGCACGCGCCCCTCAATTCCGACGGCACGCCCGGCTCGGGGCCGTCCGTCTTCATCGACCGTGTCTCGGAGGAACCCGTCGGATGCGCACCGCAGCAACTGGCCTCGCTCTCGCCCTGACGCTCGCTCCGCCCGCAGGGGCCGGGGAGGACGTGCCGCTGGATACGCAGGCCTTCCTCGATCTGATGGACGGGCGGACAGCGCATTTCAGCGCGGACGGGGACTATTACGGCTCGGAGGCGTACCACCCGGACAGGCGGGTCATCTGGCGCGACACGCTCGGGCAGTGCCAGGAGGGGACGTGGCGCAGCATCGGCGACTACCTGTGCTTCCGCTACGACGACGTCTCCTGCTGGACGGTCTTCGAGACGGCGGACGGGGCGCATTACGCCCTGTCCTCGGACGGCTTCCGCGTCGAGTTCGACCGGATCGTGGACGGCGCCTTCGACTGCACCGGCGCGCCCCTGAGCTAGGGTGGACCG
>JAHDDY010000272.1 GCA_020629115.1 Paracoccaceae bacterium | reverse complement strand
TCGTCGACGACGCCACCACGCTCGAAGCGACGCTGTGGAACCGCAACGACGACGGCGACTACCAGACCACCAAGTGGAGCTACGCCCGCAACGGACGGCTCGCGATCACCGAGTTCGCCCCGGGAAACAGCTTCTACGCCGGTGGGCACCGCCACCTCGTCGACGCCCTCGAGATCGGGACGGAAGACGCTCCGCTCTACGAGACGTGGCGCCTCTGCCCCGATTGCGGGCATGGTTTCATCGAAGCTCCCGAGATCGACCTGCGATGCAGCCGATGCGGCAACACCACCATCGCCGACGTCGGCCACCGTCACACCCTGCTCCGGCTCCGCACGGCGTATGCCTCCAACTCCGAAGAAGGTGCACGGGTCTACGACGAGCGCGACGATCGGCGGCGCGAGGAATACCAGCGGGCGGTGCTCGTCGACGTCGAGCCCTCATCCATCGAGGGCGCCTGGCAGCTGAAGGAGCGAGCCTTCGGCGCCGAGTTCGCCGGCCGCATGACGCTGCGCTCGCTGAACCTCGGCCTGGCTCGACGACCTGGCCAGTCGATAGCGATCGGTGGGCAGACACGCCAGGTGTCGGGCTTCACGATCTGCCGCCAGTGCGGCGCCGTCGCCGAGGCCCGTGACGATCGGGACGGTCAGGCTCCCGAGCGCCTGCACCAGGGCTGGTGCAAGGCGAGGTCCCGCGGCAAGGACAACGCCGAGTGGGACACCGTCTCGCTCCTCCACGAGCTCCAGACCGAAGCCGTGCGGATGATCCTGCCGGTCTCGATGTTCCTCGTCGAGCAGCGGCTGGCGTCGTTCAAGGGGGCACTGCTGATCGGCCTGCGGGAGGACTTCGGTGGTGAACCCGACCATCTCGAGGTCGCCCTCGCCGACATGCCGAACGCCGGCGGCCAGGGCCGGCAGCGACACGTCGTGCTGTTCGACGCCATCCCCGGCGGCACGGGGTATTTGACGAAGCTCGCCGACCCCGACCGGGTCCGGTCGATCCTCGACCGAGCCCGCACCGTCATCGCCCGCTGCCCCTGCGTCGGCGAGGGCCGGCCGGCCTGCCACCGTTGCCTGCTCGGCGTGGTCGACCGGAACGAGTACGACCTCGTCAGCCGGGGCATCGCCCTCGAGATGCTCGACGACCTGCTCGGCGCCTGGGAGCCCGAAGAGGTCACAACGATCGGCCACATCGACCTCGCCAAGGTCGAAGAGTCCGAACTCGAGCGGCGCTTCAAGGTTGCCATCCAGGACTGGGTGAACCGGGCGACGCCGGACGGTGTGACCATCCGGCCGGTCCCGGGGAAGAGCGGGCGCGACGCGTTCGAGCTGCGCTTCGACACCGAGTTCGCCAAGTCGACCTGG
>JAHDDY010000015.1:59257-62183 GCA_020629115.1 Paracoccaceae bacterium | reverse complement strand
GTCGACGCCTATCGCAGCGCCCTCCTCGAACACACCCGCGACCGCGTGCCCCTCGGCTGGGCCATAACACGCATGAACATGGCGAACGCGCTGGTCCTGATCGGCGAGCGGCGGGGCGACCGCGATGCCGTCGCGGAGGCCGTCGCGCTCTACGACGAGGTGCTCGCCGTCTTCGCGGAGGCGGCTCCCGCCTACGAGGCGGTGGCCCGGCGCAACCTCGACGCGGTCCGCGCCCGCCTCGCCGTGATGGAATAGCGGCCGCGACGCCGCGCCCCGCGAAAAGCGGTTTCCTTCGCCGGCCCGTCCGTATTATGTTCCGGCGCAACGATGCCAACCGGAGCCTCGCCGCGGGCGGGGCCGTCAACTGTCGATTGGGGTGACATCCATGTCCGATTCCCTGCGCCGCCGCGCCCGGCCCGTCCTTCTGGCCGCCCTCGCCCTGTCGCTCAGCGCATGCAGCGGCAACCTGCCCTCGGTCGGCTCGATCTTCTCGTCGAACGACGACGGCCCGGTGGAGAGCCGCGCGCCGGAGGCGATCTTCGCCGATGCGCGCGCGAACCTGCGCGACGACAAGCCCAAGACCGCCGCCTTCCTCTTCGACGAGGTGGAGCGGCTCTACCCCTATTCGGACGTGGCCAAGGACGCGATGCTCATGTCGGCGGTCGCCTCCTACGAGGCGCAGGAATACGACAAGGCCGTGCTGGCCGCCGAACGGTTCATCGGCTTCTACCCCAGCGACGACCAGACCGACTACGCCCGCTACATCGTCGCCCAGAGCTACTACGAGCAGATCGTCGACGTGGGCCGCGACCAGGGCATGACCCTCCAGGCGAAGCAGGCGCTCGACGAGCTGATCGCCCGCCATCCCGACAGCCAGTACGTCAAGGACGCCGAGCTCAAGCGCGACACCACCCTCGACCAGATCGCGGGCAAGGAGATGACGGTGGGGCGCTACTACCTCAAGAACGGCCAGTACATCGGCGCGATCAACCGCTTCCAGACGGTGGTCAAGGAATACGACACCACGACCCATGTCGAGGAGGCGCTGCACCGCCTGGTGGAGGCGAACCTGGCGCTGGGCCTCGTGGACGAGGCGAAATCCGCCGCCGCCGTGCTGGGCTTCAACTACCCCGGCTCCGACTGGTACGGCGCGAGCTACGCGCTGCTGACCGGGCGCAACCTGACGGGCGGCCTGTCGCAGGATGCCTGGTACCGGCGCATGTACCGTCAGATCATCCGCGGCGACTGGCTCTAACGGGAAAGGGCGCGCGGGCCATGCTCCGGCGTTTGTCGATTCGCAACATCGTCCTGATCGACGCGCTCGATCTCGATTTCGACGCAGGCCTCGGGGCCATGACCGGCGAGACGGGGGCGGGGAAATCCATCCTGCTCGACGCGCTCGGCGCGGCCCTGGGCGCGCGGGCGAATGCCGATCTGGTGCGCGCGGGGGCCGACAAGGGCTCGGCGACGGCGGAATTCGAGCTGGACGAGGATCACCCCGCCTGGGCCTGGCTGCGCGAGCAGGGGCACGAGATCGAGGATGCCGCGCTCATCGTCCGCCGCGTCATCTCCCGCGAGGGGCGCAGCCGCGCCTTCGTCAACGACCAGCCCGTCGGCGTGGCGACCCTGCGCGAACTGGGCACGCGGCTCATCGAGATCCACGGCCAGTTCGACGATCGCGCGCTCGTCGACCCGGCGGGCCATCGCGGGCTGCTCGACGCCTATGCCGGATTGCAGGGCGAGCATCGCCGGGTGCGCACGCTCTACGAGACGTGGCGCGAGGCGGCGACCGGGCTGGAGACCACCCGCGCGGAGGTCGCCGCCGCCCAGCGCGACGCCGAGTTCGTGCGCCATTCGGTCGAGGAGCTGGAGCGCCTCGCCCCCGAGGAGGGCGAGGAGGACGTGCTCGATGCGGAGCGGCGGCAGATGCAGCGCGCCGAATCCATCGCCGACGACGTGAGCAAGGCCATCTCCCAGCTCGGCAACCAGGGGGCCGAGGGCGCGCTGTCGGATACCCTGCGCCGGGTCGAGGTCGCCGCCAGCAAGGCGGACGGCAAGCTCGACACGGCGCTCGAAGCCATCTCCCGGGCGATGAACGCCTGCTCGGACGCCCTGTCCGAGGTCGAGCGCGCCGCCGAGGCGCTCTCGTTCGATCCGCGCCGGCTGGAACAGGCCGAGGAGCGCCTCTTTGCCCTGCGCGCGCTGGCCCGCAAGCACCGTATCGGCGTCGCGGAGCTGCCGGGCCTGCATAGCGGGCTGGCCGAGAAGCTGGCCTTCATCGAGCGGGGCGAGGCGACGCTGGCCGAGCGGGAGGAGGCTGTCGCCGCCGCCCACCGCGCCTTTCTCGACGCCGCCCGGGCGCTCAGCCGCGCGCGGCAGGAGGCGGCGGCGGTGCTCGACGGGCAGGTGGTGGGCGAGCTGGCCCCGCTCAAGCTGGAACGCGCCGTCTTCCGCACGAAGGTCGAGCCGGACCCCGAGCGCGCCGGCCCGGACGGCATCGACCGGGTCGCCTTCGAGGTGACGACGAACCCCGGCTCCCTGCCCGGCCCCATCGACAAGATCGCCTCGGGGGGCGAACTGTCCCGCTTCCTGCTGGCGCTCAAGGTCTGCCTCGCGCAGAAGGGCGACGGCAAGACGCTGATCTTCGACGAGATCGACCGCGGCGTCGGCGGGGCCACGGCCGCCGCCATCGGCGCGCGGCTCAAGCGCCTCGGCGAGGACACCCAGACCCTCGTCATCACCCACGCCCCCCAGGTCGCGGCGGAGGCCAACCGCCAGTGGCGCATCGAGAAATCGGTCGAGCAGGACGAGGACGGCGAGACCACCCGCACCCGCGTCCTGGAACTGTCGAAATCCGAGCGCGTGGACGAACTGGCCCGGATGCTGGCGGGCGAGAGCGTGACGAAGGCGGCGAAGGACGCGGCCA
>JAHDDY010000015.1:0-59157 GCA_020629115.1 Paracoccaceae bacterium | reverse complement strand
CTGGCCCGGATGCTGGCGGGCGAGAGCGTGACGAAGGCGGCGAAGGACGCGGCCAAGAGCCTGCTGAAGGCGGCGAGCTAGGATAGGAAGCCCCATGCCCTTCGACACCACCATCGACGCCCTGAAATCCGAGTTCGGCGAGCGGTGCGCCACGTCGGATGCCGTCCGCGACCATCATGCCAAGGGGGAGGCGTATCATACGCCCGTGCGGCCCGATGCCGTGCTGTTTCCCGGCTCGACCGAGGAGGTGGCGCGGATCGTGCGGACCTGCGCGGCGGGGAACTGCCCCATCGTGCCCTTCGGCACCGGCACCTCGCTGGAGGGGCATGTGGTGCCGATCCGGGGCGGGGTCAGCCTCGACATGAGCCGCATGGACGCCATCCTCGCCGTCCACCCCGAGGACCTCGACGCCGTGGTCCAGCCTGGCGTCACCCGGCGGCGGCTGAACGAGGAGCTGCGCGACACGGGTCTGTTCTTCCCCGTCGATCCTGGGGCGGATGCGTCCATGGGCGGCATGGCCGCAACCCGGGCGAGCGGCACGAACGCGGTGCGCTACGGCACCATGCGCGAGAACGTGCTGGCGGTCGAGGCGGTGATGGCCGACGGCAGCATCGTCCGCGCCGGCACCCGCGCGCGCAAGTCCTCCGCCGGGTACGACCTGACGAAGCTGCTCGTCGGCTCGGAAGGCACGCTCGGCATCATCACGGAACTGACCCTGCGCCTCTACGGCCAGCCCGAGGCGGTGGCGTCGGGCGTCTGCACCTTCGACAGCGTGGAGGGCGCGGTCGATGCCGTGATCCTGACCATCCAGAGCGGGATGCCCGTCGCGCGGATCGAGTTCCTCGACGAGTTGCAGATCCGCGCGGTCAACAGCTATTCCAAGCTGTCCCTCGCCGAGAAGCCCACCCTCTTCCTCGAATTCCACGGCACCGATGCGGGGGTCGCGGAACAGTCCGAACGCTTCGGCGAGATCGCGCGGGAGTTCGGGGGCGGGGATTTCGACTGGGCGACGCAGGTCGAGGACCGCAACCGCCTGTGGCGCGCCCGGCACGACGCCTATTACGCCGTGCGCGCCCTGCGCCCCGGCTGCCAGGGCTACGTCACCGACGCCTGCGTCCCCATCTCGCGCCTGGCCGAGGCGATCCGGGAGACGAAGAAGGATATCGCCGACAGCGGCATGATGGCCCCGGTGGTCGGCCATGTCGGCGACGGCAACTTCCACCTCGCCATCCTCATCGACCCCGAGGATGCGAGCGAGTTGCACGCCGCCGAGGCCCTTGCCCACCGCATCGCCGAACGCGCACTGGCCCTGGGCGGCACGGTCACGGGCGAGCACGGCGTCGGCATGGGCAAGATGAAGTACATGCAGGCCGAACACGGCCACGGCTACGAGATCATGCGCCAGATCAAGCGCACGCTCGACCCGCAGAACCTCCTAAACCCGGGGAAGATCGTGGATTTGAATTGACTTTCCTCCTGTGCCGGACTTGATCCGGAACCCATTGGATCGAAGCTCCTGCCCGGAAAGGCCCCGGATCGAGTCCGGGGCAGCGTATGCCCCATGATCGACATCCCCCCCCTCGACCGCGCCGCCGAACCCGCCCTGCGCGAGACGATCGACGGCAAGGCAAAGCCCGTCGGCTCGCTCGGCCGGCTCGAAGACCTCGCCTTGCAGATCGCCCTCGTCCGGGGCACGGCGCGGCCCGCGCTCGGCAAGGCCCGCTCGGTCGTCTTCGCCGGGGATCACGGGCTGACCGCCGAGGGCGTCTCCGCCCATCCGCCCGAGGTCACCGCCGCCATGGTCGGCAACTTCCTCGCCGGCGGGGCGACCATCTCGGCCTTCGCGCGGATCGCGGGGGCGGAACTGCGGGTGGTCGATGCCGGGGTGGCGAGCGCCCTGCCCGCCCATCCCGACCTGACCGACGCGAAGATCGCGCCGGGCACGCGCAATGCCGCCCGGGAGCCGGCCATGACCCCGGCGCAGCGCGACGCCGCCCTCGACGCGGGCATCGCGCTGGCCCGCGAGGCGGTGGCCGAGGGCGTCGATATCCTCGCCCCCGGCGAGATGGGCATCGGCAACACCGCGAGCGCCAGCCTCCTCGTCCATCGCCTCGCCCCCGCCCCCCTCGACCCGGTGATCGGGCGCGGCGCGGGGCTGGACGATCCGGGGCTGGAGAGAAAGCGCGCCGCGCTCGCCAGGGCCGCCGCGCGCGCCGACGCGACCGACCCGCACGGCGTGCTGGCCGAGTTCGGCGGGTTCGAGATCGCGATGATGGCCGGGTTCATGCTCGGCGGCGCCGCGGAGAACCGCCTCGTCCTCGTGGACGGGTTCATCGCCGGGGCGGCGGCGCTGACGGCCGTGCGCATCGCTCCGGCGGCGCGCGAGCGCATGATCTTCGCCCACCGCTCCGCCGAGCCGGGGGCGAAGGCCATCCTCGACGCGCTCGACGCCGACCCGCTGCTCGACCTAGGTCTGCGCCTCGGAGAGGGGTCGGGAGCGGCGCTCGCCATCCCGCTCGTCCGGGCGGCGGCGGCCATGCTGACGGATCTCGCCGACTACCCGCGATGATCCGGCGGGCGGCGTACCGCGAGGCGCAGGCGTTCTTCTCTGCCGTGCAGTTCCTCACCCGCCTGCCGACCCCCGCCTGGACGGGGTGGGAGGCCGGACGCCTCGACCGCGCGACGCCGCATTTCGCCCTCGTCGGCGGGCTGATCGGCGCGGCCTGCGGCGCGGTCCATCTCGTGGCGAGCGCCCTTCTCGTCCCGCCCCTCGCCGCGATTCTCGCCATCGGCACGGGGATCGTGCTGACCGGGGCGCTGCACGAGGACGGGCTGGCCGACTTCGCCGACGGCCTCGGGGCGCGCGATTCCGGGCGGGCTTTGGCCATCATGAAAGACAGCCATGTCGGCGCGTTCGGCGTCGTCGCCCTCGTCCTCGTCCTCGGCGCGAAGGTCGCCGCGCTGTCCGCGATGCCCCCCGCCCTCGCCGCCGCCGCCCTCGTCGCCGCCCACGGCCTGAGCCGCGCGTGGCTCTACCCGACCGTCAAGGCGCTCGACTACGCCCGCGACCCCGCCGACGCGAAGGTCGCACCGATTTCGCGGGCCGTGCACCGGGGCGAATGGCTGCGCACGATCCTCTTCGCCGCCCTGACCCTCGCCCCCCCCCTTGCGCTGTCCCGCGCGGCCGATCCGCACCGTCTCGCCGCCCTTGCCCTTGCCCTCGCCGTCATCCTGTCCGCGCTGACCGCCGCCCTTCTCGCGCGCACGATGCGTCGACGCCTGGGCGGCTGGACCGGCGATACGCTGGGCGCGCAGCAGCAACTCACCGAAACCGCCTTCCTCATCGGAGCGAGCGCATGGATATCCACCTGATTCGCCACCCCCGGACCGTCGCCCCCCTCGGGATGTGCTACGGCTCGCTCGATCTGGAGCCGGACCCGGCGCACCTGGCCGCCGACGCCGCCCGCCTCGCGCCGGCGCTGCCCGCCGATGCCCGTTTCGTCGCCAGCCCGCAGCGGCGCGCGCGCAAGCTCGCCGAGGCGCTGGCGGGCGACCGCCCGGTCGCGACGGATGCGCGCCTCGTGGAGATGGATTTCGGCGAATGGGAGGGGCGGGCCTGGGATGACCTGCCGAGGAACCATGTCGACGCCTGGGCCGCGAACGTCACCGGCTACGTCCCGCCCGGGGGAGAATCGGTCGAGGCGGTGGCCGCCCGGGTGCTGGACTGGTGGGACGGCGTCGAGGTGGTCGACGCGCCCCTCGTCGTCGTATCCCATGGCGGCCCCCTGCGCCTGATCGCGGCGCACGTCACCGGCGCGCCCATCGCGCGTAGCATGGCCTTCGAGATCCAGTGGGGCCACCGCGCCCTCGTCTGGCGCAACCCGAATCGGACGGCCCTCGCCGGCTGGAACATCCGCTGAGCGGGCGGCTATGAAAAAAGACATAAACCATATCTGAGGCGTTGACACGGGATACGAACCAAAATAGAACGAAAAGCGATTACATGAACCCGTATCAGGAACAAGGCGTATCTTGAGGCAGAACCCAGGGGGAACTGCCGCGCGCCGACAACGCCGGGCCACGCCCCGGAGCCCGGAGGGACCCGACATGCTGACCAAGAAACAGCACCAGCTCTTGACCTTCATCGACCAGCATATCAGCGAGAAGGGCATCTCGCCGTCCTTCGACGAGATGAAGGAGGCGCTGGAACTCAAGTCGAAATCCGGGATTCACCGGCTCATCAGCGCCCTGGAGGAGCGCGGCTTCCTGCGCCGTCTGCGGCACCGCGCCCGGGCGCTGGAGGTGCTCAAGCGCCCCGAGGAGATGGCGAAGGCGAATGCCATGCCGTTCCGCCCCCGCGTGATCGAGGGGGGCAGGAGACAGGAAGAGGCCAGACCCGCCGCGCTTCCGGTCGGCGTGCGGGAGATTCCCAAGCTCAGCAAGATCGCCGCCGGTCAGCCGATCGACGCCGCCCTCGGCCAGCCCGACGATATCGTGGCGGTGCCCGACGCGATGGTTCCCGCTGCGGGCGAGTTCTACGCGCTGACCGTCGACGGGGACTCCATGACCGGCGCGGGCATCCATGACGGCGACACGGTCATCGTGGAGCGCAGCGAGACGGCCCGCCCCGGCGAGATCGTCGTGGCCCTGATCCACGACGAGAACAAGGCAACGCTGAAGACGCTGAAGATGGACGGCGACACCATCGTGCTTCAGCCAGAGAACCCGATCTACGAGAAGCAGCGCTACGCCCCGGATCAGGTGACGATCCAGGGGCGCCTGACCGCCCTGATGCGCAGCTACCGCGCCTGATCGCCCGCACCGGACCACGGCCGCGCCGTCCGCACGACCGGCGCGCGCCCGTCCGGAAAGGCGACGGTCAATCCGCTGATCCCGGCCAGCGTCTCCTGTCCGATGAAAAGGCACGCGGGGGTTTGCGGTTCCGGAAGGTGCGGCGCGATCAGGATGCCTCCCTCCGCGCAATCGTAGGCATTCGCGTCCCCCCTACGCAGGAAGATGACCCGCCGGTCCTGTCCCGCGCCCGTCCAGCCCCGGCATCTGCGCGCGTTGCAGGACCATTCGCGCCGGTCGTAGGCCGCATCGCGGTCGGGCCGCGCGGAGCCGTTCCGGCGCAGCCACAGCCGGGCGGTATAGCCCTCCGCGCGGGCGCGGCTGACCCAGAGCCGCCCGTCCTCGCCCCGACCGGCGATCAATTCCGCGTCGCGCGCGACGAACAGGTCGGGCCGGTCCGTTCCCGCCCACAGCCACAGGCCTGCCGCCACGACGACGGCCCCCGGAAGGCGCAGGCCGCCGCGCCAGATCACCACCCACAGGCCGCCGAGGACGATGCAGGCCAGGGCGACCGGCGACGTTGCCGCGATGCCCTCGACCGCCCCGTCCAGCCCGCCGAACCACCGCGCGATCCCCATGACCCAGGCTATTCCCATGCCCAGCAGGACGAGGGCGACACCGTCCAGCCCGACGGGGGCCAGCACGGCGGCTAGGATGACGCAGGGCATGATCCACAGTCCCATGGCCGGCGTCGCCAGCAGGTTCGCGGGCAGGCTCCAGATCACGAGCCGGTTGAAATGATAGGCCGCGAAGGGGGCCGTCGCCGCCCCGGCCAGCACGCTGGTCATCACCGTAGCCATCGCCCCCGTCGCCAGCCGCGCCCCGATGCCCCGCCGCTCCGCCCGCGCGCGCCAGAACCCGCGGGTTGCATCGTATCCAGCGACCAGCGCGGCCACCGCGGCGAAGGACATCTGGAACCCCGCCTCGAACAGGCTTTCGGGCCGCGCCAGCAGGATGAGCACCGCCGCCACCGCCACCCCGCGCAGGCTCACCGCCGTCCGGTCGACGAGAACGGCCACGAGCGCCACCGCCGCCATGATGAAGGCCCGCTGCGTCGCGACCCCCGCCCCCGACAGCACGAGATAGGCCCCCGCCGCCGCCAGCGCGCACGATGCGGCGACCTTGCGGATCGCGATGCGCTCGGCCAGCACGGGCGGCAGCGCGAGGGCGAGCCGCACCGTCCAGAAGACCAGCCCGGCGAGAAGACCCATATGCAGCCCCGAGATCGCGAGGAGGTGCGCCAGCCCCGAATCGCGCAGCGCGTCGCGCGCCTCCGGCGGGATGCCGCCCCGGTCGCCCACCGTCAGCGCGGCGGCGATGCCCCCCTCCTCCCCGCCGATCCGCGCCCGCAGGGCCGCCGCGATCGTGCCCCGCCAGCGGTCCACCCGCAGCCGGACCGGCAGGCCGAGCGCGGGAATGGGCGATACCCGCACCGCCCCGGTCGCGTAGCCCACCGCGCCCAGCCGGTCGAAATACGCCATGCGCGAGAAGTCGAACGCTCCCGGCTCCGGCGGCCCGCGCGGCGCGGCGAGGACGGCGCGCAGGCGCACCCGGTCCCCGACCCGTACCGTCACGCCGGGACGGACGGATACCCGCACGCGCGCGGGCACCTCCGCCATCCCCGGCATCGCCACCGCGTCGAGCGTCAGGCGCGGCCGCCCGGACAGCGAGGCATCGACGATCCGCACCTGCCCCGACACCTCCCCGCGCCACGGCTCCGCCAGCACCGGCGCGGCCACGTCGCGAATGCGCCATTCCGCCGCCCCGAATCCCGCCGCGAGGGCGCATACGGCCCAGAAGACGGGCAACCGCACCGGCGAAACCCACGCGAGCGCCACCACCCCCGCCCCGGCGAGCAGCCAAGGAGGCGCGACCCCGATGAAGCGCATCCACACGCCGCAGGCGACAAGCACAGGCACCCAGAGCGCGAAACGACGCGCCTGTCCTCGCCATAACCGCTTTACGGAATGCCGCGCCTCGGCCATAACCCCCCCGTCCCGCCACACCAAAGCAGGAGCCAGCGATGAGCGCCACCCCTCCCGTCACCCGTTTCGCGCCGTCGCCCACCGGCTTCCTTCATATCGGCGGCGCGCGCACGGCGCTGTTCAACTGGCTGTTCGCGAAGCGTCACGGCGGCACGTTCCTCCTGCGCATCGAGGATACCGATATCGCCCGCTCCACGCCCGAGGCGACGGCGGCGATCCTGGAGGGGATGGACTGGCTCGGCCTCGATCACGACGGCGAGGCGGTCAGCCAGGCGAGCCGCGCCGACGCCCACCGCGCCGCCGCCGAGGCGATGATCGCGCGCGGCACCGCCTATCGCTGCCACGCCACCAAGGAGCAGATCGACGCCGCCCGCGAGCAGGCCCGCGCCGAGAAGCGCCCCCTGGGCTTCGACAGCCCCTGGCGCGACGCGGCCCCGGACCTGACCTCCGACCTGCCCTTCACCGTGCGGCTCAAGGCCCCGCGCGAGGGCGAGACGGTGATCGAGGATGCGGTGCAGGGCCGGGTGGCCTTCGGCAACGAGCAGCTCGACGATCTCATCCTCCTGCGCTCGGATGGCACACCGACCTACATGCTCGCCGTAGTCGTGGACGATCACGACATGGGCGTCACCCACGTCATCCGGGGCGACGATCATCTGACCAACGCCGCGCGGCAGACGCTGATCTACGAGGCGCTCGGCTACACCCCGCCCGTCTTTGCGCACATCCCGCTGATCCACGGCCCGGACGGGTCGAAGCTGTCGAAGCGCCACGGCGCGCTCGGCGTCGGCGAGTATCGCGACATGGGCTACCTGCCCGAGGCGATGCGCAACTATCTCGCCCGGCTCGGCTGGTCGCACGGGGACGAGGAATTCTTCACCACGGAGCAGGCGGTCGCGTGGTTCGGTCTCGACGGCATCAACAAGTCGGCGGCCCGGTTCGATTTCGCGAAGCTGGAGAACCTCAACGGCCAGCACATGCGCGCCGCCGACGACGCCTATCTCGCCGAGACCGCCGCCGCCGCGATGGCGCGCAGCGACGACCGCCCCGACCTGACGGACACGCAGAAGGATGCCCTGCGCGAGGCCATGCCGGGCCTCAAGGAGCGTGCGAAGACGATCGTCGAGTTGATCGATTCGGCCTATTACATCTACGCGACGCGCCCCCTCGATCTCGACGCGAAGGCCGCGAAACTGCTGTCGGAGGAGGCCTGTACGCTGCTCGCGGAATTGACTTCGCGACTGCGAAATGCTACCGACTGGCAGGCCGAAACGCTGGAAGACACGGTGAAGGCCTTCGCGTCGGACAAGGATGTCAAGCTGGGCAAGGTGGCGCAACCTATGCGTGCCGCCCTGACGGGCCGGGCCTCATCACCCGGCATCTACGACGTGATGACGACCTTGGGACGAGACGAGACGCTCGCGCGGCTCGACGACCGGATCGCGCGCTGACCGGCATCCCCTGACAATCGAAGACGACGCCGAGGCCGGTGCCCCCGTACCGGGGGCCGCATCCGGATCGCGTCCACCTGACGAGAGGGCACGACATGAGTGAACAGAAACAACAGGGTACCGCGACCCTGACGGTCGACGGCAAGAGCGTCGAGCTGCCGGTCTACGCCGCGTCGGTCGGCCCGTCGGTGATCGACGTGCGCAAGCTCTACGCCGAGACCGGGCATTTCACCTTCGACCCGGGCTTCACCTCCACCGCCGCCTGCGATTCCGACATCACCTATATCGACGGCGGCAAGGGCGAACTGCTCCACCGCGGCTATCCCATCGACCAACTCGCCGAGAAGAGCCATTTCCTTGAGGTCTGCTACCTGCTGCTCTACGGCGAACTGCCGAGCAAGGCGCAGCTCACGACCTTCGAGAAGAACGTCACCGAGCACACCATGCTCCACGAGCAGATGACGAACTTCTACCGCGGCTTCCGCCGCGACGCGCATCCGATGGCCATCATGGTCGGCGTCGTCGGCGCGCTCTCGGCCTTCTACCATGATTCCACCGACATCACCGACCCGATGCAGCGCGAGATCGCCTCGATCCGCATGATCGCGAAGATGCCGACCATCGCGGCCTGGGCCTACAAGTACTCGGTCGGCCAGCCCTTCGTGTACCCGCGGAACGATCTGGATTACGCGGCGAACTTCATGCACATGTGCTTTTCCGTGCCCTGCGCCGAATACAATGTCGATCCCGTCATGGCGCAGGCCATGGACCGGATCATGACGCTGCACGCCGACCACGAGCAGAACGCCTCGACCTCGACCGTGCGCCTGGCCGGCTCGTCCGACGCGAACCCCTTCGCCTGCATCGCCGCCGGGGTCGCCTGCCTGTGGGGGCCGGCCCATGGCGGGGCGAACGAGGCGTGCCTCAACATGCTGCGCGAGATCGGGACGGTCGACCGCATCCCCGAATTCATCGCCCGGGCGAAGGACAAGGACGATCCCTTCCGTCTCATGGGCTTCGGCCACCGGGTCTACAAGAACTACGACCCGCGCGCCAAGGTCATGGAGCAGACGGCGAAGGAGGTGCTCGAACTCGTCGGCACCGAGGATTCGCCCATCCTCCAGGTCGCGCAGGAACTGGAGAAGATCGCGCTGGAGGACGAATACTTCGTCAAGCGCAGCCTGTACCCGAACGTGGATTTCTACTCGGGCATCGTGCTCAACGCGATGGGCTTTCCGACCTCGATGTTCACGGCCATCTTCGCGCTGTCGCGCACGGTCGGCTGGATCGCGCAGTGGAAGGAGATGATCGGCGACCCGGACCAGCGCATCGGCCGCCCGCGCCAACTCTACACCGGCGCGACCGCGCGCGACTACGTGCCGGTCGACGACCGCTGATCTATCGGTCGCGCTTGCCCGCGACCGCCGCCAGGACCCCGCGCGCCGCCCTCGTCGAGGGCGGCGCGTCGTCGTCTCCGAAGGTCGCGAAGGCCTCCTCGAAGGCCGCGCGCTGGGCCGACCCGTCCGCCAGCGCCGCCGCGAGCGCCTCGGCCAGCCGTGGCCCGGTGCACCGCTCCTGAAGCAGTTCCGGCACCGCCTTGCGCCCAGCCATGAGGTTGACCAGCGTGAAGCTGCGCACGCGCACGAGGCGGCGGACGAGGAACTCGGTGACCTTCGGCACGATGTAGCCCACCACCATCGGCGTGCGCATCGCCGCGACCTCCAGCGCCACCGTGCCCGACGCGACCAGGGCCACGTCCGCCGCGCCGAAGGCCGCGAACTTCCGGCACTCGGCCTCGTCGGTCGGCAGGCCCCGAGCATCGAGCGCATGGACCGGCACGGGCCAGGCGGCCACGGCCTCCATCACCGTATCCGCCACGCTCTCGGCCACCGGCAGGACCACCCGCAGGCCCGGCACCCGCGCGGCCAGCAGCCCCGCCGCCTCGCCGAACGGCCCCAGCAGGCGCGCGACCTCGCTCCGGCGGCTGCCCGGCGCGACGAGGAGGAGCGGGGCGTCCGCGGGGATGGCAAGCTCGGCGCGCAGGGCCGCCCCCGCCCCGTCCGGCATCGACGCGATGCGCTCGACCACCGGATGCCCGACATAGTCGGCGGCCAGCCCCTCCCGCTCGAAATAAGGCGGCTCGAAGGGAAAGAGCGTCAGCATCCGGTCGTAGATCGCCGCCGCCTTCCGCGCCCGCCACGGCTTCCACGCCCAGACGGTCGGCGCGACGTACTGCACCAGCGCGGCACCCGGCGCATGGCGCTTCACCCGCTTGGCGAGCATGGCCGAGAAGACCTGCGCGTCGATGGTCACGAGCGCGTCGGGCCGCTCCCGCGCCGCGAAATCCGCGGCTTGGCGCAGGCGGCGCAGGACGCGCGGGATGTGCGGCACCACCTCGGCAAAGCCCATCACGGCGATATCCTCTGCCGGGAAGACCGTCTCCAGCCCCTCGGCCCGCATCATCGCGCCGCCGACGCCGGAAAAGCGGAGCGCCGCGCCGTGCTCGGCCCGCAGAGCACGCATGAGCGCCGCGCCGAGCCGGTCGCCGGAGCTTTCCCCGGCGACGAGCATGACGTGCAGCGGCGCGCTCACGGGGCGAAGCCGTGCAGGAACAGGCCCGCCCCGGCGGCCAGCCGCTCGACCTCCGCGCCCTCCAGCACGAAGACGCCCCCCGCCTCGACCGCAATCCCCGACAGCCCCGCCGCATGGGCCGCGCGGACGGTATCCGGGCCGATGGCGGGGCGGTCGACGCGCCGGTCCTGACCGCTCTTCGGCATCTTGACGAGAACGCCGCCCTGCGCATCGAGCGCGGCAGCGCGGTCCAGCATCGCCGCCGTGCCCTCCGGCCCCTCGACCGCGAGACAGCGCCCGCGCGCCACGACCGTCGCCTGCCCGATATCGAAGGGCGACAGCGCCCGCAGGATGGCCCGCCCCATCGCGATATCGTCCGCATCGGTCACCGCGCCGACGATATCCCCCGCCCGCGCCAGCGCCTCCGGCAGGAACGCCTCGGCCCCGACGACGGGAAAGCCGTTCTCCTCGAACAGGGCGGCCACGCCCGAGAGCAGGCCGTCGTCGCCCTTGCGGAACAGCCGCGCGACCCGGGGCAGGAGCGTCAGGCCCTTCCGGTCGAAGCGGACCCGGGCGAGCGAGGGCCGCACCAGCCCCCCGGCCATGGTCACCGCGTCGCAGCCCGCCGCCTCCAGCAGCGACAGCACGCGCCCGACCTGCCCCAGCGAGACGCGCGCGCCGGGATACGCACCCGCCCAGGCCGCGGCGGCCCCTTCCAGGTCGATCACGTAAAGCCCGGTCCCCCGCGCCCGGCAGGCCTCGGCCACCGCCCGGGGCAGCGCGCCGGAGCCGGCGAGGATGCCGAGCCTGCGGATGGCCGCCGGGTCAGGTTTCGGGGACACAGAACCGGCGGCTGCCGCCCGCGAGGATGAAGTTCACCATCTCGCGCGACGCGCCGTCCTCGGTCAGGGTCGCGGCCACGGCGCTGGCGCGCTCGTGCAGCGAGCCTTCCTCGCCGTGGAACACCGCCTTGTAGGCCGCGCGCAGGGCGTGGATCTGCGGCCGGTCGAAGCCGCGCCGCTTCATGCCGACCATGTTCAGCCCGGCCAGATGCGCCCGGTTGCCGGTCACGGAGCCGTAGGGGATGACATCGCGCTCGACCCCGGTCATGCCGCCGACCATGGCGTGCGCGCCGATGCGGGCGAACTGGTGTATCGCGCTGATCCCGCCCAGCACCACGAAATCGCCGACCTCCACATGGCCCGCCATCGTCGCGTTGTTGGCCGCGATCACGTTGTTGCCGACGATGCAGTCATGCGCCACGTGACAGCCGACCATGAACAGGCAGTTGTCGCCCACCCGCGTCACGCCGCCGCCGCCCTCGGTGCCGGGGTTCATGGTGACGTGCTCGCGGATGCGCACGTTCTCGCCGATCTCCAGCCGCGTGCGCTCGCCCCCGAACTTCAGGTCCTGCGGGGGCGTGCCGATGGACGCGAAAGGGTAGATCTCGCTCCCGGCGCCGATATCCGTCACCCCGTCGAGCATCACGTGCGCGCCGATGCGCACGCCCGCGCCCAGGGTCACCTCCGGCCCGACGATGGCGTAGGGGCCGATGACGGTCCTGTCGCCGACGACGGCCCCGTCCTCGACGATGGCGGTGGGGTGTACGTGCGCGGTCTCGGCTATCGCCATGTCGTTTCCGTCCGTCTGGAGGGGGAGGCGTTCATTCGGGGTCGACGATCATCGCGCTGAACTCGGCCTCGGCGCACAGCCGGTCGCCGACCATGCCGCGCCCGGTGAAGCGCCAGACGTTACCCTTGTGCCGCTGGACCGTGACGTGCAGCTCCAGCACGTCGCCCGGCCCGACGGGGGCGCGGAAGCGGGTCTTGTCGACCGTCATGAAATAGACCAGCATGCCCTTGTCGATCATGCCCAGCGTCTCGACCACCATCACGGCGGCGGTCTGGGCCATGGCCTCGACGATCAGCACGCCGGGCATGATCGGCTTGCCGGGGAAGTGCCCGGCGAAGTGCGGCTCGTTCGCCGTCACGTTCTTCACGCCGACGGCGGAGGTGCCGTTCTCGATGCTGTGGACCTTGTCGATGAACAGGAATGGCGCGCGGTGCGGGATCATCCGCATGATCTTCGCCAGATCGGCGCTCCCCGGCTCGTCGCTCATGCCTCGCTCCCTCGCTCTGCGCGTCGCTGCCCCTGCCTTGCCCCGAAAGGCGCAGGCGGGTCAAGGCTCAGCGCGCGAAACCGTGCATCTTGAGCGCCCATTGCAGCGCGATGACGAAGCCCTTGGCGAAGGGCAGGATGAGGAGCGACAGCACCAGCACCATCGACGGCCACGTCACCATGTGCAGCCAGTCGGGCCAGTCCCAGTGCTTGGCCGCCGTCAGCATGAGCGGCACGACGATGTGCCCGACGACGAGGATCGTCATCCAGGGCGGCATGTCGTCGGCGCGGTGGTGATGGAATTCCTGTCCGCAGGACCCGCATTCCTCGCGCACGCTCAGGTAGCCGTCGAACATCGGTGCCTGACCGCAGCGCGGGCACTTGCGCGCGATGCCCCGCTTCAGCGCGGGCGCGAGTTTGCGCTCGTCGGTCTCAACCGCCATGATCGTCCCTCGCTCTGCCAGCATGCACGCTATACAGCACCCGGCGCGCAAGGCGAATGCGACGGGAGCGCACTTGCGTCGTCTTGTCGCCGAGCCGTGAAAATGGTTCCCTACGGAGCGACGGAATCCCCGGACCGTTGCGTATGAAAGACGAACGAAAAGACGGACGGAGGCAAGGTCATGCGAAGAAAGACTGGTTTCCTGGGTGGTTTGGCGGTCGCGGTCGCGCTGACGGGCGGCGGGGCGGGCGCGCAGGGTACGGAGCGGCTCGATCAACTATTCGGCCAGATCGACCTGAACGGGGACGGCGCGTTGACGGTGCGGGAGATGCGCTCCGCCGCCGCCGCCCGGTTCAACGCGCTCGACGTGGACGGCGACGGGGTTGTCCATTCCGGCGAGCGGAACGGCAGCCGCGACAGCCGCCTGCGCCTGAGCTTCGGACAGGCGGATCGGGACGGCAACGGGATGCTCGACGCCTACGAGATGCAGGAGGTGGCCCGCCAGCGCGCGAACCGCCGCATCCTGCAGCTCGACACGAACGGCGACGGGATGCTCTCGCTCCAAGAGATGCAGCGGGGCGAGGACGCCGCGGCGGCATCGGGCGGCACGGGGACGCAGGCCCTTACGCTTCCGGCGCTCGATGCGCAGATGATGATGATGTTCCGGCAGGCGGACCGCGACGCGAACGGCATCGTCACCCTGAACGAGGCCATCGCCGGGGCGGGCCGATGAGCGCCGGGGTCGTGGCACAGATCGGGGCGGGCATCGCCCCGGAGCGCACGGGGCGGAGCGAAGGGGTCGCGAGCATGGCCGAGACGGCACGACCCGTCGCACCGGGCACCGATGCCGGGGACGACGACGCCCTTCTGGCCCGGTTCGCCGCCGGGGACCAGTCCGCCGCCCGCCTGCTGACGGAGCGGCATCTGGGCCGGGTGCTGGCGCTGGCGACGCGGATGCTGCGCGATACCGCCGAGGCGGAGGACGTGGCGCAGGAGGCGCTGATGCGCGCCTGGCGCAACGCGGCCAAGTGGGAGCCGGGGCGGGCGAAGTTCTCGACCTGGCTGCACAAGGTCGCGCTCAACCTGTGCTACGACCGCCTGCGCAAGCGCCGCTCGGCCTCGCTCGACGACGTGGCGGAACCGGCGGACGACCGGGCCTCGGCCCAGGAGGGGCTGGAGGCCGACGAGCGCCTCGCCGCGCTCAAGGGGGCCATCGAGACCCTGCCCGAACGCCAGCGCGCCGCGATCCAGCTCCGGCATTTCGAGGAGCGCGGGAACGACGAGACGGCGGAAATCTTGGGAGTGAGCGTGGAAGCGGTCGAATCCCTCTTGGCGCGCGGACGGCGCGCCTTGCGTGACAAGCTCGCGGGACAGCGGGCGATGCTGATGGAAGAATGACGGTGAGTGACATGACGACCACCATGATGACGATGGACGATTTCGAGATGCGCGCCTTGGCCTATGGCGGCGATGTCGGCTGCTGGCCCGAGGAGGACCGCGCGCCGGCCCGCGCTTTGGCCGATGCCTCGCCCGAGGCGAAGGCGATGCTCCGGGAGGCGCGGGCGCTCGACGAGACGCTCGACCTGTGGGAGGCGCCGCAGCCGTCGGAAGACCTGCTCGCGCGGGTGCTGGCGGATGCGGGTACCGTGGCCGGCGAGATGCGGGCCGCCGCGCCCTCTCCTGCCCGTCCCGCGCCGCGACCGGCGGGATGGGCCGTGCGGCTGTTCGGCGGGATCGGGGTCCGGCGCTCCGCCTTCGCGCTGGCGGCCTGCCTCACGCTCGGCTTCGTGATGGGCACGACGATGGAGCGAGAGGTCCTCGCCCCCGCCCCTCCGCCGGTCGAGACGACGGCGGCCCCGGCGGTCAGCGTGATCGACTTCGCCTTCGCGATGGAGGACGACGCGGACCTCCTGCTCGGTGACGGGACCTTGCTGTGACGGAGGGTGCTCCCCCTCCCCGGCGTCGATGGCTGACGCTGGCGCTTCTGGCATCGCTTGCCGCGAACCTGTTCCTCGTCGGTCTGATCGGGGGGCAGGTCTTCGCCGTTTCGGAGGAGGAGAGTGCGGTGACGCGGACCCAGACCGCCGCCGGTTCGCTGGGCTATTCGCTGCATCCGCGCGTGATGCGCGCGGTCCTGCCCGACGCGCGGCAGGAGGCGATCCGCGCCTTCACCCGGGAGGTGCGCCCGCTGATGCGCGACAGGTGGCGGGAACTGCGCATGACGTGGGACGAGATCGACGCGGCCCTGCGCGCCCGGCCCTTCGACGCGGATGCCCTGCGCGCGGCCAAGCGGCGCGAGATCGAGGTCCGCCTGTCCATGCGCCAGCTCTACAACGATACGAGCGCCGCGTTCCTCGCCACGCTCACGGACGAGGAGCGCGAGCAGATCGCCGATCTTGCCCGTGCAAATCTCGACGAGAAGATTGAATACTGGCGCGAGCGCCGCCGTCGGCGCGATGCGGAGCGGCAGGCAGCGGCGGAATAACGCTGCGAAGAGAGAGGGGCGGCGCGGCCCCTCCGGCGCTTTCGACCCCTACGCGGCGACCGGGGCCGAGGCCAGCGTGACCCGGTTGCGCCCTTCGCGCTTGGAGCGGTAGAGCGCCTCGTCCGCTGCCTGGAGCAGGGCGTCGGAGGTCATGGTCTGGGGCGACATCATCGCCACGCCGATGCTGACGGTGATATCGAGCGAATCCCGTTCGGGGTGGGTGATCGGAAACGGCTTGGCCGCGATCATCGCGCGCAGGCGCTCGGCGACCACGCTCGCCCCCTCGATATCCGTCTCCGGCATGATGCCGAGGAATTCCTCCCCGCCGATCCGCGCCGTCATGTCCATGCCGCGCATGTTCACCCGCAGCCGGGCGGCGAATTCCTTCAGCACCTCGTCGCCGACCGCGTGGCCGTAGGTGTCGTTGACCGCCTTGAAGGAGTCGATGTCCAGGAGCGCCACGGCCAGACCGTTATTGTCCACCGTCGCCCGGTCGATCAGCGCATTCAGGTGCGGCATCGCGTAGCGGCGGTTGTAGAGACCCGTGAGCGAATCGGTCACGGCTAGCTTCAGGCTGTTATGCACGTTGTCGCGCAGCCGGTCGGCATAGCACAGGCGGCGCAACTGCGAGCGGATGCGGGCGATCAGCTCGTTGTCGTCCACCGGGCGCATGACGTAGTCGTTCGCGCCGAGGTCGAGGCTGGCCGAGATGGTCTTGAAGTCGTTGTGGTCGACCATCAGCACGATGGCCGAATGCCGCGCGTTCGGGTGCGACCGGATCTCCGAGCACAGGCGCAGGCCGTCATAGCCTTCGAGGCTGGAGTTGATCATCACGATGTCGCTCGGCTCGGCGCGCATCCGGGCGATGGCGTCGTCGCGGTTGTCGACGACGGAGCAGGTGACGTTGAGCGTGCCGGTGATCGTGTCCGCCAGGCCCTGCGCCGCGCTCGCCCGGTCGTCGACGATCAGCACGTCGCCCTTGAGCATGTCGTCCGCGATATCGGTATAGCCCGCCTCGAAGCCCAGCTCGCGGCAGGTCTCGTCCCGCAGGCGCAGCTCGTCGATCATCATCTTGACCCGCACGAGCGAGCGCACGCGGGCGAAGAGGGCTAGGTCGTTGGCCGGCTTGGTCAGGAAGTCGTCCGCCCCCGCATCGAGGCCGCGCACGCGATCCGTCGGCTGGTCGAGCGCGGTGACCATGACGACGGGGATATGCGCCGTGGTGGGATCGGATTTCAGCCGCGCGCAGGCTTCGAACCCGTCCATCTTCGGCATCATCACGTCGAGCAGGATCATGTCCGGCTGTTCGGCCTTGGCCACCTCGATGGCCTCGAATCCGTTGCTGGCCGTCAGGACGGTGTAGTACTCGGACATGAGCTTCGCTTCGAGAAGCTTCACGTTCGGTAGGATGTCGTCGACCACCAGAATACGCGCTGACATGATCTCCGGCCTCTCTCTTCAGCTTTTCCCGCGCGTCGAGTCGTAGGGACGACTAGTCAAGGAAACGTTTCACCGTCGCCAGAAACTCCGTCACCGCGATGGGTTTCGCGATGTAGTCCTCGCAGCCGCCGTCGCGGATCTTCTCCTCGTCGCCCTTCATGGCGAAGGCGGTGACGGCGACCACGGGGATATGGCGCAGGTCGTCCTCCTCCTTGAGCCACTTGGTCACCTCCAGCCCCGACACCTCGGGCAGCTGGATGTCCATCAGGATCAGGTCCGGACCCTCGGTCCGCGCGATCTCCAGGGCTTCCATGCCGTTCTGGGTCTGAAGCGTGCGGTAGCCCTGCGCATCGAGCAGGTCGTGAAACAGCTTCATATTAAGTTCGTTGTCTTCGACAATCAGAACCGTTTTCGTCATCGAGGACGCTCCAGAAATCATTGTCCCGGCATCGGGACCGGCTTATGCCCTGCGGCGAAGATAGGATGGCATCCGTTAATTAAGTCTTTCGTCCGACTCCCCGAATGTTATCAGA
This sequence comes from Paracoccaceae bacterium, assembly GCA_020629115.1. GTDB lineage: Bacteria > Pseudomonadota > Alphaproteobacteria > Rhodobacterales > Rhodobacteraceae > JAHDDY01. The sequence continues at coordinate 41,281 of JAHDDY010000015.1, read as the reverse complement.
TACGGCGTCCAGTCAACGATTATTCAAGCGATGAGCGACACCGCCATGCGGCATACCCTCCCATCCCCCGACAATGCCGCCCTGACCGGCATCCGTGCGCTGACCTTCCTGGCGGAGGATGAAGACCTTTTCGGGGCATTCCTGGGACAGGCGGGAACGGATGCCGACGACGTGCGGGCGCGGGCCGCCGATCCGGGCTTCCTGGGCTTCGTGCTCGATTTCCTGTTGCAGGACGACGCGCAGGTGCTCGCCTTCGCCCGCGCGGCGGGGATGGCGCCGGAGGAAGTCGCCCTCGCGCGGCGCGCCCTGCCCGGCGGGGACACGCCCGAATGGACGTGAGCCTTCCCGAAGCGCTCGCGGAGCAGCTCGATGCCCTGACGCTGGACCCGCGCCGCCCGCTGCTGGCGGTGGACGTGGACGAGGTGATCGTCGGTCTGGCCGCGCATCTGACGGAATACGCCGAGGGGCGGGGATATGCCCTGCGCCTGACCGGATACAAGCTCGATGGCGCGCTGTGGCGGGCGGACGGGACGGAGGCGGACCGGCAGGAATTCCGCAGCGTGCTCGACGGCTTCTTCGAGACCTGCACGCGCCACCAGCGCGCCTATCCCGGCGCGTCCGAGGCCCTGCGCGCGCTGTCGTCGCGGATGCAGGTCGTCATCCTGACCAACGTGCCCTTCGCCGCGCGGGAGGAGCGCGTCGCGAACCTCGCCGGGCACGGCATCGACTATCCGCTGATCGCGAACCACGGGCCGAAGGGACCGGCGCTGCGCTGGCTCTCGCGGCGGGCCGGGCGCATGGCCTTCATCGACGATTCCCCCACCCAGCTCGCCTCCGCCGCCGCAGACGCGCCCGACGTGGCACGCATCCATTTCGTCGGCGACGAGACCCTGCGCGCCTACCTGCCCGAGGTCGAGGCGGCGCAGTACCGGGCCGAGAGCTGGACGCGGCTCCGCACCCTCGTCGAGGAAGTTCTGCTTGACGGGTAGCGTACGCTTGCGAATCGGGGAGGGCTGTCACATCTCTCCGTGATGGCCATCGAACCCGCCTATCTCGACCAGCTCCGCGCCCGGGTCTCCATCGCCGACCAGATCGGCAAGCGGCTCGACTGGGACGTCCGCAAATCCAACCCCGCGCGGGGGGACTACTGGGCCTGCTGCCCCTTCCACGGCGAGAAGACGCCCAGTTTCCACGTCGAGGACCGCAAGGGCTTCTTCTACTGCTTCGGCTGTCAGGAGAAGGGCGACGTGATCGGCTTCGTGATGAGGAACGACAATCTCGGCTTCGGCGAGGCGGTCGAGCTGCTCGCCCGCGAGGCCGGGATGCAGCCCCCCGCCCGCGACCCCCGCGCCCGGGAGAAGCAGGAAAAGCGCAACGGCCTATCCGAGGCGATGGAGGCCGCGCACCGCTTCTACCGCGCCCAGCTCGGCGGCGCGGCGGCGCGCGACGCGCGTGCGTACATCGAGCGGCGGGGGCTGGAACGGGGGCTGATCGAGCGGTTCGGCATCGGCTACGCCCCCGGCGGCGGCGCGCTGGGCGAGACGCTGCGCGGCCAGGGCTTCGACCAGGCGGTCCTGAAGGAGGCCGGCCTCGTCGGCACCAACGACAACGGCTCGACCTACGACGTCTTCCGCGAGCGCATCCTCTTTCCCATCCACGACCAGCGCGGGGGGGTGATCGCCTTCGGCGGGCGGGCGATGAAAGCGGACGCGAAGGCGAAATACCTCAATTCGCCCGAGACCCCCCTCTTCTCCAAGCGCGGCACGCTCTACAATTTCGGCCCCGCCCGGGCGGCGGCGGGCAAGGGCCAGCCGATGATCGTGGCCGAGGGCTACATGGACGTGATCGCGCTGCACCGGGCGGGGCTGGAGGCGGCGGTCGCCCCGCTCGGCACCGCCCTGACCGGGGATCAGCTCTCGCTCCTGTGGCGGGCCGTGGACGAGCCGATCGTGGCGCTCGACGGGGATGCGGCGGGCCTGCGCGCGGCGGCGCGGACGGCGGAGCTGGCGCTGCCGCTGCTCCAGCCGGGCAAGACGCTGCTGTTCGCGCTGCTGCCCGAGGGCAAGGACCCGGACGACCTCATCCGCGACAGCGGGCGGGCGGGGATCGACGCGGTGCTGGAAAGCGCCGTCTCCCTGTCGCGCTTCCTCTGGCGGCAGGAGACGGGCAAGCAGGCGCTCGACACGCCCGAGCGCCGCGCCGCCTTCGAGAAGCGCATCCGCACGCTGCTGGGCCGCATCGCCGACAAGGGCGTGCGCCACCACTACACCGCACAGTTCCGCGAATGGCGCGACGAGATGTTCGCCGCCCCGAGGCCCCGGCAGGACGGCGCGCCGGGCGCGTATCGCCCCGGCCGCCGCACCATGCCCGCCCTCGCGCGGACCGAGACGCGCCACTCCACCCTCGTGGCCGGCGGCGCGCCCGACCTGCGCCATGCGCTGGAGCGCCATATCGTCGCCCTCGCCCTTACCTGCCCCGAAGGCATCGAGGCGTGCGGTGATTCGCTGGCCGAGGCGGAATTCGCGAATCGCGACCTTGACACCATTCGGTCGGCGCTCATATCTGCATATTTCGACCTCGCCGACCCGGAGACAGGCTCGACCGTCTCACAGCTCCTTGAGGAGATCCGGCGCAGGATACCGCCCGCTTGTACCGCTCTCGTCGAGCGGCTGTCCGTTCCCGTGGGAGATTCACCGGACAGTGACCATTTGTCGTCAGCCTTGGATCGTTACACGGCGATCTGCGCGCGAGAGGTGGAAAGACGCGACGCGGAGCACAGCTTCTACGAAGAAGGGGACGAGCGCGCCTTCCAGCGCATGGTCGCCGCCCGGGCCGCTCACCGCGCGGCGCTGGAGACGGTGGTACCGGCGTTGACGGAGGGCGAGAGCGCGAGCGTACAGGGCTTCATCGACAGGGAACTGTGGAAGAAGCGGTAGAACGAGACCGGACGTTCCCGCGCGGAACGATGCCGGCGAGAGGACGAAAGAGTGACCATGGCCGCTAAAGACGTCAACGCAGAACCCGATTCCGCCGCAAGCGGGGAAGCGCCCGTGCTCGACATGAGCCAGTCGACGGTCAAGAAGATGATCGCCCGGGCCAAGGCCAAGGGGACCATCACCCATGACGAACTGAACAAGGTGCTGCCGCCCGGCGCGGTCTCCGCCGATCAGATCGAGGACGTGATGCGCCTCCTGACCGACATGGGCGTCAACGTCGTCGACGAGGACGAGACCGAGGAGGACGGCGCGAAACCCGAGGGCGCGGGCGAATCGGCCTCCCGCGAGGTCGCGACCACCTCCGGCACCACCGAGGTGGTGGACCGCACCGACGACCCCGTGCGCATGTACCTGCGCGAGATGGGGTCGGTCGAGCTGCTGTCCCGCGAGGGCGAGATCGCCATCGCGAAGCGCATCGAGGCGGGCCGCAACACGATGATCGGCGGCCTGTGCGAAAGCCCGCTGACCTTCCACGCCATCACCGTCTGGCGCGAGGAGCTGATCGAGGGGGAGATCCTCCTCCGCGACGTCATCGACCTCGACGCGACCTTCGGCAAGACCTTCGAGGACCCGAACGCCGGCTCCATCCCCGAATCCCAGCGCATCGAGAACGCCAAGGAGGAGGCCGAACAGGCCAAGGCCGCCGAGGCGGAGAAGAAGCGTCTGGAGGAGGAGGCCAGGAAGAAGAACGAGGAAGAGGGCAAGAGCGAGGGCGAGGAGGCCGAGACCCCGGGCGAGGATAACGCCGAGGAGGAGGACGACTTCGACGACAACACCCTCTCGCTCTCGGCCATGGAGGCCCAGCTCAAGCCCCAGGCCCTTGAGACGCTGGGCGAGATCGCCGAAGCGTACCGGGGCCTGCGCAAGATGCAGCAGGAGCGCATCGCCGCCGCCACGTCCAAATCCTCGACCTTCACCGCGAAGCAGGAGCTGACCTACCAGCGCCTGCGCGGCGAACTGGTGCGCAAGGTCGACAGCCTGCACCTGAACAACCAGCGCATCGAGACGCTGGTGGATCAGCTCTACGGCATCAACCGCCGCCTCATGGGGCTGGAGACCCAGCTCGTGAAGGTGGCCGACAAGCACAAGGTCAAGCGGCCCGAGTTCATCGCCGAGTATCAGGGGTCCGAGCTGGACCCGGCCTGGATCGAGCGCGTCGGCAAGCTCAAGGGCAAGGGCTGGGCGAAGATGGTCGAGGCCGACGGCGACAAGGTGGCCGAGATCCGCGACGGCATCGCCGAGGTCGGGCGGCTCATCGGCGTCGACATCCCCGAATACCGCCGCATCGTCCAGACCGTCCAGAAGGGCGAGAAGGAGGCCCGGCAGGCCAAGCAGGAGATGGTCGAGGCCAATCTGCGCCTCGTGATCTCCATCGCGAAGAAGTACACCAACCGCGGGTTGCAGTTCCTCGACCTGATCCAGGAAGGCAATATCGGCCTGATGAAGGCGGTCGACAAGTTCGAGTACCGGCGCGGCTACAAGTTCTCGACCTACGCGACCTGGTGGATTCGCCAGGCCATCACCCGCTCCATCGCCGACCAGGCCCGCACGATCCGCATCCCGGTCCACATGATCGAGACGATCAACAAGCTGGTGCGCACGGGCCGCCAGATGCTGCACGAGATCGGCCGCGAGCCGACGCCGGAGGAACTGGCGGACAAACTCCAGATGCCGCTGGAGAAGGTGCGCAAGGTGATGAAGATCGCCAAGGAGCCGATCTCGCTGGAGACGCCCATCGGCGACGAGGAGGACAGCCAGCTCGGGGATTTCATCGAGGACAAGAACGCCGTCCTGCCCCTCGATTCGGCCATCCAGTCGAACCTCAAGGACACCACCACCCGCGTCCTCGCCTCGCTCACCCCGCGCGAGGAGCGCGTGCTGCGCATGCGCTTCGGCATCGGCATGAACACCGATCACACGCTGGAGGAGGTGGGCCAGCAGTTCAGCGTGACCCGCGAGCGCATCCGCCAGATCGAGGCGAAAGCGCTGAGGAAGCTGAAGCATCCGTCGCGGTCGCGGAAGCTGCGAAGCTTCTTGGATAATTAAGCGAACCACCGCTCCCGGCGAAGACCGGGAGCCTCGATGATCGACGCGCTGCTCTGCGAGGTCCCCGGTCTTCGCCGGGGACGGGGCGCATTACGCAACGATCTACGCTTACGCCCCGCCGAACGGCAGCACCGGCTCGCGCCAGCCGACCGTGCCGCCCGCGTCCTCCGGTTCCGGCGCGTTCTCGGGGATGAAAAAGTCGAGTTGCAGCTTCGAGCCGGGCGTTACCGAATACTGCTCGAAATCGGTCGTCCCCTCGGCGGCCAGGACAAGATCGTCGAGGCAGAACCAGCCCGAGAAATCCGTCCCCTTCGACAAAATCGCCGCCGCCGCGTCGCCCATGATCTCGGGCGTGCGCGATTTCGAGGCCATCGAATCGCCGCCCAGCAGGTTGCGCACCGCCGCCGTGTCGATGGTCGTGCGCGGCCAGAGGCAGTTGACGGCGATCCTGCCGGCGAACTCCCCCGCCCAGCCGAGCGACAGGAGGCTCATGCCGTATTTCGCGAGGCTGTAGGCCGGATGGTTCTTGAACCAGATCGTCCGCAGGTCCAGCGGCGGCGACAGGGTCAGGACATGCGGAGTTGCCGATTTCATCAGATGCGGCAGGCATGTCTTGGTCACGCAGAACGTGCCCCGCGCGTTCACCCCGAGCATCAGGTCGAGCCGCTTGAGGTCGGTCGCCGCCGTGGGGGTCAGGCTGATGGCGCTGGCATTGTTGACCACCATGTCGATGCCGCCGAATTCCTCGACCGTCCGATCCACCGCGGCGGCGGTCTGCGCCTCGTCCCGGATATCGCAGACGAGCGGCAGGGCCTGGCCCCCGGCGGCGCGGATCGCCTCGGCGGCGGTGTGGATGGTGCCGGGCAGCTTGGGGTGCGGCTGGTCGGTCTTGGCGGCGATGGCGACGTTCGCCCCCGCCTTCGCGCAGGCTTCCGCGATGGCCAGCCCGATACCGCGGCTGCCGCCCGAGATGAAAACCGTCTTGCCGTCCATATCGCATTCTCCTGTGACTTTTGCGGTCTGCACCTTAGCTAGGGTTCTACCCGGCGAAAACGCTGTCGTAGGGGCATGGAGACCGGATGAAGAGCGAAAAAACATGCTCAGGAGTCGAAGTCTTTAAATTTTGGAACACATCCCCCTACGGCGCATTGTTCAGCCATACGTAACGCTCAACGACATACGAGAAGGATACTCCATGAACATCCGCACGACCATGACCGCCGTTGCCCTGGGCACCATGACCCTGGCCGGCTGCTCGACGATGAACGACCCGACCCCCGTCTACAACCAGCCGGTCGTCTCCACGCCGGCCGCCGCGCCGTCCGCTCCGAACGCCGTCACGCAGACCGCCGCCAGCAACCTGACCGCTGCCGAGGCCCTGGTCGACGACATGGGCGTCATCACCAGCCCGACCCGCATGGTCAACGAATCCGCCATGATGGACCCCTACACCCGCGCCGCCGACCCTAGCGTCACCGGCCTGACGCCTTCCGAAGCGGCGATCAACGACAACATGGTCTTCCGCAACCCGGGTCAGATGCCCAGCGGCAACGACAGCTCGCTGATGGACCCCTACACCACCGCGACGACGCGTATGCCCACCGGCCTCACGCCCGCCGAGGCGATGATCAACGACAACATGGTGATGCGTGAGCCGGGCCAGATGCCCAGCGGCAACGACAGCTCGCTGATGGACCCCGCCACCACCGCAGCCGGCAACACGGCATCGGCCGCCACCCCGCTGGGTGGCAACACGGCCGTCATGGACGCCTGCTTCGCCGCTGGCGGACAGGTCGTGAGCTGGGTCGGCGACCCGACGGGTGCCGAGCAGGCATGCCGCCGCGAGGACGGTCTGGAATACCGCCTCGCCGACGCGCAGTACTACCAGTAAGCGCCTGAAGAACGGCGGGCGGGGCTAGATCGCGATGTAGCGATGCACCCCGCCCGCCGCATCCCGCCGTGCCCGCCCCGCGGCGCACAGGCGGTTCAGATGGGCGACGGCTTCCACGATCGCGAATCCACGCAGGCTGTCGCCGATCTCCCTGTCGAACAGCACATCGAAGCATTCCAGCGCTGTCCGCGGCTCGCCCAGCGCTCCGTGCAGCGCATCGAGCGCCTCCGTATGATGGGCGATGAGCTGATCGAGACGGATATGCAGGCCGGTGAACGGCTCGTTATGTCCCGGCAGTACCAGCGCCCCTTCCGGCAGCGACCGGCGCAACGCCGCGCAGGACTCGAGAAAATCCCCCAGCGGATCGCCTTCCGGTTCGGTCGGATAGACGCCGATATTCGAGGTGATGCGCGGCAGGACCTGATCCCCCGCCAGCACCAGCCCATCCGCCTCGCACCACAAGACCGCGTGTTCTGACGCATGGCCGTGCCCCGTCAGCACCCGCCACTCCCGCGTCCCGACGTGCAGGACGCCTCCCTCCGCGATACGCCGGAACCCGACCGGCAGCGGCGCACACACCCGGGAGAAGCCGTATTTCGCCCGCGCGCGCAGCGCCTCCATCTCGGCCTCGCCGTAGCCCGCCGCCCTGTAGAACGCGACCGCCCCGGCGGGCGGCTCGTCCCATTCGTCGAGCTGTAGCGCCTTGGCGAGCAGATAGCTCGTGCGCGTCGTCACCAGCGGCGCCCCGGTCCGCTCGCACAGCCATCCGGCGAGGCCGATATGGTCGGGGTGGAAATGCGTGACGAGGATGCGCGAGACGCCGCGCGCGGCGAGCGGCCCGTCCAGCGCCGCCTCCCATGCCGCCCGGGTGGTGGGCGTATCCATGCCTGTATCGACCAGCACCCAGCCCGCCTCCCCGTCCTCCAGGGCATAGACGTTCACATGGTCGAGCGCCATCGGCAGCGGCAGGCGCAGCCACAGGACACCGGGCGCGACCGCGACCGCCTCCCCCGGCGCGGGCGGATCGGGAAAGGGAAAGGCCAGCCCCTCCGCCTCGGCATCGCGAATCTTGTCGGCGCGGGTCTTCATGGCTCGTCCCCTCCCGGATGGCCGGAGAGGCATAGGCCCATTCGGGGCGCGCCTCAACCGCCGCGATCCCGCCCGCCATGCGCGGCACCCTGCCCCGCCCCCTCGGAAAACGGTTTCGTTTCCTCCCGAACCGGACTAAAGCCAGTCATCGCACGATCATCCGCCTGCCCCGAGGACACGCCATGACCGCCCAGGACCACAACAGCTTTCGCACCGGCCCCGACGAGGAAGGCCGCTTCGGCCAGTTCGGCGGGCGCTTCGTGGCCGAGACGCTGATGCCGCTGATCCTCGATCTGGAAAAGGCGTGGGACGAGGCAAAGACGGACCCGTCCTTCCGCAAGGAAATGGAGAATCTCTGGCGCTACTACGTGGGCCGCCCCTCCCCGCTCTATCTCGCCTCCCGCCTGACGGAGCATCTGGGCGGCGCGAAGATCTACATGAAGCGCGACGAGCTGAACCACACCGGCGCACACAAGATCAACAACGTGCTGGGCCAGATCCTCCTCGCCCGGCGCATGGGCAAGACGCGCATCATCGCCGAGACCGGCGCGGGCCAGCACGGGGTCGCCACCGCGACCGTTTGCGCCAAATTCGGCCTCAAATGCGTGGTCTTCATGGGCGCGACCGACGTCGAGCGCCAGAAGCCCAACGTCTTCCGCATGAAGCTGCTGGGGGCCGAGGTGATCCCCGTCACCTCCGGTCGCTCGACGCTCAAGGACGCGATGAACGAGGCGCTGCGCGACTGGGTGACGAACGTGGAGGACACGTTCTACTGCATCGGCACCGTCGCCGGCCCGCACCCCTATCCCGCCATGGTCCGCGACTTCCAGTCGATCATCGGGTGGGAAGCCAAAAGCCAGATCAAGCATGCCGAAGGGCGGATGCCCGACACGCTGGTCGCCTGCATTGGCGGCGGCTCGAATGCGATGGGCCTGTTCCATCCCTTCCTCGACGAGCGCGACGTGCGCATGATCGGGGTCGAGGCGGGCGGCAAGGGCGTCGATACCGACGAGCACGCCGCCTCCCTCACCGGCGGCCGCCCCGGCGTGCTGCACGGCAACCGCACCTACCTGCTCCAGGACGATGACGGCCAGATCGTGGAGGCGCATTCCATCTCCGCCGGTCTCGACTATCCCGGCATCGGGCCGGAACATGCCTGGCTGAAGGAGGCCGAGCGCGTCGAATACGTCGCCATCAACGACGACGAGGCGCTGGAGGCGTTCCAGCTCTGCTGCGCGATGGAGGGCATCATTCCCGCGCTCGAACCCGCCCACGCCCTCGCCCACGTGATGAAGATCGCGCCGCAGATGGACAAGAAGCAGGTCATCGTCCTCAACATGTGCGGACGCGGCGACAAGGACATCTTCACCGTCGCCGAGGCCCTCGGCACGGAGATATAGGCATCGCGCGGGGCTGGACCCGCGCGGGGCGAACCTCTAGATACACGATCCAGACGATCAGCACGCGCAGGCCACGCCCGCGCCCCCCGGAAGGAAGAGTGCCCATGTCGCGCATCGAACGACGCTTTGCGACGCTGAAGGAAGAGAACCGCGCGGCGTTCGTCAGCTTCGTCATGGCGGGCGATCCGACGCCGACCACCTTCGGCAAGCTGCTCAAGGGCCTGCCCGATGCGGGGGTCGACGTCATCGAGATCGGGATGCCCTTCACCGATCCGATGGCCGACGGCCCCGCCATCCAGCTCGCCGGCCAGCGCGCCATCGCTGCCGGGCAGACCCTGAAGAAGACGCTCGACGCCGTGGCCACCTTCCGCAAGGGCGACGACGAGACGCCCATCGTGCTGATGGGCTACTACAACCCCATCTTCAACCATGGGGTCGAGGCGTTCCTCAGGGATGCGAAGGAGGCCGGGGTCGACGGCCTGATCGTCGTGGACCTGCCGCCCGAGGAGGACGGGGAACTCTGCATCCCCGCGCGTGAGGCCGGGATCGACTTCATCCGCCTCGCAACGCCGACCACCGACGATGCGCGGCTCCCGACGGTGCTGAAGAACACGTCCGGCTTCGTCTACTACGTCTCTATCACCGGCATCACCGGCGCGGGCAGTGCGACGACGGAGGCCGTGGAGAGCGCGGTCAGGCGGATCAAGGACAAGACGGACCTCCCCGTCGTCGTCGGCTTCGGTGTGAAGACCCCCGAACAGGGCGCGGCGTTGGCCGGGGTGGCCGATGGCGTGGTCGTCGGCTCGGCCATCGTTGATACCATCGCCGGGCGGCTCGACAAGAAGGGCGGGCCGAAGGTCGGCCTCGTGAAGAACGTCACCGCCTTCGTGAAATCGCTGGCCGAGGCTGTTCATTCCGCGCGCGGGTGATAGGTTGTCGCGCATGACGCCGCGCCCCCAGCACCGGATGCCCCCGCGATGAACTGGATCACCAACTACGTCCGCCCCCGCATCGGCACCCTGCTGAACCGCCGCGAGACGCCCGACAATCTCTGGGTCAAGTGCCCCGATTGCAGCCAGATGATCTTTCATCGCGAGCTGACGGAGTCGCGCCAGGTCTGTCCCTACTGCTCCCACCACATGCGCATCGCCCCGCTGGAGCGGTTCGAGGCGCTGTTCGACAACGGTGCCTTCAAGCAGGTCGAACCGCCCCAGCCCGTGACCGACCCCCTGGGCTTCCGCGATACCCGGCGCTATACCGAGCGCCTCAAGGAAGCGCGCAAGGCGAGCGGGCGCATGGACGCCATCGTCATCGGCAAGGGCGAGATCCTGGGCGTGCGCGCGGTCGCGGCGGCGTCGGACTTCTCCTTCATGGCCGGGTCGATGGGCGTCGCGGCCGGCGACGCGATCCTGGCGGGCGCGCAGGCCGCCGTGGACGAGAACGCGCCCTTCGTCATGTTCTCGGCCGCGGGCGGCGCGCGGATGCAGGAGGGCATCCTCTCACTCATGCAGATGCCCCGCACCACCATCGCCGTCCAGATGCTGCGTGAGGCGAAACTGCCCTACATCTCCGTCTTCACCCATCCCACGACGGGGGGCGTCACCGCCTCCTACGCGATGCTCGGCGACGTGCAGATCTCCGAGCCGCAGGCGCTCATCTGCTTCGCCGGGCCGCGCGTCATCGAGCAGACGATCCGCGAGAAGCTGCCGGAGGGGTTCCAGAAGGCCGAATACCTGCTCGAACACGGCATGCTCGACATGGTGGTCGATCGGCGGGAGATGCCGAAAGCCATCGGGCGGCTGCTGCGCCTGATGCTCAAGCTGCCCGCCCACAAGGAGGCGCTGCCCGCCCCGTCCGACGGCGGCGAGGCCATAGCCCTGCCCGCGCCCGACGCCTCCAAGGCATGAGCGACGCCGTCACCAGCGACGCCGTCCTCGCGCGCCTGCTCGACCTGCATCCGAAGCTGATCGACCTGTCCCTCGACCGGCTTACCCGGCTGCTCGACCGGCTGGGCAACCCCGAGCGCGCCCTGCCCCCCGTCATCCACATCGCGGGGACGAACGGCAAGGGCTCGACCGGCGCGTTCCTGCGCGCGGGGCTGGAGGCGGCGGGCCAGCGCGTCCACGCCTACACCTCGCCCCATCTCGCCCGCTTCCACGAACGCATCCGTCTCGCCGGAGAGCTGATCGACGAGGGTGCGCTCGCCGCCCTGCTGGCGGAATGCGAGGCCGCGAACGACGGTAACGCGATCACCTTCTTCGAGATCACCACCGCCGCCGCCTTCCTCGCCTTCTCCCGGACCCCGGCGGATTACTGCATCCTGGAGGTCGGCCTCGGCGGGCGGCTCGACGCGACGAACGTGGTCGAGACCCCGGCGCTGACCGTCATCACCCCCGTCTCGCTCGACCATCAGGGCTATCTCGGCGATACCATCGCGGAGATCGCAGGCGAGAAGGCGGGCATCATCAAGCCCAGCGTCCCGGTCGTCGTCGGGCGGCAGGACGAGGCCGGGCTGAAGGTCATCGCGGAGCGGGCCGCGCGCCAGCGGGCGACGGTTCACGCCCTCGGCGCCGACTGGTCGGTGCGGCGCGAGGCGAACGGCTTCTCGGTGCAATACCCCGACGGCCTGCTCGATCTGCCCCGCCCTGTCCTGCCCGGCGAGCACCAGTTGGAGAACGCGGGCGCGGCCATCATGGCGCTGTCGCTGCTGGGCCATGCCGAGGAGCGCGTCGCCAGCGCCGCCGTCACCCGCGCCGAATGGCCCGCCCGGATGCAGCGCCTGCGCCACGGCCCCCTGGTCGATATCGCGCCCGAAGGGGCGGAGCTGTGGCTCGACGGCGGCCACAACCCGGCGGCGGGCGAAGCGGTCGCCTCCCTCATCGCCGACATGGAGGAGCACGGCTCGAAGCCCTTCTACATGGTCTGCGGCATGATCGACACGAAGGACCCGACCGGCTACCTGGAGCCGTTCCACGGCCTCGTGCGCCGGGTCTACTGCGTCGATATCCCCGGCGAGAAGGCGACCATCCCCGCCGAGGACCTGATGGACGCGGCCCTCGACGCCGATCTCGACGCGGTGGCGGTGGAGGACGTGGCGACCGCCCTGCGCCTCGTCGGCGGCGAGGAAAGCACCGATCTGGAACCGCCCCGCATCCTCATCTGCGGCTCGCTCTACCTCGCGGGCGGCATCCTGCGCGAGAACGGGTGATTGAACACATGCTATGCCCCGGGCTTGATCCGGGACCTGTTCGAACGAAGCTCTCGACGGTGATAGGCCCCGCATCGAGTGCGGGGCAGAGCGTTTTCCCTACAGCGCCACCACCTGCGCCTCGCCCCGCTCTTCGGCCAGTTTCGCCGCGACCGAGGCGACGGCGAGGTCCTGAAGACCCACACCCGTCCCGTCGAACAGCGTAATCTCGTCATCGGACGTCCGCCCCGGATGATCGCCGTTGATGACCGCGCCGATGGGCGTGATGGCGCTCTCGGCGAGCGCGCCGGATGCGACCGCGTGCTGCGCCTCGCCGATGGAGACCGATTGCGCCACCTCGTCGGCAAAGACCGTCGCCGCGGCCACGAGCGCCGGGTCGACCTCCTGCTTGCCCTTCGTATCCGTGCCCATGCAGGCGACATGCGTGCCCGGCGTTACCCAGTCGCGCATCAGCAGGCTGTCATGGGCCGAGGTGATGGTGACGATCACGTCCGCCTCCGCGCCCAGCCGCTCGCGCTCGACCGCCTCGAAGGGAAGGCCGATCTCCTCGGCCACCTTGCCCAGCGCGGGGAGCATGTCGGGGTGGAAGTTCCACGCGACCACACGCTCGAAATCGCGCTGCTCGGCGGCGGCGCGCAGCTGGAAGGCAGCCTGGTGCCCCGCCCCGACCATGCCGAGAACCTTCGCGTCCCGGCGCGCCAGATGGGCGATGGAGACGGAGGACGAGGCCGCCGTGCGCATCGCCGTCAGGTAGTTGCCCCCCACCAGCGCGGCGAGCTGGCCCGTATCGGGATCGAAGAGGAAGATGGTGGACTGATGGTTCGTCAGCCCCTTCGCCGCGTTGCCGGGCCAGTATCCGCCCGATTTCACCCCCAGCGCCATGCCCGCCCGGTCGAAGCCGGACTTGAACCCGTATAGCGCATCGGCATGGCCGATGGCCTCGCGGATGACCGGAAAGTTGTACGCATCCCCCCGCGCCATCGCGCCGAAGACGCTCTCGACGGCGGTGAAGGCGGCGGCGCGGTCGATGACGGCCTTGCAGGCCTCTTCGGAGACGATGAGCATGGGATGAATTCCTATTCGATATGAAGGATGTCGAGCGGTGCGCGCCCCGGCACGCTCGCCCCGTGCAGCGCGGCAAGCCGCCGGTCGTTCGTCGCCAGCCGCGCCCCCCGGGCGATGGCGGTCGCGGCGATCATCAGGTCGCGGGCCTGCTGTCCGCCGGTACGTCCGGGGGAGAGGTCCGCGAAGATTTCGGCGATGTCGCGATCGAAGGAGATTATCCTGTCGAGTGGTATCTTGCGAACGAACGACGCCTTGTCGATGAGAAAACCACTCGTCGGACTGAGAACCGCGCCCCTGATCGCCTCGGAATAAGCGATGGCGCTCATGGCTGCCGGCTCTTGAAGGTTCCATTCCCCGGAAATGATCGCCTCTATGACGCTACCGTCCAGATGGATCATCGTCGTCGCCATACATGCTCCAGTCGAGCGCGGCTTCCCGCTCCAACCGTCGAGCCTCCAGCATGTCCTCGCGCGTGTACTTCCCCGCATACGATCTGGCGATCTTCACGACAGGGTCCTCGTCCACGACTTCGCGGGAGAGGATTTCCACGACATGCGCGTTCAGCGACTTGCCTTGACGCTTTGCCTCGACTCTCAGACCGTCCTTCACGTCATCGGGCAATCCCCGGATCGACATGGCCATGGGCACCTCCTGAAAAGTGACTGCACATCACGAAGATATGCAGTCACCAATCGCCGTCGTCAATACGCCAGACCCCGCGCCGTCACCGGCCACAGGGCCTCGACCTTGCCGTCGCGCACGCCGACATACCAGTCATGGACGTTGCAGGTCGGGTCGCAATGGCCGGGCACGAGCTTCAGCTTGTCGTTGACCTTCAGCACGCCCTTCGGGTCGGCGATGACGCCGTGCTCGTCGGAGCACTTGACGTATTCCACGTCATCGCGCCCGTAGATGACCGGCAGACCGCTATCCACCGACTGCGCCTTCAGCCCTGCGTCGCAGATGGCCTTGTCGGCCTTTGCGTGGCTCATCACCGAGGTGAGGATGAACAGCGCGTTCTCCCATTCGCCCTGGTCGATGCGCTTGCCGTCCTTGTCGAGGATACGGCCGTAATCGGCGTCCATGAAGGCGTAGGAGCCGCATTGCAGCTCGTTGTACACGCCCGAATTGCCCTCGAAGTAATACGACCCGGTCCCCCCGCCGCCGACGATGTCGCATTCGAGGCCCGCGGCCTTCAGCCCCTCCACCGCGTCGCGGACCATGGCGATGGCGATGTCGATCTTGGCCTTGCGCTCGTCGTAGCTGTCGAGATGCTGCATCGCGCCCTGATAGGCCTGGATGCCGGCGAACTTCAGGTTCGGCGCGAAGTCGATGGCCCTGGCGATGGCGACCACGTCCTCGGTCGTGGTCACGCCGCAGCGCCCCGCACCGCAGTCGATCTCCACGAGGCACTCGATCTCGGTCCCGTGCTTCACCGCCGCGTTCGACAGGTCGGGCACGTTCTCGATATCGTCGACGCAGCAGAGGGCCCGCGCGCCCAGCTTGGGGATCTGCGCCAGCCGGTCGATCTTTGCCGGGTCGCGCACCTGGTTTGAGACGAGCACGTCCTTTACCCCGGCCCGGGCGAAGGCCTCGGCCTCGGAGACCTTCTGGCAGCAGACGCCCACGGCGTCGCCATGCTCGATCTGGTAATGCGCCACGTCCGCGGACTTGTGCATCTTGCCGTGGACCCGGTGGCGCACGCCCATCTTCGCGGCATGATCGCGCATCTTCTTCACGTTGCGCTCGAAGGCGTCGAGGTCGATGAGGAGGCACGGCGTCTGGATATCCGCCTCGTCCATGCCGATGGCGGCGGGGATGTCGTAGCCGACTTCGTAGTTGTCGGTGATCTTGGTGTAGGCGTTCATCGCTCTTCTTCCTTCTGGTTCAGGTCATCCACGGCAGGGATTTCAGGTCCACGTTGCCGCCCGTGATGACGACGCCGACGCGCTTGCCCGCGAAGACCTCACGGTTCTTGAGGATCGTCGCCAGCGGCACGGCGCAGCTTGGCTCGATGACGATCTTCATGCGCTGCCAGGTCAGGTGCATCGCGTCGACGATCTCCTGCTCGCTGGCGGTCAGGATATCGGTGACATGGTTCGAGACGAAATGCCAGGTGCGTTCCTTCAGCGGCACCTTCAGCCCGTCGGCGACCGTGACCGGCGCATCGTCGGCGATGATGTGCCCGGCCTTGAAGCTGCGATACGCATCGTCCGCCTGCTCCGGCTCGGCGGCGTAGATCTCCACGTGCGGGGCGATGTTCGAAAGGGTCAGGCAGGTGCCCGAGACCATGCCGCCGCCGCCGATGGGGGCGATCACGGCGTCGAGGCCCTCCACCTGCTCCATCATCTCACGCGAGCAGGTGGCCTGCCCCGCGATCACGCGCGGGTCGTTGTAGGGATGGACGAAATCGGCCCCGGTCTCCTCCTGCACCTTGGCGAAGGTCGCCTCGCGCGATGACGTGGACGGCTCGCATTCCACGATCCGCGCGCCGTATCCCGCCATGGCATCCTTCTTCGCCTGCGGCGCGGTGCGGGGGATGACGACCGAGACGGGGATGCCCCGCCGCCCCGCCGCGTAGCTGAGCGACAGGCCGTGATTGCCCGAGGAATGCGTCGCCACGCCCTTCGAAGCCTGGTCGTCCGACAGGCCGAAGACGGCATTCGAGGCCCCCCGCGCCTTGAACGCCCCGGCCTTCTGGAAGTTCTCGCACTTGAAGAACAGCGAGGCCCCGGTCAGGCCGTCCAGATACTCGGAGGTCAGGATCGGCGTGCGGTGGATATGCGGCGCGATGCGCGCGTGCGCGGCGAGCACATCGTCGTAGTCTGGCAGGTCGAGATCGCTCATGCCGCTTCCTTCATGTCGGGCCGCGCCCGGGTCGCGCGGTAATGCTCCTGCGCCGCCGCCACGCCCGAGCCGAGCGCGATGGGGTAGCCCTCATCCTTCATCGCCATCTCGATGGCCGCAAGCCCCGACAGCGCCATGACATCCGTCAGCGATCCCAGATGACCGATGCGGAACGCCTTGCCCGCCATCTCGCCGAGGCCCACGCCGAAGGAGACGCCGTAGTCCCCGAAGGCCCGTTCGGTCAGGGCGTCGCTGTCGAACCCTTCCGGGACGTAGATCGCGCTGACGGTATCGGAATACAGGTCGGGCGACTTGGCGCAGAGCGTCAGGCCCCAGGCATCGACCGCCGCGCGCACCCCCCCGGCGATGCGGGCATGGCGCGCGAAGACGGCCTCCAGCCCCTCTTCCAGCAGCATGTCGAGGCTGGCGCGCAGGCCGTGCAGAAGCTGGACGGGGGGCGTGTAGGGATAGCCGCCCTTCGCGTTCGCGCCCATCATGTCGCGGAAGTCGAAGAAGCAGCGCGGGCAGGCGGCGCTGTCCATCGCCGCGACGGCCTTCTCGCTGACCCCCACGACGGCCATGCCGGTGGCGAGCATGAACCCCTTCTGCGAGCCGGAGACGGCGAGATCGACGCCCCATTCGTCCATGCGGAAGTCCATCGAGGCGAGCGAGCTGACGCAATCGGCGTAGAGCATCGCGGGATGCCCGCTCGCATCCATCGCCCGGCGTACGGCGGCGATATCGCTGACGACGCCGGTGGCGGTCTCGTTGTGGGTGACGAGGACGGCCTTGATGGCGTGGTCCCCGTCGGCGGCCAGGCGCTCGGCGAACAGGTCGGCGGGCGCACCCTCGCCCCAGGGCCGCTCGATCACCTCCACGTCGAGGCCATGGCGTTCGCACAGGTCGATCCAGCGGTGCGAGAACATGCCGTAGCGGGCGACGAGCACCCGGTCGCCGGGCGAGAGCGTATTCGTGATCGCCGCCTCCCAGCCGCCCGTCCCGCTGGCCGGAAATGTGACGACATGGCTGGTCTCGGTCTTGAAGACCGTCTTCAGGTCGGACAGAAGCGGGTCGAGCAGGTCCACGAAATCGGGCGCGCGGTGATCGAAGGTGGGCACGTTCATCGCATGGCGCAGGCGCTCGGGGATGTTCGTCGGGCCGGGGATGAAGACCGGGTTCTGATTGCTCATGGGATACCCTCCTCGTGGTGCTGAAGAGGAAGATACCGCGCCCGACCGTTTTTTCAATTTTTCCGAAAAATATTTTCACGATGCGCAAAAATACGCTAGGTGATTGCGCAGGCAAGGGTTTCCTATTTTCCGCTCTCCGGAAATGCGGAATCCCGCACATCATTCGGAGGCGACCCGCAGCATGACGACGACCGATACGCCCAAGCGTCCGCGCGGCCGGCCCCGGGGGAGCGGGGCGAACGACACCGCGCCGGGCGGGGTCGTGCAGGCGCTGGACCGGGGGCTGACCCTCCTGTCGGCGCTGGCGGAAGGGGGCAAGGGTAGCCTGTCGGACATCGCCGCGCGGATCGGCATCCCGCCCTCCTCCGCCTATCGCCTGCTCACCACCATGCAGGGGCACGGCATCGTCGCCTTCGACGGGACGGCGCAGGAATGGATGATCGGGGTCGAGGCGTTCCGCATCGGGCGGGCCTTCGTGCATCGGGTCAGCGTGGCCGAGGCGGCGCGGGAGCCGATGCGCCACCTGATGCGCGAGACGGGGGAGACGGCGAACCTGGCCATCGCGGATGCGCGGGGCGTGGTGTTCATGGGACAGGTGGAATCGCACAACCCCGTCCGCGCCTTCTTCCGCCCCGGCACGCGCGGCCCGCTCCACGCCTCGGGCATCGGCAAGGCGCTGCTCGCGCAGTGGCCGGAGGCGGAGGTGGCGGCCCTGCTGGCCCGCGCGCCCCTCGATGCCTACACGGCGCGCACCCTGACGACCGACGCGGCGTTGCGGGCCGATCTCGCGCGGACGCGGGCGCGGGGCTGGGCCTATGACGACGAGGAACGGCATCTCGGGATGCGCTGCATCGCGGCCCCGATCTTCGATACCGAGGGCGAGGCGGTGGCGGGGGTATCCGTCTCCGGCCCGGCGGTGCGCTTTCCCGATGCCGGTCTGGAGACGATGGCCGGGCACGTGCGCGCCGCCGCCGCGGCCATCACCGATCTCGTGGGCGGCGTTCCCCCGGCGCGGAGATGACGGTCCCTACCCCAGCAGCGCCACGGCCCAGCCGGCCAAGCCGATCTGCACGAGCTGGATGCCGACCGACAGGCCGTGCAGCGCCTTGAACCGCCCGTCGTCGCCCGCATCGGTGGCGGCATTGATCTGCGCCATCAGGATCTGGCGCGCGTAGACCGTGCCGAGGCAGACCGCACCCAGCAGCAGGGCGGGCATCGTCCCGACCGTCAGCGTCAGCAGCGTGGCGACGGCCGAGACCGCGATGACAGCGAGGTAGTAGTACGGGAACGTCCCGCGCAGCAGCGGGCGCACCTGCTTCATCGGCAACTGCTTGAACAGGACGGGCGCGAAGCCGAAGCTGAAGAAGACCATGCCGCCCAGCAGGGTGGCGGCGGCGAGCAGCGCGGCGGTATCCATGGATCGTTCCTCCCAGGTTCGGAAGGAATATAGGGGGCCGCCCCTCCCGGGACGATGCGACAAGAAAAGACCCGCCCTGGCGGGGGCGGGTCTCGCAACTCACGGATCGACCGGCGCGTCGTCCTTTCAGGCGCTGGCGGCCTCGGGCTTGGTCTCTTCCTCGACCTCGCGCAGCACGTAGCCGCGTCCCCAGACCGTCTCGATGTAGCTGACCCCGCCGGTGGCGTTCGACAGCTTCTTGCGCAGCTTGCAGATGAACACGTCGATGATCTTCAGCTCCGGCTCGTCCATGCCGCCGTAGAGATGGTTCAGGAACATCTCCTTCGTCAGGGTCGTGCCCTTGCGGAGCGAGAGCAGCTCCAGCATCTGGTATTCCTTGCCGGTCAGGTGGACCCGGTTGCCGTTGACCTCGACGGTCTTGGCATCGAGGTTCACCTTGATCATGCCGGTGGTGATGATCGACTGGCTGTGCCCCTTCGAGCGGCGCACGATGGCGTGGATGCGCGCGATCAGCTCGTCCTTGTTGAACGGCTTGGTCATGTAGTCGTCGGCGCCGAAGCCGAAGCCCTTCACCTTGTCCTCGGTGCCCGACAGGCCCGAGAGGATCAGGATCGGCGTGCCGATCTTCGCGACGCGGAGCTGGCGCAGCACGTCGTAGCCGTTCATGTCCGGCAGGTTCAGGTCGAGCACGATCAGGTCGTAGTCGTACAGCTTGCCGAGGTCGATACCTTCCTCGCCGAGATCCGTCGTGTAGACGTTGAAGCCGTCCTGCTTGAGCATCAGTTCGATGCTCTGCGCCATGGCGCTGTCGTCCTCAATCAGCAAGATTCGCATGGTATCCCTCGACCGCCTTCAGGTTAATCATCATCGTTAAGCAGGCTAGAAAACAAAAGTAAAAAAACTCTCACCAGCTATTGATAACATTGGCAGGTATTTGCCGGTGTACTGAACAAACCCTGTCAACGGACGGAATATGCTGGCAAAGGGCCCTTTTGTGCTTCTCCAGATCCATGCCTCGCTCTCGTCACGATGGCCAGCGGACGCGCCGGTAACTGATTCGAAACCGGGCCGGCTCTTTACTCCGTATACGTCTCTCCGGTTCCGTAAGAAACCGAAAAAGCCGTCCCCCCGGAAGGGAGAACGGCCTTTCGTTCGCGAATGGGACGGGCGGGGCCGGGATCAATGGGTCAGCAGCATGAGGCGGTCGGCCAGGACGGCGGATGTCAGGGGGCGGGAGATGCCCGCCGCGGAGTGGTGGCCCGCGATGGCCCAACCCTGCCGGTGCGCCAGCCCGAGGAGCGCGCCGAGCCTGTGCGGCGCGTGGCGACCCGCCAGGACCATGCGCTCCACGTCGCCCGCCTCCGAACCCGTGGGCAGGGGGGTCGAGCCGTCGCCGACATAGACGGCCTCGGCGTCGAGGGCGCGGATGAGACCGGACAGCGCGGCGGCCGCCTCCGGTCCGTCGTCGAGGCAGCAGGCGTCGACGATCGCCATCTCGTCGCTGTCCCGCGCGCGCACGGCATCGAGGCAGGCCTCGACCGTCCCCGTGTAGAGCACGTCCAGCCCGCCGGAATAGATGGCCAGCGGCGTCGGAAAGCGCCCCTCCCGCAGCGAGTAGAGCGCCACCGGACGGCCGGTCCACTCGATCCGCTGCGCCAGCGACAGCGCCACGCGCCGCCTCAGCGCCGCGCCGCTGCCGATCAGCACGAGCGGATGCGTGGTGCCCGGCGAGACCGGCTCGAAATCGAAGACCGTATCGAGCGCGCGCGCGAGGCTCGCCTCGTCCATGTCGCGCGGCCCCAGCGCCTCGGCCAGCGCCTCGACCATGCCCGGCGAGAGATCCATGGCGCGGCACAGCGCGCCGAACCGCCCGCGCGTGCGTCTCAGCAGGCTCGGCGCAGGGGCAATGTCGGGCACGGGCGGGAGCGGCGGTACGGAGGCCGCATCCTCCGGCATCCCGAAGGCGATGGAAGGCTCCCTGCGTCGGATCGGGGCGGTCATAGCTGATGCGGCCTGTATTTCTTGATGCGGGTCGTGCGCAGCCCCTGGATGCCATGCCGGTCGATCGTCTTGCGCCAGCACTCGAATTCCTCGTGGGAGAGGTTGTAGTAGTCGCAGGCCTCGTCGAGCGTCAGGAGGTCGCCACGCACGGCGGCGACGACTTCGGCCTTGCGGCGGATGACCCAGCGCCGCGTGTTCGCGGGCGGCAGATCGTTGCGTGTCAGACGCTGACCGTCAGGCCCGATAACGGATCGGGGACGGTTCTCATTGGTCTCGCTCATCGGCTTGTCCGGTTGATGGCTCATGCGGACAATTTACACATCGACCCCCTAACAAATCGGAAAAACGCAGCATTTTAAATAAGTTAACCCCTTTCTTGAGTAACCTTTCCGATTAACCGTTCCCGTTGTCTTCCGCGGCGCGGCTTGACGCGGACGGGCCGGAACGCGATATGCGCGGCATGGAAACCATGGAACGCCTTGAAACGACCGACAGTCTCGGTTTCGCCAAGAAACCCGAGCGTACCCGGGTGGCCGTCGCCATGTCCGGCGGGGTGGATTCGTCCGTGGTTGCGGCGATGCTAGCGGAGCAGGGCTTCGACGTGATCGGGCTGACGATGCAGCTCTACGACCACGGGGCCGCCCTGGCGAAGAAGGGGGCGTGCTGCGCGGGCGCGGACATCCACGACGCGCGCCGGGTCGCCGCCGCGATGGGCTTCGCGCATTACGTGCTGGATTACGAGACCCTCTTCCGCGAGGCGGTGATGGACGAGTTCGCCGACGCCTATCTGGCGGGCGCGACACCCATCCCCTGCATCCGCTGCAACGAGCGGGTGAAGTTCGCGGACCTGATGCAGCTCGCCCGCGATCTGGATGCCGATTGCCTGGCGACGGGACATTACATCCGCCGCATCGACGGGCCGAATGGGCCGGAGCTGCACCGCGCCGCCGATCCGGCCAAGGATCAGAGCTATTTCCTGTTCACGACCACCCGCGAGCAGCTCGCCTATCTGCGCTTTCCCCTGGGCGGGATCGAGACGAAGGCCGAGGTGCGGGCGATGGCCGCGCGGCACGGGCTGGCGGTCGCCGACAAGCCGGACAGTCAGGATATCTGCTTCGTGCCCGAGGGCCGCTACACGGACGTCATTGAGAAGCTGCGCCCCGGCGTGTCGCAGCCGGGCGAGATCGTGCATCTCGACGGGCGGGTGCTGGGCGAGCACGGGGGCGTGCTGAACTACACCATCGGCCAGCGCCGGGGCCTCGGCATCGCCAGCGGCGAGCCGCTCTACGTCGTGAAGCTCGATGCGGAGGCGCGGCGCGTGATCGTCGGCCCGCGCGAGGCGCTGGGCGCGAGCGAGGTGCGGCTGCACCAGATCAACTGGCTGGGCGACGGCGCGTTCGCCGATGCGCCGGAGGGCGGCTGGGATGTCGCCGTGAAGGTCCGCTCGACCCGCCCGCCGACGCCCGCCCGCGTGGTGCCGGGGCCGGACGGGACGGCGGTGGCGCATCTGTCGGAGCCGGAGGACGGCGTCGCCCCCGGGCAGGCCTGCGTCTTCTACGCGGCGACGGGAACGCGCGTCCTGGGCGGCGGGTGGATCACCGGCCGGCGCTAGCTCATCCCAGAGATCATATAGAGCAGCCGCGCCCGGGGGTGACAGACCCGTATGGAAAACGGATATTCCGGGTCATTCCCGAACAAGTCGGCCCATGTCTCGCGCCAAAAGCTGCGTGAAACATGGCGCTCATCGGCTCGACCGATTGGAAACACCGTCAAGCGCGCTCTCCCCGGCGGCGGGAGGGGTCGCTCAGGCCCGGGTCTTCCTTGTCGGTCTTCTTCTCCAGATCGTCGGCGGGCTTCGCATCGGGGTCGAGCGAGTAGGCGCGCTCCTCGACGGCATACTCCCGCGCGGCCTCGCCCTCGCGCTGGAGCAACGGTTCGTCGGCCCCGTCGCGCAATTGCTCGCGGTCCTGATGGCGCTTGCGCTCGCTGCTATGGCCGCCGGACCCTTCATGGTCGGGGCGCGGTTCCTTGTCTGCGCTCAAGACGGTCTCCTCCCTCGGATGATTTCGTCATGAACGCGCGCCGGAACCCCATCGTTCCCGGGCGGGATAGCGGCGAAGGCTACTTCTTCTTGTCCAGCTTCTTCTGGATCATCTCCAGGGCCATCTCGACGGTCACGTCCTCGGGCTTGGTGTCCTTCGGAATCGTCGCGTTGACCTTGCCCCACTTGACGTACGGCCCGAAGCGCCCTTCGAGGACCTTCATCTCGCCGCCCTCCTTCGGATGCTCGCCCAGATCCTTGAGCGGCGGCTTCGCGGCGGCGCGGCCCCGGCCCTTGCCGGGATTGGCCTTCTTCTCGGCGATCAGGTCGACCGCGCGGTTGATGCCCACCTCGAATACCTCGCGCCAGTCGGGCATGTTCGCGTAGGTCTTGCCGTGCTTCACATAAGCGCCGTAGGGGCCGATGGCCGCCACGATCGGCTCGCCGTCCTCCGGATGCGCGCCCACCTCGCGGGGGAGCGAGAGCAGGTTCAGCGCCATGTCGAGCGTGATCGTCTCCGGCGTCACCCCGTCGGGCAGCGAGGCGCGGGGCGGCTTCGTCTTCTTCTTGCCCTCCCCTTCCGGTTCGCCGAGCTGGATGTACGGCCCGAAGCGGCCCGAGCGCAGGTGCACCGGCTTGCCGGTCTCGGGGTCCACCCCCAATTCCACGTCGACCGACGCCGCCGCCTGCTTCTCCGCCTCCTCGGCCGAGACGCCGAAGGGGCGGGTGAACTTGCATTCGGGGTGGTTCGAGCAGCCGATGAACGCCCCGTACCGCCCCGTCTTGATCGACAGGATACCGTCCGCGCGTCCCTCCTTGCCGCAGACCTGACAGGCGCGCGGGTTCGACCCGTCGCCCCGGTCGGGGAAGACATGGTCGCCCATCGCATCGTTGATCCGATCCAGCACCTCGCGGGTGCGCAGCTCCTTGGTGTCCTCGACGGTATGCGAGAACTCGCGCCAGAAGCTCGACAGCAGATCCTTGTAGGCGACCTTCCCGGCGGAGACGCCGTCCAGCTCCTCCTCCAGATCGGCGGTGAAATCGTATTCGACGTATTTCGGGAAGTAGTTCTCCAGGAACGCCGTCACCAGGCGCCCCTTGTCCGAGGCGATCAGGCGATTGCCGTCCTTCTCGACGTAGCCGCGATCCTGGATGACGGAGATGATGGAGGCGTAGGTCGAGGGCCGCCCGATGCCCAGCTCCTCCATGCGCTTCACCAGCGATGCCTCGGTGAAGCGCGGCGGCGGCTGGGTGAAATGCTGGACGGCCAGCGCGCTCTCGTCCTTCGAGAGAACGGCGGTCAGCCCGGTGGCGGGATCGGTCTCCTTCTCCACCAGCTCGCCCTCGTCCTCGCCCTCCCTGGGGGCGGACGCCTTGGCGAAATCGGCCTTCATCGCGCCGATGACCTTCTTCAGCGCATCGCCCTGGGCCATGGGGGGCAGGAGGCGGGATTCATCATCCTGCGCGTCGTCGCGCCCCTCCTCGTAGACGGCGAGGAAGCCGTCGAACTTCACCACCTGCCCGGTCGCGCGCAGGCCCACCTGTCTGTCCGCGCTCGCGATCTCGACCGTGGTCCGCTCCAGCTTCGCGCTTTCCATCTGCGAGGCGATGGCGCGCTTCCAGATCAGGTCGTACAGGCGGAATTCGTCGCCCGAGAGGTTCAGGTCCTTCGGCGCCTTGTCGAAATCGGTCGGGCGGATGCACTCGTGCGCTTCCTGCGCGTTCTTCGCCTTCGACTTGTAGACGCGCGGCTTGGCGGGCACGTACTGCTTGCCGTAGCGGCCGTCGATGGTCGACCGGGCCGATTTCACCGCGTCCGGGTCCATGTCGAGGCCGTCCGTCCGCATGTAGGTGATGAACCCCTGTTCATACAGGCGCTGGGCGACCTGCATCGCGCCCTTGGCCCCCATGCCGAGCTTGCGCGACGCCTCCTGCTGGAGCGTGGAGGTCATGAAGGGGGGCGAGGGGTTGCGGGTCGCGGGCTTCGCCTCGACCGACGCGACCGTGAAGTCGCGCGCGTCGACGGCCTCGATGGCGCGGGTCGCGTCCTCGGCGGTCGCCAGGTCGAAGCGGTCGAGCTTGCGCCCGTCCAGCACCGTCAGCCGCGCCTCGAAATCCGCGCCCTTCGGCGTCGCGAAGCGGGCGCGGGCGGACCAGTATTCGCGCGGGCGGAAGCGCTCGATCTCCGTCTCGCGCTCGCAGACGAGCCGCAGGGCGACCGACTGCACCCGCCCCGCCGAGCGCGCGCCGGGCAGCTTGCGCCACAGGACGGGCGACAGGTTGAAGCCGACGAGGTAGTCGAGCGCGCGGCGGGCCAGATACGCCTCGACCAGCGGCATGTCGACATCGCGCGGGTTCTTCATCGCCGCCAGCACGGCGGGCTTGGTAATGGCGTTGAAGACGACCCGCTCGACCGGCACGTCCTTCTTGAGCGAGCGGCGCTTGCGCAGCGCCTCCAGCAGATGCCACGAGATCGCCTCCCCCTCGCGGTCGGGGTCGGTGGCGAGGATCAGCTTGTCGGTGCCCTTGACCGCGTCGGCGATGGTCTTGAGCTGCTTGCGGGAGCGGTCGTCGCCCGTCTCCCACTTCATCTCGAAATCGTTCTCGGGCAGGACGGACCCGTCCTTCGACGGCAGGTCGCGCACGTGGCCGTAGGAGGCCACCACCTCGAACCCCTTGCCGAGATATTTCTCGATGGTCTTGGCCTTGGCGGGGGATTCGACGATGACGACAGCCATGGTGCCTCTCTTCGGACGGGACGAACGCGACCGCCGCTAGATGGTCGATGCGCCCCGCGCTGTCAACGCGGCTTATGGCGTACGGCGCACGATCAGGATGAAGCGGCGGGATATTTCGGGGGTTTGTTGCGCTCGTCATCCGGTCGCCAGCGTCCGGCGACAAGGCGGAACGTCATCGCCATGAGCGGGCCGAACAGCAGGCCGAGAACGAAAATGCCGATGACCTGCACGTTGATGAAGGCGACCACGATCATGGTGGCGAGACCGGCATGGAAGCCGAGAGCGGCGAAGTCGGAATAAGCGTCGCGCCCGGTTCGCAGGGCCATGTAGGCCAGCACCATGCCGATCAGCATGGTCGGTGCGCCGAAGACTCCCGCAAGCAGGATCGGCGTGAAGAGGATCAGGGTCAGCGGCCCGGCGATCCAGAAGCGGGCCAGCTTGCCCGCGCTCGGCGCGTAGGGACCACGCGGGCAGCGGGCGGCCTTCTCCGGTAGGGCCGGTGGCGCGGATACCCGCACCGCCGGTTCCGCCAGTGCCCAGGGATTGCGGGCCGCGGCGCTCATGCCGCCTCCCCCCGCCGGGCCAGGATCGCCTCGTTCGTCTCGCGCCCCGCGCGGCTGAGCGCATCGCGCAGGGCGGTCGCGGCGATGGAGAAGCCGATGCCGAGCACCACCGCCGCGCCGCCGGTCGAGACGAGGGCCGTGGGCAGGCTGCCGAGGTGCAGCTCGCCCGCGAAGGCGGCGAAGAGGGCGACGACGCCGAAGCCTATGGAGGTGAACGCCCCCATGACGCTCAGCGTCGCCGCGGTCGCCGCCGGCCCGGTGGTGGGGCACTTGCGGCATTCCTTGCCGAGTTCGAGCAGCAGCATCGACAGGCCCATCACGACGACGATGCCGGTACCGAGGGTGAGCAGGATGAGGGTCATGGTACTTTCTCTTTGGTCAGTCGCTTCTGTATGGAAAGAAATAACAAGGCAAAAAAAGTCTACTCCTTGTCCCGCGTCGGCAGGAACTTCGCGATACGCGCGCCCATGCGCAGGAGACCGGACTGGACCTTGGGCGATAGCGCGCTCATCTCGCGGTACCACGCATCCGCCTGGCGCATGAGGTCGAGGGTGGATTCCATCCGCTCGACGGACTGGCGCGGCGTGGCCCCGTCCGCCTTCGCGGTCTCGACCATGGTGGACAGCGCCGAGAGGGTGGGCAGGAACTCGCGCTGACGGCGGCCCTCGACGATGCGCTTGGCCATCTCCAGCCCGTCCGCGACGGCCGTGAAATGGTCGCGCCGGTCGCCGAGCACGTTCGTCGTCTCGATCAGGCGCCAGGTCTGAAGCTCGCGCAGGCTGGTGGAGACGTTCGAGCGGGCCATGGTCAGCGTCTCGGCGATCTCCTCCGCCGTCATCGGCTTGCCCGCCAAATGCAGCAGCGCATGGATCTGCGCCACAGACCGGTTGACCCCCCACCGCGACCCCATCTCGCCCCAGTGGACGACGAAGGCCTGTTCCGCATCGGTGAGTGTCATGGCTCTTTCTCTCCATTCTGTTCAGACAGAACTAGGAGAAGCGATTGGCCATGTCAACATGTATCGAAGGTACCAGCACCCCGCCCCGGGCAACGACCCGGGGCCTCGACGAACGAAGCGCTGCCTATCGAGGTCCCCGGTCAAGCCGGGGACGGGGTCCGTATCGCTTACCCCCGGTCGCGGAGCAGGCGGGCCTTCTCGCGGCCCCAGTCGCGCTTCTTCTCGGTCTGGCGCTTGTCGGCGACGTTCTTGCCCTTGGCGAGGCCGATCAGCAGCTTGGCCAGACCGCGCTCGTTGAAGTAGAGCTTGAGCGGCACGATGGTCATGCCCTGCCGCTCGCGCGCCTGTTTGAGGCGCTCGATCTCGCGGCGCTTGAGCAGCAGCTTGCGGGGGCGGCGCTCCTCGTGGTTGAAGTGCTTGGCTTGGGGATAGGGCTGGATCGCGCTGTTGATGAGCCACATCTCGCCCTTCTCGGGCGAGGCGTAGCTCTCGGCGATGTTCGCCTGCCCGTCGCGCAGGGACTTCACCTCCGACCCGGTCAGCAGCAGCCCGGCCTCCAGCGTGTCCTCGACGGCATAGCTGTAGCGGGCCTTGCGGTTCTCCGCGACCAGCTTGTTGTTGTCGTCGGGTTTCTTCTTCTTGGCGGCCATCGAAACTCCGTGGCGTAGGACGACATCTCAACCCGTCATAGTCGGACTCGTTCCGACTATCCATCCTTCAGCGCGAACGATTGCGAGGATGACGGCGCGGGGGAGAGGCAACAGGCGATGCCCTACGACAGCAGCCCCAGCCCCTCCATCGCCGCGCGGATGGCGGTCTTTGTCTCGTCGGCGCATCCGTAGATCGGCGCGCGCACCTCCTCCGAGCAGAGGCCGAGGAGGGACAGCGCGTATTTCGCGGGGGCGGGGGAGGATTCCAGGAACATCGCGCGGTGCAGCGGGTAGAGCCTGTCCTGCCAGCCCAGCGCGGTCGCGTAGTCGCCCTCCAGGCACGCCGCCTGCATCGCCGAGCAGGCCGCGGGCGCCACGTTGGCGCTGACGGAAATGCAGCCCTGCCCGCCCATGGCGTTGTAGCCCACCGCCGTCGCGTCCTCGCCCGAGAGCAGCGCGAAGCCGGGGCCGCAGTCGAGCCGCTCCTGCCCGCAGCGGGAGAGATCCCCCGTCGCGCACTTGTTGCCGACGATCCGGGGCAGTTTCGCCAGCTCGGCCATGGTCGCGTCCGTCATGTCGATGACGCTGCGCCCGGGAATGTTGTAGATCACGATCGGCACGGAGGAATTGTCGTGCAGCGTGCGGTAATGCTCGATCAGCATCCGCTGGTTGGGCTTGTTGTAGTAGGGCGTGACCACCAGCGCGGCATCCGCGCCCACCGCCTCGGCATGTTTCACGAAATCCATCGCCTCGCGCGTGCTGTTGGACCCCGCCCCCGCGATGACGGGCACGCGGCCCGCCACCGTCTCGACGGTCAGGGCGACGACGCGCTCGTGCTCCTCGTGGCTGAGCGTGGGGGATTCGCCGGTGGTGCCGACGGGCACCAGGCCGTGCGTTCCGTTATCCATATGCCATTCGATTAACGACTTCAGGGCATCCTCGTCCACGTCGCCGCCCTTGAAGGGCGTGACCAGCGCGACGAAGGACCCTTTCAGACGGGACGAGAGTTCGGTGGAGTCGGCCATGAAAATGCCCCTGATGTTCGGCAATGCGGTTCGGAGCGCGATCCTTAAGCCAAATCGCGCGCGGGCCAAACGCTTTTCCGTGGACGCGGGACGCACGGGGGGCGATGCCCGCCGGGGCGGTGCGCCGCTTTCGTCCTTTCCCGGGACCTGCTATCGTCCCCCGGACGTCGTAAAGCCCGCGCCGCAGATACGGAGCCGACAGGCCATGCCCCTTCCCCGCCGCGCGATCCTCGCCCTTGCCGCCACCCTCGCCATCGGTGCCGTGTCCGCCGCCCGGGCCGTCGAATTCTCCACCGGGGACGAGGCGCTGCTGACGCGCATGGTCGAGCGGGCGGAGGACGGCCAGTGGGTCGCCGCCCGGGACGCCGCACGCAGGACCGGCGAACGGGCCGCGACGGACGCCTACGAATGGCTGCGCCTGCGTCAGGACGGCATCGACGATTTCGAGCGCATGGCGGCCTGGGTCGAGGCGCATCCCGGCTGGCCGTCCGAATCGCGGATCCAGGTGCGGGGCGAGCTGGCGCTGGACGGAAGCACGGGCGATGCGCGGGTGATCCGCTTCTTCGACCGCTTCGCCCCGAAGACCGGCCCCGCCGCGACGCGCTACGCGCTGGCGCTGGAGCGGGCGGGCCGGCCCGGGGACGCACGGGTCATCGCGAAGGAGGCATGGCTTGGCAAGAATCTCGGCGCGGCGGACGAGCGCCGTCTCTTGGGCGCCTTTGGCAAGACCCTCGCCCCCCTCCACGCCGAGCGCCTCGATGCGCTGATCTGGAAGACCTATCTCAGCGACGCGGAGCGCCACCTCTCCCGCGTCCCGCGCGATATCCGCCGCCTCGGCGAGGCGCGCATCGCGCTGCTGCGGGCCAAGGGCAACGTGGACGGGCTGGTCAAGCAGGTTCCCGCCGCGCTGAAGGACGACCCGGGCCTCAACTACGCACGGATGCACTGGCGCAAGAAGAAGGGCCTGACCACCTCGGCGGAGGCCATGATGGTCTCGGCCTCGACGCGCGGACAGCTCGGCCAGCCCGGGAAATGGGCGGACGAGCGCGCCGTCTTCGTGCGCGGGGCCATCAAGGACGGCGATCTCCGCCGCGCCTACACCCTCGCCGCCGGGAACGGCCTGAGCGAGGGGGTCGCCTTCGCGGAGCTGGAATGGCTGGCCGGCTGGCTGGCCCTGCGCAAGCTGGACGAGCCGGAAAAGGCCCTCGCGCATTTCAGTCGCCTGCTCGACGGCGTCGTCACCCCCGTCAGCCGCGCGCGTGCCGCCTTCTGGGCGGGCGAGGCGAGCGCGGAGATGGGCCGGACGGAGGAGGCGATCCGCTGGCACGGCATCGCGGCGGAATATTCGAGCGCCTTCTACGGCCAGCTTTCGGCCAAGCGCCTGCACGGCAACCTCTCCCACGGCGTCCCCCGCCGGATCGAGGCGCGGCGCGGGCCGTGCGTCACCGATCCGTCGGTCGATGTCGGCTCGGCGCTGGCGCTGGGCGGGGCGATCGTGGAGGCGCGGCTCTTCTTCTATCACGCGCTGGAGCTGTGCGCCTCGCCCGAGGAGGCCAAGGCGCTGGGCCTGCATGCCGAGGGCCTCGGCGCGTTCCGCATCAGCGTCGGCATCGGCTCGAAGCTGCGCCGCAAGTCGATCTTCATCCCGGAGATCTCGCACCCCATCCTGTCGATGACGCGCAAGGGCTGCACCGATATCGCCGCGCCCGAGCGCGCACTGGTCCTGTCCGTCATCCGTCAGGAAAGCGGCTTCGACGCGCGCGCGCGCAGTGGGGCCGGGGCGCGGGGCCTGATGCAGGTCATGCCCGGCACCGGCAAGATGACCGCCAAGGCGGCGGGCCTGCCCTACTCCCTGTCGCGCCTGAGCAGCGAGCGCGACTACAATGCCCGCATCGGCCAATGCTACCTGTCGCAGCTTCTGGAGCGGTTCGACGGGTCCTACCCGCTGGCCATCGCGGGCTACAATGCCGGGCCGGGGCGGGTGGATCGCTGGCTGCGCGAGTTCGGCGACCCCCGGACCGGCGAGATCGACCTGATCGACTGGATCGAGCGCATCCCCTTCCGCGAGACCCGCAACTACGTGCAGCGGGTCCTGGAGGGGATGAACATCTACCGCGCGCGGCTGGCGCGGGGCTAGGCCTTCGGCAGCGTCTCGACCCGTCCGCGCAGTTCGTCCGCCTGTGCGACGACGATCTCGCGGTCCTTCGGCGCGTCGTGCGCCTCCCAGGCCGCGAGCGCGGCGTCGTAGACGTCGAGCATCCGCTGCTCGCCCGTGCGGATGAACGAGAGCGCGTCCTCGCCCATGTCGCCCACCCAGTCGCGCACCGTCGTCAGCGCCTGGTTGAACGTGCCGCGCAGGGTGGCGTCGTCGGCATTCTCGCCATAGGCGACGAGGCGCGCGCCGATCTCGGCGGCGTGGCGGCGGTGCATCGCGTCGAGGTCGTCCACGATGCCGGCGATCGCCGGCTCGGCGCGCTCCTTCAGGGTCTCGTATCCCTTCAGGACGTCCTGGATACCGGAATTGACCTGGTGCAGGCAGGTGGTCGGTTTCTCGGCCATGGTGATATCTCCTTCTGTCGTGTACCGGGTGTGAGAATCCGCGGAGGCGGCATCCGTTCCCGAAAATCCCTTGCGCGCGCGCCGCAAAAGGGCTATGCGCGCCCCACTTCACAGGTGCGCTTTCGGGTGCGCGGGGGAGACATCCCCGTCGCATCCACCCGGTGTCCCGCTCCGGCGGGATGACAGGCGCGCCGAGGACAAACCGGAAAACGGAGACGATTCATGGCTTTGCCGGAATTCACCATGCGCCAGCTTCTCGAAGCCGGCGTCCATTTCGGGCACCAGACCCACCGCTGGAACCCGCGCATGGACACCTACATCTACGGGTCGCGCAACGGCGTCCACATCATCGACCTGACCCAGACCGTGCCCCTGCTGCACACCGCCCTCGTGGCCGTGCGCGACATGGTGGCCAAGGGTGGGCGCGTGCTGTTCGTCGGCACCAAGCGCCAGGCGCAGGAGCCGATCGCGCTGGCCGCCGAGCGCAGCGCGCAGTACTACATCAACCACCGCTGGCTGGGCGGCACGCTCACCAACTGGCAGACGGTCTCCAAGTCCATCAACCAGCTCAAGGGCCTCGAATCCGAACTGGAGGACGGCGGCACGGGCTACACCAAGCGCGAGCTGCTGAGCCGTCAGCGCAAGATGGAGAAGCTCTCCCTCGCCCTGGGCGGGATCAAGGAGATGGGGTCGGTGCCCGACATGCTGTTCGTGGTCGACACCAACAAGGAAGAGCTGGCCATCAAGGAAGCGAACCGTCTGAAGATCCCCGTGGTCGCCGTCCTCGATTCCAACTGCTCGCCCGAGGGCATCGACTACCCGATCCCGGGCAATGACGACGCGTCGCGCGCCATCTCCCTCTATGTCGACCTGATCGCCGCCGCCGCCCTCGACGGCATCAGCGTCGCCGCCGGCGCGTCCGGCATCGACATGGGTGAGATGGACGAGCCGATGGCCGAGGAGCTGCCCGCCGAGGCCGAGGCGGTCCCCGCCGCGGGCTGAGCCGTCCGCTCTTGAAAGACCCGAGCGCGCCCCCGATATGGGGCGCGACTTCCCGTCATCTACAGTACCGCGCCCTGCCCCGTCCGGGGGCACGGGTGCCCCATGAGGAGGCAACACCATGGCGATTACCGCTGCACTGGTGAAGGAGCTGCGCGACAAGACCGGCGCAGGCATGATGGACAGCAAGAAGGCGCTGACCGAGAATAACGGCGACATGGAAGCGGCGGTCGACTGGCTGCGCTCGAAGGGCATCGCGAAGGCCGACAAGAAGGCCGGGCGCACCGCCGCCGAGGGCCTGGTCGGCGTGGCCGCCTCGGGCGGCGTCGGCGCGGCGGTCGAGGTGAACTCCGAGACCGACTTCGTCGCGCGCAACGCCGAGTTCCAGGAGATGGTCGGCGAGATCGCGGGCGTCGCGAAGGATGTCGACGCGACGGGCCAGGACGTTATCGAGGCCGTGAAGGCCGCGACCGTGGCCTCCTCCGGCAAGACCGTCGAGGAGCACGTCAAGGACAAGGTCGCCACCGTCGGCGAGAACATGGCCGCCCGCCGCGCCGCCCGCCTGACCGTCGAGAACGGTATCGTCGCGTCCTACATCCACAACGCCGCCGCGAACGGCATGGGCAAGATCGGCGTGCTGGTCGCGCTCGAATCCACCGGCGACACCGCGAAGCTGGAGGATCTGGGCCGCAAGATCGCCATGCACATCGCCGCGACCAGCCCCGCCTCGCTCGACGTCGACGATCTGGACCCCACCCTCGTCGAGCGCGAGAAGAACGTCCTGACCGAGCAGGCCCGCGAATCCGGCAAGCCCGAGGCGGTCATCGAGAAGATGATCACGGGCCGGATGAACAAGTTCTACCAGGAAGTCTGCCTGATGAAGCAGGACTTCGTGATGAACCCGGACCTGAGCGTCGAGAAGGCCGTGGCCGAGGCCGAGGGCGACATCGGCGCGCCCGTGAAGGTCGCCGCCTACAGCCGCCTCGCCGTGGGCGAGGGCATCGAGAAGGTCGAGGAGGATTTCGCGGCGGAAGTCGCGAAGACGATGGGCGGCTGATCCGCCCGTTTTTCTCTACCGAGAACGAAGAACGCCCCGGACTCGCGTCCGGGGCGTTCTTTCTTGCCGGAGGGGCCGGGAGGATCAGCCCTGGAGGATGCCCAGCGCCTCCGCCACGTTCGAGGCCCCGTCGCGCAGCTCGAAGGTGATGCGGCGGCCGTCGGTGATGCCGAGCGTGCCGCCGGCGGGAACGGTCTGCCCGACCTGCACCACCGCCTCGCGCATTCCGAGCGTCAGGGAGCGCCAGCCGTCGGCATGCTCGACGACGACCAGCGTTCCGCGCGGGCCGTCCTCGACATGCACCACGCGCCCGCCCGCCGCCGCCGTCACCGGCTGACCGGCGGGGGCGCCGATCTCGATGCCGCCCGCGGGCAGGCGGAAGACATCGCCCTGGACGGGCCAGGCGTAGCTGGGCCGCGCGCTGGGTGCCGGCGCGGCCATGGCCGCCACCTCCGCCATCGGCATGATGACGGTCGGACCCATGCGCGCGCCTATCGGGTCGGAGATGATCTCGGTCGGCGTCAGGTCGACGCGCCCGCGCAGGGCCTCGCCGGTCTGGGCGCTGATGACGGGCATCGCCGCGCCGGGCATGCCGTTCTCGCGGTCGCGGAACATGCGCGCCAGCTCGTCGATGGTGATCGTGTCGCCGGACTGGCCGGTCAGGTCGGTGGTGTAGGTGTTGATCGAGGCGGCGTCGGCGACGAACGGCGCGGGCGACGTCACGGGCAGGGGCATGGTCGCGACCGGCGCGGGCATCGCCTCGGCGCTCTGGAGCACGACGATGGGGGCGTCGCCCAGCGTCTCGGGGCGACCCGTGCCCCGGCCCCCGGTCGGGATGGTCAGCGTGTTGCCCGCGTAGATGGTCCCGGCCATGGGCAGGCCATTGGCCATGGCGATGGCGCGCGGGGTCACGCCGTGCATCCGGGCGATGGCGTAGAGCGTGTCGCCGGGCTGGATGGTGTACCGGAAGCCCGGCACGGTGGCGACGCTGGCCTGCTCGATCCGCGGGGTCGGCGCGACGACGATGCCGTCATTGGCGGTCAGCGTGTTGCCGGTCAGAACGGGGTTGAGTAGTTCGGCGACCTCGACCGGGGCGGGCGCGGGGGCCTGCGAGATGAAATCGTTCTCGGACGGGAACTCGTAGGTCGGGAAGAAGCCGGGGGGCAGCGCCTCATAGGGCCGGGGATAGGCCTGGGAGGCCGGAGGCAGCGCGATATCGCCCGCGGGCGCGATCTGCGAGACCGGCGCGGATTGCGACGGGGCGGCCTGTATGGGTGCGGCCTGCAAAGGGGCCGGCTGCGGCGCGGACAGGGCCACGTTCTGCGGCGCGGGGGCACGGGTGGCGGGGTTGCCGATGTCGTAATAGTCGATCACCCCCTGCACGTCGTCGCGGGCTGGCTGCGCGGCGAAGAGGTCCGGCTGGGCGACCGGAGCCGCTTGCAGGGGCGCGGCCTGCAGAGGCGCGGCCTGTACAGGCGCGGCGAGCGGTTCGTAGATCGGAGCGACCTGCAGAGGCGCGGGCTGCATAGGCGCGGGCGGGGGCAGGAGTGCCGTCGTGAGCGGGGCGGTCTGGACCGGCTCCGAATAGGGCGGCGGCTCGAAGGCCTGCGGCGCGTAGGATTGCTGGACCGGCGCGGGGGCGTATCGGGGCACGTCGGTCATCACCGGAGCCTGCTCGAAGCCGATGGACCCGACCCCCGGCGACAGGACCGCCGTCTGCTGGCCGCCATAGGGTCCGACGTCGATGTACCCGTCGCTGCGCAGGATGGTCTCGTCGGTCAGGATCGTGCCCTGGGCGACGGAATCGAAGACCGGATAGCTCTGCTGCAACTGGCCGTAGCTACCGTATCCCGGCGAGAGCGAGGCGACCTGGTTGGCCGGCGCATCGCGGTAGACGAGCTGCGGCTGGGAGGGCGAATAGGGGGCGGCTGGCGTCGTGTAGACCTGCGTGGCCTGGTAGACCGGCAGGCCCGACAGGGCGCTGTACCCCTGCGGCGCGGCGTTTCCGTAGCTGCCGCCCAGATCGACGGTGGCGTAGGAGGCGGGCTGCGAGCACCCGGCCAGGAGGCCGAGAACGGCCATGACGCTGACCGAGGCGTAGGCCCGGTTCAATCCCTTGTGACGCGACATGAAGAGACACCTCTCACCGATTAAGATATATTGAGTAAAGTCTACCCAGACTAAGAAAGCCTTAAACCCGGAATGTTCCCGCAAAGGGACCGTTCAGCCGAATCCGTGCAGAAGTGGCACGAAACGCACACTCGACAGCTCGTCATAGGTATACCCGTCCACCCCGCGCGTGACCTTTATGAGCTGCTGGAGCGTTCCTTCCTCGCCGACGGGCAGGATCATGACACCGCCGACCCGGAGCTGATCGAGCAGGGGGCGGGGCGGGTCCTCGGCGGCGGCGGCGACGAGGATGCGGTCGAAGGGGGCGTGGCGGGGCCAGCCTTCCGAACCGTCGCCGTGTTCCAGAACGACGTTGGACAATCCTAACGCGTCGAGCCGAGCACGGGCCTTGCCGACCAGCGCGCCGTGACGCTCCAGCGCGTAGACGCGGCGCGCGAGGGTGGCGAGGATCGCGGTCTGGTAGCCCGATCCCGCCCCGACCTCCAGCACCTTCATGCCCCGCCCGACATCCAGCTCCTGGGTCATCAGGCCGACGACGGAGGGCTGGCTGATGGTCTGGTCGCAGTCGATGGGCAGGGGCAGGTTGTCGTAGGCGCGGGCCTCGAAATGCGGCTCCACGAAGCGGTCGCGCGGGATGCGGGCCATCGCGTCGAGCACGCGCGGATCGCTGACCCCGTCATCGTGCAGCGCCCCGAGGAACGCCTCGCGCGCCGGGTTCATCGGGCCAGCGCCGCCGCGAGGGGGGCGAGGGCGTCCTGCGCGGTGAAGTCGGCGCGCAGCGGCGTGACGCTGATGCGGTTCGCCGCCATCGCGCCCAGATCCGTATCCGCCGGCGCATCGCCCGGATCGCGGCGGAAGCGGACCCAGTAATAGGGGCTGCCGCGCACGTCCTGCCGGTCGTCGAGATGCACCTCATGCTGCGCGCGCACGCCCTGGCGCACCGCCGACAGCCCCTCGACCGACTCGGCGGGGACGGGGGGAAAGTTGACGTTGAGGACGACGCTCTTTGGCTGATCCACGGCGAGGAGCGTGCGCAGGGTTTCGGCGCAATGGGCGCGGGCGGCGCTCCAGATATCCTCGTCCGCCTCCTGTCCGAGGTGCCTGTAGGCCTGGCTGAAGGCGATGGCGCGCAGGCCCGCCCCGGCGGCGTGGAGCGCCGCGCCGACCGTGCCCGAATAGGGCATGTCGTCGGCGATGTTGAACCCCTGGTTCACCCCCGAGAGCACCAGGTCGGGCGCGGTGCCCAGCACGGCATGGAGCGCGACGGTGACGCAGTCGGCGGGGGTACCGTCCACGGCGTAGCGACGCTCACCGATCTTCGCGAGGCGCAGGGGATCGACGAGGGTCACGGACTGGCTCTGCCCGCTCTGCTCGGTCGCCGGGGCGACGGTCCAGACGTCGTCGCTCAGCTCGCGGGCCGCCGCCTCCAGGATGGCCAGGCCCGGCGCGTCGATGCCGTCGTCGTTCGTGATGAGAATCCGCATGTCGTCCCTTGTCGGCTCGATATGGGGTTTAGACCATGGCGGGCGAAGGTTGTACAGCGTTACCCGCGCGCGACTTGCGGCCCGAAAAGCAGCGCCAACCCCGCCGCGATGCCCAAGCCCCGCCGCAGGGCCGCGCCGGGGGCGATGATCCCACGCGAGACGAGAAAGAGGCCCGCCCCGACCTGACCCGCGGTCAGGATCGCCGCGCCGGGAGACTCGCCCAAGGCGAGCAGCGCCGGGTTCGCGACCATGGCGAGGGGGATAAGGTACAGCCCCACCCCCAGCGCCATCGCCGTCAGCGCCGTCTTCAGCCAGTCCTCGCCGATCATCCCGGCGGCGATGAACACCGCGCCGCAGACGGGCGGCGTGATGGTCGACAGGAGCGCGAACCAGAAGACGAAGAGATGCGCGACCAATGGCGCGACGCCAAGCTCCTGCAGGGCCGGACCGGCGACGGAGATGCAGATGACGTAGGCGGCGGTCGTCGGCACCTCCATGCCCAGCAGCAGGCAGGCGAGCGCCGTCAGCAGGAGCGCGGGCCAGAGCCGCTCGCCCCCCGCCGAAAGGATAAGCGAGGTGATCTTCACGCCGAGGCCGGTCTGGCCCAGCACGCTGACGATGAGGCCGGCGCAGAGGATGATCGAGGCGATGACCGCGATCTGCTCCCCCGCCGCCAGCGCCGCCCTGACGATGCGCCGTCCGAAGCGGCGGGCCGAGGGGCGCAGGGTGGCGTCGAAGGCGAGGAGCGCGATCCCGGCGAGGATGGCGCTCGCGGCGGCGTATTGCGGGGTGTAGCCGCCCC
This sequence comes from Paracoccaceae bacterium, assembly GCA_020629115.1. Classification (GTDB taxonomy): domain Bacteria; phylum Pseudomonadota; class Alphaproteobacteria; order Rhodobacterales; family Rhodobacteraceae; genus JAHDDY01. Next base: position 3,125 of record JAHDDY010000015.1, on the reverse strand, counting down.
GGAACATCCGCTCCAGCAGCACCGCGAAGGGGACGAGGAAGAACGCGCCGGTCACCAGCACCCGACGCGCGCCCGGCATCGCCTCGCGCGGCAGGGGTTTCAGGTCGTGGCGCACGGCATAGGCGTCGATGCCGATCCAGACGCAGGCGAAGAACAGGATCGCGGGCGGCAGGGCGGCGGCCATGATGGCGGTGTAGGGAATGCCGGTCAGCTCGACCATGACGAAGGCCCCCGCGCCCATCAGGGGCGGCATGATCTGCCCGCCCGAGGACGCCACCGCCTCCACCGCCCCCGCGAGGCGCTTGGGGTAGCCGAGTCGGCGCATGGCCGGAAGGGTGATGGCCCCCGTCGAGGCGACGTTGGCCGAGGCCGAGCCGGAGATGGAGCCGAACAGGGCCGAGGACAGGACCGAGACCTTCGCCGCCCCGCCGCGCAGGCGTCCGGCGGCGGCGCTGGCGAGGTTCATGAAGCCCTGTCCCGCCTCGCCCGCGTTCAGCACCGCGCCCATGATGACGAAGACGGCGATGATCGAGACCGACACGCCCGTCAGGCTCCCCCACAGCCCGCCTTCCGCGATCGTGATGGTGCCGAGGAAGCTGCGCAGGGGCAGGCCGGGATGGCCGAACTCGCCGGGGAGGTGCCGGCCCAGCATCCCGTAGGCGAGCGCGACCGCCGCGATGAGGGGCAGCGGCCAGCCCACGGCGCGGCGCGCCATCTCCAGCACGATGACCACGAGCGCGGCGGCGATGGCGAGCTGGAGCGGACCTTCGAGATAGCCGTACTGGTCGCCCAGCCGCGCCTCGTTGGCCGCGATCCAGAGACAGCAGGCGATGCCGAGGGCCGCGAGGGCGGCCCCGATCCACCGCCCCGCCGGCGAGCGCGCCGCGAAGACGAAGACCCAGGGCAGCGCCAGCGCCATGTGCAGCGGGCGGGTGACGAGGTTCGGCACCAGCCCGCTGAAGACGAGCCACAGGTGAAACCCGATGCTCAGGAAGCCCAGGCCCACCCAGAGCGGCAGGCCGGGCGGCGCGTCCGGCGTCTCACCCCGCAGCAATGATCAGCGCATCCCCTCGGGCACGTCGATCCCCGCCTCGTCGTAGTAGCGCAGGGCGCCGGGGTGAATCTTGCCGTGGACGTTGGCGAGCATCTCGCCCGAGACCCCGTTCCACCACGCCGCGTTCTCGCCCATCGCGTCCTTGCCGGTCCAGTACGCCTTGGTCAGCGCGTAGGCGGTGTCGTCGTCCATCGCGGTCGTGGTGTGGGCGATGACCGGCAGCGAGGTGGTGACGACATCCTCGTCGACGCCCGCATAGGTGCCGCCCGGGATGACGAGGCGGGTGCGCGCGGTCATGGTCACCTGGTCGTCGGTCATCGACAGGAGCGTGATCCCCGTCCCCGCCGCCGCCTCGACGACGTTGGGCGCGGGATACGACCCGGCGGTGACGAAGCCGTCGATCTGCCGGTTCTTCAGGGCGGCGACGGCCGCGCTCAGCTCCACGTTGGCCAGCTCGACGCCGCCCTCCAGCCCGAAGAGGTCGAGATACTTCGCCCCCTCCCGCGCGCCGAACGAGCCGCGCCCGATGAGGATCGTCTTGCCCTTCAGGTCCGCGAAGCTATCGACCCCGGCATCCGCGCGCATCACGAAATGCATCGTCAGCGACGGGATGGGGAAGAGCGCGCGGATATCGGCGAATTTGGGGTTCTCCTTGCCCTCGAACATGCCCTTGCCGGTCTGGGCGAGGCGCACGAGGACGGGGGGCGTGGTGAAGACGTAGTTGCCGGACCGCCGGGCGGCCTCGGTCACGTTCTGCACCGATCCCTGGCTTTCCTCGACCGTGACGACGATCTCGCCGTCCGTGGCCTCCTTGACCGCCTCGGCGATCTGGACGGACATCTGGTAGTAGGACGAGGCAGTCTTGGCGGACTTGAACGTCACCCGCTCCTCCGCGAAGGCAGGCAGGGCGACGGCGAGGGATGCGATGGTGGCGGCGTACAGGATGCGGCGCATGGCGGAGGGACCTTCCGGTATGTTGATTGCCCCCGACTATGGCCGCCCCGGGCCGCGAGGTCCATCCTCTCCTCGGCCATGGACGGCAATCAATCGTCCAGAAATCCGCCCTACGAAATAGCCATGAGGCTCCGCTACACGCACGTCATCCTGCCCTGTACCGCCGCGCTCGCCGCGATGCTGATCCTCACCGGCATCGTCTGGCTCCAGATGTACGCGCGGCAGGCGGAGGCGCGCCCCCTCGGCCCTACGGGCGGCGACGCCGGGGGACAGGGCGGCGGCGTAGGGCGGTCTATTCCTTCCCCGACAGCCGGCCCATCTGGCCCCGGGCGAAGCGGCACGGAGCCGCTTCCGTTCCCTCGGATCCCTTTTCCGAGCTGAGGACGCAGGCTCGGGTCAGCCGCTCCCGCGCCGTACCCGCATCGACCGGCCCGTCTTCGCCCAGGCGGTGCGCCTGCCTCTCCATCGCGCAGCCCCAGGCGTCGCCCGCCGCGCAGGCGATGGCGAAGCTGCGCATCAGGCAGGGCGCCATCTCCTCGCCAGAGCGCAGGGAGAGCGCATCCTCGTCGAGCGGCACGTTGCGGATGCCCGCGCCCCGGTTCGTGCATCCCGACGGGTCGCCCGACGCACAGGCGAGGGCGTAGGCTTCGCGCGCGGGCATCACGTACCGGCGCTCCTCGTCCTTCTCGAAGATGCGCGCCATGTGCAGGCACGCGGAGCCGTCAGAGGCGTCAAGACAGTCCCCGGCGCAGTCTCCGAACCGCAGCCGGCAGCCCTCGACCGTCCAACCGTCCCCCGCGCCGAACACGCGGTGCCATAAGGTCAGTCGTGTGCGCCAGAGGTCTGCGGGACAGGCCGCAATGGCATCTCCGACCTCCACCGAGGCATGGAGCCGGTCCGCCGCTCGGTCGAGCGCGACGCTCCCGGGCGGGTCGGCCAGGGCGACGGCGGGAACGAAAAGAAGCGCCACAAGGGCGGCGCTTCCCGGGAAAGGACGCTTCGGCACGGGGCCGCCCCTAGCTCCGCATCCGCGACCCGTTCGCGTCGAAGAGCGGGGTGTCCGCGATCGTGGCCTTGCGGCGCTGGCCGAGGATCTCGATCTCGAAGGCCCCCTCGC
>JAHDDY010000014.1:24247-62251 GCA_020629115.1 Paracoccaceae bacterium | reverse complement strand
GCGCGTGCACCTTCGGCGACAGCGAATGCCCGACGGGCCAGCCGATGACCCCGGCAAGGGGGACCGTATCGCTCATTCCACAAGCACCTTTCGCGCGCGCAGGAAGCCCAGCAGTTCCAGCAGGGGCATCCCGAGGATGGAGAAGTAGTCGCCCGAGACCCGCGAGAAGAGCTGCGCCCCGCGCCCCTCGATCCGGTAGCCGCCCACCGTCGAGAGCACCGCGTCGCCCTCGGCGTCGAGATAGGCGTCGAGGAACTCCTCCGTGAAGGGCCGCATCGTCAGGCGCGCGGCCCCGATATGCCGCCAGACCGGCGCGCCGTCCTCCAGCACCACCGCCGCGCTCAGCAGCTCGTGCGACCCCCCGCGCAGGTGCATCAGTTGCGCGCGCGCCTCGGCCCGGTCCCGCGGCTTGTCGAACACCTCGCCCCCCGTCACCAGCACCTGATCCGCCCCGACGACCAGGGCGCCGGGATGCGCGGCGCTCACGCGCTTCGCCTTCGCCTCGGCCAGCGCGTCGGCCAGGTCGCGCGGGGCCACGCCCTCGGCGCGGAAGGCCTCCTTGATCGCCTCCTCGTCCACGCGCGAGGGCACGATCTCGACCGGCACCCCGGCGTCCCGCAGCATCGTCGCCCGCGCCTCGCTTGCCGATGCCCGAATCACCCCGCTCATTTCAACCGCTCCTGTCCGCCCGCCTCGATCCCGCGCAAGATCTCCGCGGCCGTCTCCTCGACCGACCGGCGCGTCACGTCGATGACGGGGCAGTCGAGCGCCTCCATCACCTTGCGCGCCTCGATCACCTCGCGCTTGATGCTGTCGATATCGGCGTAGTCGCCCGTCGTCAGGTCCGGCTCGCCGAAGCGGTTCAGCCGGTTGAGCCGGATCTGCGCCAGCCGCGACGGCTTGGCCGTCAGCCCGACGATGGGCGTCCCCCGCTCCGGCAAGGCCCACAGCGCGTCCGGCGGGGGCTTGCCGCCGATCAGCGGCACGTTCGCCGCCTTGATCCCCCGCCCGGCGAGGTACACGCAGGTCGGCGTCTTCGACGTGCGGCTGACCCCGATCAGCACCACGTCCGCCTCGGCCAGCCGCTCCGCGAGGTTGCCGTCGTCATAGGCCAGCGCGAAATCGAGCGCCGCGACGCGCTGGTAGTACCGCTCGTCCACCGCGTGCTGTGCGCCGGGCCGGGCGAGTGCCGCCTTCCGGTCCAGGAACCCCGTCAGGATCGAGATCATCGGGTCGAGGAACGGCACCGCCGTCACCCCGATCTCGTGGCACCGCCGCTCCAGCTGCGTGCGCAGGTCGCTCTCCACGACCGTATGGAACACCAGCCCCGGCTCCCGCTCCACCGCGTCGAGCGCCGCCGTCAGGGTCGGCCCGGAGCGAATCATCACATGGCGGCGGTAGCGGATCGACACGTCGCCGAACATCGGCATCGTCGCGCGCAGGGCCGCCGAGATGGTCTCGCCCGTCGAATCCGAGATGATGTGGATGCAGCTGTGTTCGGCCATGGGCATGTGGATAACGGGCAAAACCCGCCCGCGCAAAGGCGACGACGAGATTCGTCCCGGTGATTCACTTTTGTTCCCGCCGCCGTCCCGATGTGGACAAGTCCGGCGCGGTCGTCCCCGGTCCCGAGGGTCGATCCGCCGGACGGCGTCCGATGACGAGTCCGCATGGCCGCGAATCGGCGTATTCCTTCACGATCCCTACCGGAATCCCGACGCGCCTGCGCGCCCGAAACCCTGTCAAGACCCGGCGAACCCTGTGGATAACTCTGTGAGAGATTTCGGCGAACGGACAATCCCCGTGATTCACAGGGATAAGCAACCTTCATCATCATTCTTTAATATTCGTCGGAATGAAGAATGCGGGTGGCCCTCGCCGGCGCGATGCCGTAACGCTCTTGCCATCCTAGACGATTGGACACAGGGTCCTGTCCATGAAAACTGACGACAAGCTTCTCATCCGCGCCCTTCGCGGCGAGACGACGCCCGTTCCCCCCGTCTGGCTCATGCGCCAGGCCGGGCGCTACCTGCCCGAGTACCGGGCCTTGCGGGAGAAGGCGGGCGGGTTCCTGAACCTGTGCTACAATCCCGAACATGCGGTCGAGGCGACGATGCAGCCGATCCGGCGCTTCGGCTTCGACGCCTCGATCCTGTTCTCCGACATCCTCGTCGTCCCCCATGCGCTGGGCCGCGACGTGTGGTTCGAGACGGGCGAGGGACCGCGGCTGAACCCCATGGCCATCGGCGACGCCCCGCCCGCCTTCGACCCGGAGCCGTTCCACGCGCATCTGAAGCCCGTGTACGAGGCGGTGACGGGTCTGCGCCAGTCCCTGCCCGCCGAGACGGCGCTGATCGGTTTCTCCGGCGCGCCCTGGACGCTGGCCACCTACATGGCCGCCGGGCGCGGCAAGGACGAGCAGGCGGCCGCGCGGGCGTGGATGTACACCGACCCCGACAGCTTCGGCGCGCTCATCGACCGGCTGGCCGAGGCGGTGGGGCAGTATCTCATCCGCCAGATCGACGCGGGCGCGGAAGCCGTGCAGATCTTCGACAGCTGGGCCGGCGCGCTGGCTCCCAGTGCCTTCGACCGCTACTGCGTGCAGCCGACCACGGCGATCGTCGAGACCGTCCGCGCCGCCCATCCCGATACGCCGATCCTGGGCTTTCCGCGCGGTGTCGGCGCGTCCTATGCCGACTTCCTGAAGGCGACGGGCGTGAACGGCGTCAGCCTGGATCAGGGCGTCTCCCCCGAATGGGCGGCGCAGGCGCTCCAGCCGCACGGCACCGTGCAGGGAAACCTGGAGCCGATGCATATGGTCACGGGCGGCGACGCCCTGCTCCGCGACGTGGACCGCATCCTCGCCGCGCTCTCGGGCGGCCCCTTCGTCTTCAACCTCGGCCACGGCATCACGCCCCAGGCCGACCCCGCCAACGTCGAGGCGCTGCTGCGCCGTATCCGGGGGTGATCCGATGCTTGCCGCGCTCTATCCCTGGCTGAAATGGCTGCACATCGTCGCGATGATCTCGTGGATGGTGGGCCTGTTCTACCTGCCCCGCCTCTTCGTCTACCACGCCGAGACGACCTCGGCGGAGGTGCGCGAGACGCTGGCCGTCATGCAGCACAAGCTGATGAAGGTCATCATGACCCCGGCCATGCTCGTGACCTGGGTTTCCGGCATCGCGCTCATCGCCGCCATCGGCGCGGGGGGCCTGTGGATCGTCCTCAAGATCGCCTGCGTCCTGGCGCTGACCGCCTTCCACGGCATCTGCGGCCGCTGGCGCAAGGAGCTGGCAGCGGGCACGTCGACGAGGGAAGGCCGGTTCTTCCGCCTGATGAACGAGGTGCCGACCGTCCTCCTCGTCGTCATCGTCGGCCTGGTGATCTTCAAGCCGTTCGGCTGAGCCGGGGCGGTCCGGGGCGGACAACGCGCTTGACAACGCCGTTTCCTCGCGCCATGTGAGGAATGGACAGCGACGATGCCGCCCGGCATATCTATTTTCCGTTGTCCCGATCCCTTTTCCTTTCGCGAGATCGCGCCGTCTCGGCCCCCTCCCCCTCCGACACGACTGCCAGAGAGTTCCCCATGGATGACTCGACCCTGAAACTTCAGGTTCTGAAAGACAAATCCCCCACCGATCTGCAGAAATTCGCCGAAGATCTCGACGTCGAGAATGCGAGCACCCTGCGCCGCCAGGACATGATGTTCGCCATCCTCAAGGAACTGGCCGAGCGCGAGACCGAGATCACGGGTCATGGCGTGCTCGAAGTGCTCCAGGACGGGTTCGGCTTCCTGCGTTCGCCGGAGGCGAACTACCTGCCCGGTCCCGACGACATCTACGTCAGCCCACAGCAGATCCGCCGCTTCTCCCTGCGCACCGGCGACACCGTCGAGGGTGTGATCCGCAGCCCGAAGGACGGGGAGCGGTACTTCGCGCTGATGAAGGTCAGCACGATCAACTTCGAGGACCCTGACCGGGCGAGCCACAAGGTCAACTTCGACAACCTCACCCCGCTCTATCCCGACGAGCGCCTGGTGATGGAGATCGAGGACCCCACCCTCAAGGACAAGTCGGGCCGCATCATCGAGCTGGTCGCCCCCATGGGCAAGGGCCAGCGCGGCCTGATCGTCGCCCCGCCCCGCACGGGTAAGACCGTCCTTCTACAGAACATCGCGAAATCCATCGCCCACAACCATCCCGAGTGTTATCTCATTGTGCTGCTCATCGACGAGCGCCCCGAGGAGGTGACGGACATGCAGCGCACGGTACAGGGCGAGGTCATCTCCTCGACCTTCGACGAGCCGGCGGTGCGGCATGTGCAGGTATCCGAGATGGTCATCGAGAAGGCCAAGCGCCTCGTGGAGCATGGGCGCGACGTGGTGATCCTGCTCGATTCCATCACGCGCCTCGGCCGCGCCTACAACACCACCGTCCCCTCCTCCGGCAAGGTGCTGACGGGCGGTGTGGACGCCAATGCGCTCCAGCGTCCGAAGCGCTTCTTCGGTGCCGCACGCAACATCGAGGAAGGCGGCTCGCTGACCATCATCGCGACCGCCCTGATCGACACCGGCAGCCGCATGGACGAGGTCATCTTCGAGGAATTCAAGGGGACCGGCAACTCGGAACTGATCCTCGACCGCAAGATCGCCGACAAGCGCGTCTTTCCCGCCATCGACATCCTGCGCTCCGGCACGAGGAAGGAAGAGCTGCTGGTCGACAAGGAGACGCTGTCGAAGATGTTCGTCCTGCGCCGCATCCTCAACCCGATGGGCACCATCGACGCGATGGAATTCCTGCTCGGCAAGCTCAAGCAGACCAAGACGAACGGCGACTTCTTCAATTCGATGAATACCTGACGCGCCCGGGACCGGCATGGCGCGGGACACCATCTTTGCCGTCTCCACGCCGCCGGGCGTGGGGGGTGTCGCCGTCCTGCGCATCTCCGGCCCCCGCGCCGACGCCGCCCTCGCCGCCCTGAGCGACGCGCCCCTGCCCCCGCCGCGCATCGCGACCCTGCGGCGGCTGCACGATCCCGAGACCCGCGAACCGCTCGACCATCCCCTCGTCCTGCGCTTCGCCGCCGGGGCCAGCTTCACCGGCGAGCCGGTGGTCGAGCTGCATCTGCACGGCGGTCGCGCCGTCGTCGCCTCCACCCTCGCCGCCCTTGCGAAGATCGACGGGCTGCGGCTCGCGGAACCCGGCGAGTTCACGCGCCGCGCCTTCGACGACGGACGCCTCGACCTCTCGCAGGTCGAGGGCCTCGCCGACCTCATCGCTGCCGAAACGGCGAGCCAGCAGCGGGCGGCCCTGCACCAGTATTCCGGTATCATTGGCGAGCGGTGCCGCGCCTGGTCTGCGAAGCTGACGCGCGGCCTTGCATTGCTCGAAGCAACGATAGACTTCGCCGACGAGGAAATCCCGGACGAGACGTGGCAGATAGCAACCGACGCCATTCTTTGGGTTCGCGATGCCCTGCGCGCCGACCTCACCGCCGCCCATCCGGCCGAACGGATGCGCGACGGCTGGCGCATCGCCATCCTCGGCGCGCCGAATGCGGGCAAGTCCACCCTGCTCAACGCCCTCGCCCGCCGCGACGCCGCGATCATCTCCGACGTCCCCGGCACGACCCGCGACAGCATCGAAGTGCATCTCGATCTCGGCGGCTATCCGGTAACGCTGATCGACACGGCGGGCATCCGCGATGCCGACGATACCGTCGAACGCATCGGCATCGACCGCGCCGCGCGCATCGCCGCCGAGGCCGACCTGCGCATCGCCGTCGCCGCGCCGGATGCCCTGCTGACGCATGAGATCGAGGCCCTGTTGCGTGACGGCGACCTGCGCCTGTGGAACAAGACCGATATCGCCGCGCCGCCCACACCGGACATGATCTCCGTGACCGCTCGCGATGGTACCGGCCTGTCGCCGCTGATCGACCGAATACGCGAGACCATCGCCGTCGCCGATCCGCCCGCCGATGTCCTGCTGCTGCAAAGCCGTCACCGGAAGGCGATGCAGGACGCCCTGCGCGCGCTTGACGCCTATGCCGACCTTGCCTCTACCGACCCGGATAGGATACAAGCGGCTCCCGAACTGGCCGCCCAGATCGTGCGCGAGGCATGGGAGGCGCTCGGACGGATCACCGGCGTGCGCGGCATCGACCGTCTGCTGGACGTGATCTTCTCGGAATTCTGCCTCGGCAAATAACGCGGGTGTTTCACGTGAAACAATTCGACTTCGACGTCATCGTCATTGGCGGCGGTCATGCGGGTAGCGAAGCCGCCCTCGCCGCCGCGCGCATGGGGGCCAGGGCCGCCCTCGTCACACACCGCCGGGATCGGATTGGCGAGATGTCCTGTAATCCGGCCATCGGAGGGCTCGGCAAGGGCCATCTTGTCCGGGAGATCGACGCGCTCGACGGGGCCATGGCCCGGGTCGCCGACAAGGCCGGCATCCAGTTCCGCCTCCTGAACCGCTCCAAGGGTCCTGCCGTCCGCGGCCCCCGTGCCCAAGCCGACCGCGCCATCTATCGCGCCGCGATGCAGGCAGAGTTCGACGCCTCTCCTGTCACGATCATCGAAGCGGAGGTCAGCGACCTTCTGGTCGATGGCAACCGGATCGAGGGGGTGGTGACGCCGAACGGGGATTATCGAGCGGCTGCCGTGGTTCTCACGACCGGCACGTTCCTCAACGGTGTCCTCCATATGGGAGACCGTCGAAACGAGGGTGGCCGGATCGGCGATCCGCCCGCGAAAGCGCTCGCTGCCCGTCTCTACGCCCTCGATCTGCCGATGGGCCGCCTGAAGACCGGCACGCCCGCCCGCCTCGACAGCCGTACCATCGACTATTCCGGTCTGGATCGTCAGCCGGGCGATGCGGACCCGATGCCGTTCTCGTTCCTGACGAAAAGCCTGCCCGAACCGCAGCTCGATTGCCATATCACTCACACGACCCCCGAGACCCACGCCATCATCGAGGCGAACCTGTCCCGATCCGCGCTCTATGGTGGGCGTATCGACGGCATCGGCCCGCGCTATTGCCCCTCGATCGAAGACAAGGTCGTGCGTTTCGCCGAGAAGGATGCCCATCAGATTTTTCTCGAACCCGAAGGCCGCGATGATCCGACCGTCTATCCGAACGGTATCTCCACGTCACTCCCCGTCGATGTACAGGAAGCCTTCATCGTCACGATCCCGGGGCTGGAGAACGCGCGTATCCTGCAGCCGGGCTATGCCATCGAATACGACTACGTCGATCCGAAGTCCCTCGATCCGTCGCTGGCTTTGAAGGGATATCCGGGGCTGTACCTTGCCGGTCAGATCAACGGGACCACGGGGTACGAGGAAGCGGCCGCGCAAGGTTTGATGGCTGGATTGAACGCCGCAGCCTTCGCCGCCGGTTCGCCAGCCTGCATCATCGACCGTTCGGAAGGTTACATTGGCGTGATGATCGACGATTTGGTAACCCAGGGAGTGACGGAGCCGTACCGCATGTTCACATCGCGCGCGGAATACCGGCTAACGCTACGGGCGGACAATGCGGACCAGCGTCTTACACCGAAGGGGGAGATTTTTGGCTGCGTCTCGACCGAACGTACTCGATTGTTTCACGTGAAACAATCGGCGCTGGAGGAGGGACGAGCGCATCTTCGAACGCTTACTCTGACGCCGAAGGAGGCCGTGAATCGGGGTCTGAGCCTCAATCAGGATGGACGCCGGCGTAGCGCGTTCGATCTGCTGGGCTATGCAAAGATTTCGATGGCTGAATTGACTGATGCGATGCCGGAAGTTGCATCGGTATCGCCGCCCATACTGGAGCAGCTTCGTATCGAAGCGTCTTATGCAGGGTATCTTTCTCGTCAGACCGCCGATATCGACGCTTTCAAACGGGATGAAGGACTGCATTTGCCAACGGATGTCAACTACGCTGATATCGGCGGGTTGAGCGGGGAGATCGTGGAGAAGCTATCGGCTGTCCGACCCACGACGTTGGGGCAGGCATCCCGGATCGCGGGTATGACGCCCGCCGCGTTGACAGCATTGCTTTCGGTGGCAAGACGGGCGGATGAAAAGGCCGCCACAGGATGAGTGGAGAGCGTCTATATGATGATCTTATTGTTTCACGTGAAACAATCGACAGGTTGAATGCCTATGTTGCTCTCCTGCACAAATGGTCGCCCCGGATCAATCTTGTTTCCAAGTTTACTCTCGACGACGCGTGGGAACGGCATGTGCTGGATTCGGCGCAGATGCTCCCAATTCTGCCCGCCGGTACCGCGCACGTGGTCGATCTAGGGTCCGGAGCCGGGTTTCCCGGGTTGGTGCTGGCGATCCTGACGGCTACGTCGGACGAACCGTTCTCCGTGACCCTGGTCGAGAGCGACCGTCGCAAGGGATTGTTCCTCCGCGAGGTCATCCGCGCCACCGATGCACGCGCCGAAGTGGTGACGCAGCGGGCGGAAACCCTCGCTATTTCGGCGGATGTCGTCACCGCGCGCGGGTTTGCCGCGCTGGATCGGCTTCTCGGCATGGCGGCACCGATCATCGGGGAGACCGGCGTCGCGATCGTGCACAAGGGCGCGCGGTACGAAAGCGAATTGACGGATGCAGCCCGGAACTGGCACATGGAGGTGGAGCAGCATAAGAGCCGGACCGATCCGGCCGCCGCCATTCTGAAGATCGGCGGATTGAGAAGGCGACAGGACGCGATATGAGCGAACACAGACGGCGCCGGGTGCTGGCGGTGGTGAACCAGAAGGGCGGCGTCGGCAAGACGACGACTGCGGTCAATCTCGGGACGGCCCTGGCGGCCGTGGGGCGCCGGGTGCTGCTGATCGACCTCGATGCGCAAGGAAATGCGAGCACGGGGTTGGGCCTTGCACCGGAGCAGCGGCACAATACCTCCTATGACGTGCTGACGGGGGGGCTGGCGCTGGCCGAGACGGTGCATACGACCAGCGTGCCCGGGCTGCATATCTGCCCGGCCTCGGCGGATCTGTCCGGGGTGGACCTTGAAATCGTCGGGGAGGAGCGCCGGGCGCACCTTCTCTATGACGCGCTTGCCGCCGACGAGGGGCAGGCGCATGATTACGTGATCATCGACTGCCCGCCGTCGCTGAGCCTCGTAACCATCAATGCCATGACGGCCGCCGACGCGGTGCTCGTGCCGCTGCAATGCGAGTTCTACGCGCTCGAGGGGCTGAGCCAGTTGCTGCGGACCATCGAGCGGGTGCGGACGTCGCTCAATCCGGACCTGACGATACAGGGCATCGTGCTGACCATGTACGATGCGCGCAACCGCCTGTCCGGGCAGGTGGCGCAGGATGTGCGCGAGCATATGGGCGACGTGGTCTACCGAACCGTCATCCCCCGCAACGTGCGCATATCGGAGGCGCCGTCCCACGGCAAGCCCGCGCTGCTCTACGACCATGCCTGCGCCGGGAGCCAGGCCTATATCCAGCTTGCGAGCGAACTGCTGCGTCGCGAGCGGGACCTGATCGCCGCGTAGCCGCGTCGTGCAACCCCCGAAGGAGACCGCCATGGCTTCGAAATCCCCTCGCAAGGGTCTCGGCAAGGGTCTGTCCGCTTTACTCGGCGACGAACCCGTCGCGGTGGACCCGAAGAAGACGCGCGATGTCGAGATCGTCGCGCTGACGGATCTGGAGCCGAACCCGGATCAGCCGCGCAAGCGGTTCACGCCCGAAGAGATCGGGACGCTCGCGGCGTCCATCCGGGAGAAAGGCATCCTCCAGCCCATCCTCGTCCGGGCCAATCCGCGTGGGGCGGTGCGCTACGAGATCGTGGCCGGCGAGCGACGCTGGCGGGCGGCGCAACAGGCGGCGTTGCACGACGTGCCGGTGCTGGTGCAGACGTTCTCGGATACCGAGGCCCTCGAAGTCGCGCTGATCGAGAACATCCAACGGGTCGACCTGAACCCGATGGAGGAATCGGAAAGCTACGCGCGTCTGATCGAGGCGCATGGTTACACGCAGGAACAGCTCGCCGAGGCGGTGAGCAAGTCGCGCAGCCACATCGCCAATACGCTGCGCCTGATGAAGCTGCCGGCCCGGATCAGCGAGGCGTTGCGCGCGGGCGAGCTGACCGCCGGCCATGCGCGGGCGCTGATCGGCCATCCGGACGCCGACGCCATCGCGCGGGAGGTCGTCGCGCTCGGCCTGTCCGTGCGGGAGACGGAGCAGCGGGCGGCGGCGGAGAAGAAGGTGCGTCCCAAGCCGGGGGTGCCGGTGAAGGATACCGATACGCTGGCGCTGGAAGGCGATCTTGCGGCGGCGCTGAACGCGAAGGTGACGATCAAGCACGGTGCCGCCGGCAACGGAACGATTAGAATCGCCTACAAGTCGCTGGATCAACTGGACGAACTGTGCGAGCGCTTTGGACTTTGAACATCGTTCAAAACAGACCCATCGGCGACCAGCGGTAGCCTGATTTCGAACCGCGCGCCCGTATCACTGGGTTCCAGGCGCAGGGTCCCACCGAGACGCTCGACGATGGCGTGGCTGATGGCGAGGCCGAGACCCGCCCCCTGAGCCACGGTTTCCCCGGCCCGGCCGCGCGAGAACTTGTCGAAGATCGTGCGCGCCTCTTCGGGCGGGATGCCGGGGCCGTTATCGGTGATGGTGGCGACGTAGCTGCCCTCCCCCGCCCGTTCGGTCACGCGGATGACGGCATTCTCACGCGCGCCGTATTTGATCGCGTTGGACAGGATATTGATGAAGACCTGGGTCAGGCGGGATCGGTTGCCCATGATGCGCGCGGCCCGCGCCGCGCCCGACCGTTCGATGCGCACCCCGGCGGTTCGCGACAGGCCGAGGCAGGCGTCGATCGCCTGATCGAGCGCGGCCGCCGGGTCGACGGGTTCGGGTGGGCGCTCCGGCTCGCCGCGCTCGATCACGGCCATGTCGAGGATCTCGTCCAGAAGGCCCGTCAGGCGGATGCTCTCGGCGTGGATGATGTCGATGAACCGCTCGCGTTCGCGCGCGTCGAGGTCCGGGGTGCCGACGAGGATCTCGGTGAAGGAGCGGATCGAGGTCATCGGCGTGCGCAGTTCGTGGCTGACCTGGCTGAGGAACTCGTCCTTCTGCCGGTCGAGGCTGCGCAGGCGTTCGTTGGCGGCGCGGAGCTGGACGGCGGCGCGTTCGACCTCGTCGGACTTGCGGGTGATCTCGGCGCTGTATTCCATCAGCCGCGCGGTCTCGTCGGCGATGCGGACCAGCTCGTCGAGGCTGATGGTCTCGGAGCCGGTGACGCTGAGAATCATCGCCCGGGCCGAGGCCGCGCCGACGCTGGCGGCGAGACGGCGCTCCAGATGGGCGACGAAGGCGTCGTCGACGCTGGGGAACTCGGTCGCTTCCCCGCGCGAGGCGGCGTAGCGGCGGAAGATGGCGTAGGCGCGGTCCGGCCCCATGATGCGCTGGGCCAGGTCGAAGAGCTGATCGGCAGAGGCGGCGCGTCCGCGCACGGTCCCCGCCCCGCCCCGGTCGCTGAACACGCGCACGAACAGCGCCGCCTGCAGGCGTTCGATGGGGGTCGGGAGGCGCGTGAGGGAGCCGAGGACGAAGGCCAGCGTGTTCAGAAGCAGGCTCCAGAACAGGGCGTGCATGAGCGGGTCCCCGGCCTGCATCCCGAACAGCGCGTCGGGGCGCAGCCAGGCCAGCCCCTCCGGTCCGGCGGCGGCGAGCGCGTCCCAGGCGTCCAGACCCCCGAGGATCGTGGGCAGGAAGAGCGTGTAGGCCCAGACCGCCCCCCCCGCGATCAGCCCCGCCACGGCCCCGCGCCGGTTCGCCCCCTCCCAGTAGAGCGCGCCGAGCAGCGCGGGCAACACCTGCGCGGCCCCGGCGAAGGCGATGAGGCCGATGGAGGCCAGCCCCGCGCCGCCCGCCCCCGTACGCATGTACAGGAACCCGCAGAGCAGGATGAAGCAGATCGCCGCCCGCCGCGCGCGCAGGAGGAACCGCTGCACGTCCCCGCCCCCTTCGAGCCGCACGGCGGAGGAGCGCAGGGCGAGCGGCATGACGATGTGGTTCGAGATCATGGTCGACAGCGCGATGCAGGAGACGATGACCATCGAGGTCGCCGAGGAGAACCCGCCGAGGAAGGCGAGAAGCGCGATATCGGTGCGCCCCGCCGCGATGGGCATGGTCAGGACGGTCATGTCCGGGTTCGACCCCGGCGGCAGGGTCGCCTGCCCCATCACGGCGATGGGCAGAATGAACAGGCTGAGCACGAGGAGATAGAGCGGGAAGAGCCAGGCGGCGGTCAGGAGATGGCGCTCCGACTGGTTCTCGACGAAGGTCACCTGGAACTGGCGCGGCAGGCACAGGATCGCCGCGCCCGACAGCAGGATCAGCCCCACCCAACGCAGGCCGAAATCCTCCGGCCGTGGCTGCACGCTCTCGGCCATGCGCGCGAAGACGTCGCCCGGCCCGTCCGCCACGCCGTAGACCGCCAGGAGGCCCACGGCGACGAGGGCGACCAGCTTGACCAGCGCCTCGATGGCGATGGCCGCGACGACGCCGAAGTTGCGCTCGTTGATGTCGACGCTGCGGGTGCCGAACAGGATGGTGAAGAGGGCGAGGCCCACGGTGATCCAGAGGGCGACCGCCGTGTCGGGCACCATGGACGCGCTGCCGCCCGGGTCCTCTCCCGCCGCACCGAGCACCTGGAAGCTGGTGGCGATGGCCTTGATCTGGAGCGCGATGTAGGGGGCGGCGGCGACGAGGGCGAGGACGGTGACGATGGCCGCGACCGTGTCGGACTTGCCGTAGCGCGAGGAGATGAAGTCGGCGATGGAGGTGATGCTGTCGCGCCGCGAGATGCGCAGGATCTTGCGCAGGATCGACCAGAAGCCGATGAAGACCAGCGTCGGCCCGAGATAGATGGTCAGGTATTCCAGCCCGTCCCGCGTCGCCGACCCCACCGCGCCGTAGAAGGTCCAGGACGTGCAGTAGACCGAGATCGAGAGGGTGTAGACCAGCGGCGAGGCGAACCATCGCTGCCTCTCGCCCGGCATCCGGTCGGCGAGGAAGGCGACGAGGAACAGGAGGAGGGCGAAGCCGAGGGCCGTGGCCAGCGCTAGGTCGCGCAGGCTCATTCCGCCGCGTCCGGGGCCGTCCCGCCCAGACGTCGCGTCAGCAGCAGCGCCCCGACGATGAGCGCGAGCCATAGGCCGAAGAGGTAGAGCACGACGAGCGGGACACCCACGATGCGCGCATCCCCCCGCGCGAACAGGCCCACCAGCGGCGGCACCAGCAGCACCGTGCCCAGCACCGGCAGGAGGATGGCGAGATCCCGCGCCCGGCGCGAGGGACCGTCTTCCTCAGCCATGGCCGCCGCCGTCCAGCAGCCGCGCGACCGTCTCGACCACCTCGTCGTTGGCAAAGGGTTTCGTTACGAAGGCGTCGACGCCCAGATCCTCGGCCGTGCGCCGGTCGTTCGCCTGGCCCTTGGCGGTGAGCATGAGGATGGGCAGGGCGCGGGTCTCGTCCGCCGCGCGCAGGGTCTTGAGGATGTCGAAGCCCGAGCGTTTCGGCAGCATCAGGTCGAGCACCAGCGCGTCGGGCGGGGCGCGGCGCAGCATGGCGAGCGCCTCGTCCCCGTCGGCGGCGAGGCTGACCTCGTGCCCCGCGCGGGTCAGCAGGAACCGCAGCGATTCGGCGATGTTGCGCTCATCCTCCGCGATCAGGATTCGCTTGGTCACGGAATGGTCCCTCCCCAAGGGCCTTTTTCTTTGCATTTCAGCCCGGAGCGCCCCGGATGTCCAGTGTTTCCCGTCAGGACGTACCGATGCGGATCGAGGCTTCCTGCCGGTGGGTGCAGGCCGCGCGCGGGCACAGGAGGCAGGTCGGGCCGACCGGGTCGGCGCGGCCCGTGGCCGAGAGGTCCAGCCCGTCGGAATAGACGAGCCGGTCGGCATGGACGATCTCGCAGGCGAGCATCAGCGCATGGGCGGGGCGGGTCTGGCCGTAGGCGCTGGCCGGGGGGCGAGTCGCGCGGGCGAGCATGAAGAACCGCTCGCCGTTCGGGAATTCGGCGATGCGCGCCATGCGCAGGTCCGGCGTCTGCATCGCCGCGTAGACGACCCAGAGCGGGCAGGCCCCCCCGTGGCGCGGCATGGGCAGGCGCGGCAGCGGGAACCGCTTGGTCAGGTAGCCGGCAGCGTTGGCGCGCAGCATGGCGAAGGGCACGCCCTCGGCCCCGGTCCGGCGCAGGGTGGTGAAGCGGTGGCAGAGCTGCTCGGCGCTCGCCCCGAACCGCACAGCGAGGGCGTCGATGTCGTAGCGCAGCGCCTCCGCCGCCTCGTGGAATGGCGCGTAGGGCAGCGCGATGGCCGCCGCGCCGTAGGCGGTGAGCGCCCTCGTGGCCCTCTCGCGTCCCGCCGGGGAGGCCAGCTCGGGCGCGTTCCCGATCTCGGCGGCGACCGCGTCGGTCCCCTCCAGCGCGACGATCCGCCGGGCCATCTCGAAGCGCAGGGTCGCGGGGGTCGCGCTCTCGGGCAGGAAGAGGGTGCGGGTCCTCGGATCGGGCGCGCGCGGGGCGTCGGCATCCGCCGTGCGCCGCAGGGCGATGCCGTGACGCGCCTCCAGCCGTTCGGCGAGGGCGGCGATGTCCGTGTCGAGTGCGAGCCGTTCGGCGAACGCCTCCAGCGCGGGGAAGTGGTTCGAGCGCCGGTAGAGGAAGTCGTCCACCTCCTCCGGCGCGGTCAGGCCCGACACGTCCGTCTGTCCGCCCTCGAAGGCCCGGGCGAGTGTCTGGGCCACGTCGGACAGGCGGGTCGCCTCCTCCTGGAGGATGGCGTCGAAGCGGGCGCGCTGCACGCCGTCCATGTCGGGCGCGTCGGCGAGGATGTCGGCGACGGAGCGGATGGCGGTCGCCGAGGCGAGCATGTCGTTCACCGAGGCGTCGAGGACGGGGTCCTGGTTCAGGCGGTTCGACAGGGCGGCGATGGTGCCCTGGTCGCGGATGCCGGCGCGGTGCAGCGACAGGAGCGCCCGCGCCCACGGCTCGTGCCGGGCGAGCAGGTCGCGCGCGCTCTCGGGCCTGGGCCGGGCCGCCTCGCCCGCGCTGCCGGCGGCGATCTCCGCCAGTTCGTCGAGGATGCGCCGCTCCTGCACCCCGTCGAGCGCGCCGGGTTCGAGGTCCAGCGCCTCGGCCACCCGGTTGAGCAGCGCCCCGCCGATGCTGCGCTTGTCATGCTCGATGAGGTTGACGTAGGAGACGGAGATGCCGAGCGTGCCGGCCAGCGCCGTCTGCGTGATGCCCAGATCCCGCCGCCGGGCGCGGATGCGGTGGCCGATGGGCAGGCTGGCCATGGCGGCTCTCCCTCTTTACCATCTGTAAACATTTTACAGAAATGACAGGTACCGTCATACGGTTTTTACAAAATACCGCATGTTTTACAATACCTTCTTGAGAGTTTGACCACCCTACCCTATCGAGGCACCGATGCGAGGGGCGCTGAACGTCCCCGCAGCACTCTAAGGAAGACGAAATCTCTTCGGGAGGAAACCATGACGTTCACCACCAAGACCGTCGGCCGTCGCGGCGTCATCCAGGGCGGTGCCGCCCTCGGTGTCGGCCTCGCCGCGCCCACCTTCTTCAATAGCCCGGCGCGCGCCGACATGCACACCGGCTACCTGAACGCGCCCCAGGGCGGCACGGTCACGCTGGGCTTCAACGTGCCCCAGTCCGGCCCCTACGCCGAGGAAGGCGCGGACGAACTGCGCGCCTACAAGCTGGCCGTCAAGCACCTGAACGGTGAAGGCGACGGCGGCATGATGAACACCATGCGCATCAACGGCGGCGATACCGCCCTCCAGGGCAACGGCATCCTCGGCAAGAAGGTCGAGTACGTCACGGGCGACACGCAGACGAAATCCGACGCCGCCCGCGCCTCGGCCCGCTCGATGATCGAGAAGGACGGCGCGATCATGATCACCGGCGGCTCGTCGTCGGGCGTGGCCGTGGCCGTGCAGGCGCTCTGCCAGGAGACCGGCATCATCTTCATGGCCGGCCTGACCCACTCGAACGACACGACGGGCAAGGACCGCAAGGCCAACGGCTTCCGCCACTTCTTCAACTCCTACATGTCGGGCGCGGCGCTCGCGCCGGTGCTGGCCGCCAACTACGGCACGGACCGCAAGGCCTACCACCTGACCGCCGACTACAACTGGGGCTACACGACCGAGGAAGCCGTCACCCAGGCGACCGAGGCGATGGGCTGGGAGACCGTGAACGCGGTCAAGACCCCGCTGACCCAGACGGACTTCTCGTCCTACATCGCCCCCGTGCTCCAGTCCGGCGCGGACGTGCTGGTCCTGAACCACTACGGCGGCAACATGGTCAACTCGCTGACCAACGCGGTCCAGTTCGGCCTGCGCGACGCCGAGGTGAACGGCAAGAACTTCGAGATCGTCGTGCCGCTCTACTCCCGCCTGATGGCGAAGGGCGCGGGCGCGAACGTGAAGGGCATCTTCGGCTCGACCAACTGGCACTGGTCCCTCTCGGACGACGCCTCCAAGGCGTTCGTGCAGTCCTTCGGCAAGGAATACGGCTTCCCGCCGTCCCAGGCCGCGCATACCTGCTACGTCCAGGCCCTGCTCTACGCGGATGCCTGCGAGCGCGCGGGTACCTTCAACCCCTGCGGCGTCGTCGAGGCGCTCGAAGGGCTGGAGTTCGACGGTCTCGGCAACGGCCCGACCCTCTACCGCGCCGAGGACCACCAGTGCTTCAAGGACGTGCTGGTCGTGAAGGGGAAGGAGAACCCCGAATCCGAGTTCGACCTTCTCGAAGTCGTCGAGGTCACCCCGGTCGATCAGGTCATGTACGCGCCCGACCACCCGCAGATGGGCGGTGCCGAAGCCACGCTCGGCTCCTGCAACACCGGCGTCTGATACGCGCCCGGCGGACGGCCTCCCCGCGGGGGCCGTCCGCCTTCTTTTCCTGACAACACCGGCGGTTGATGGCCACCCATCGGAGGGGGGACGATGGAAGCGATTCTGCTTCAAATCCTGAACGGTCTCGACAAGGGATCGGCCTACGCGCTCATCGCGCTGGGGCTTACGCTCATCTTCGGCACGCTCGGCGTGGTGAACTTCGCCCACGGGGCGCTGTTCATGATCGGCGCGTTCAGCGCGGTCACGCTGTCGCGGCTGCTGAGCACGTCCTACACGGTGATCGACGAGAGCCGCACCGACTTCCTGGGCAATCCGCTCAAGGTGGAGATGCCGTACCTGCACGACTGGTTCGGCCCCGAATTCGGGCAGGCGATCATAAACTGGTCCGTGCCGCTCGCGATCCTCTTCTCGATCCCGATCATGGTCGCGGTGGGCTTCGCCATGGAGCGCGGCCTCATCAAGCATTTCTACAAGCGCCCCCACGCCGACCAGATCCTCGTGACCTTCGGCCTGGCCATCGTGCTTCAGGAGATCGTCAAGGCCGTCTACGGCGCGAACCCGATCCCGACCCCCGCGCCGCCCGCCTTCAGCGGCTCGTTCGACTTCGGCGCGCTGATCGGCTTCGACCCCCTGCAGATCATGTATCCCTACTGGCGCCTGGTCTACTTCGCCTTCGCGATCCTCATCATCGGCGCGGTCTTCGCCTTCCTGCGCTTCACGACCTTCGGGATGGTGGTGCGCGCGGGCATGGCCGACCGGGAGACGGTGGGCCTGCTGGGCATCGACATCGACAAGCGGTTCACGATCATGTTCGCCATCGCGGCGGTGGTCGCGGGGCTGGCGGGCGTGATGTACGCACCGATCAATTCGCCGAACTACCACATGGGCATGGACTTTCTCGTCCTGTCGTTCGTCGTGGTGGTGGTGGGCGGCATGGGCAGCCTGTCGGGTGCCGTGCTCGCCGGGTTCCTGCTCGGCATTCTCGAAAGTTTCGCCTCGATGGCGCAGGTGATCGAGGTGGTGCCCGGCATCAACCAGATCATCATCTACCTCGTCGCGATCCTGATCCTGCTCACCCGTCCGCGCGGCCTGATGGGTCGCAAGGGCGTGATGGAGGAATGACGCCATGTTCGGCCTGAAAGGCAGCGATTTCGCCCTGTTCCTCGTCGTCGCGGTTCTCACCCTGGCGGCCCCGTTCATCCTCAACCCCTTCCCGGAGACCTCCTCGCTGGCGCAGTTCAACGGGGGCTACCCGGACCTGATGCAGCGGTTCGTGATCTTCGGGATCTTCGCCATCGGGTTCAACATCCTGTTCGGGCTGACGGGCTACCTGTCCTTCGGCCATGCCGCCTTCCTCGGCGTCGGCTCCTACGCCGCGATCTGGATGATGAAGCTGCTGACGATGAACGTCATTCCGGCGATCATCATGTCCGTGATCATCGCGGGGCTGTTCAGCCTGGTGGTCGGCTGGATCTCACTGCGCCGGTCGGGGATCTACTTCTCGATCCTGACGCTCGCCTTCGCGCAGATGTCCTACGCCCTCGCCTACTCGGTGCTGACCCCCATCACGGGCGGCGAGACGGGTCTCCAGCCCAAGCTCAACGACCCGCGCATCCTCGACGCCGCGCCGGAGGGCGGGCGCATCCCGCAGGCGAACCTGTTCGGGCTGGACATGGGCGAATCCCGGGTCTGGAACGTCGGGGACTGGGCCTTCACCTTCAACGCGGGCTACTACGTGGCCGCCGTGGTGATGCTCGTCGCCTTCTACCTGTCGATCCGCATCTTCCGCTCGCCCTTCGGCATGATGCTGCGCGCGGTGAAATCCAACCAGCAGCGGATGAACTACACGGGCCTGAACTCCAAGCCCTACACCCTGGCCGCCTTCGTCATCTCGGGCATGTATGCCGGTCTCGCCGGCGGGCTGCTGGTGGCGATGGACACGCAGGTCGGGCCGGAGCGCATGTTCTGGACCGCCTCGGGCGAGGTGGTGCTGATGACCATCCTCGGCGGGGTCGGCACGCTGATCGGGCCGGTGCTGGGCGCGGGCTTCATCAAGTACATGGAGAACATCCTCTCCAAGATCAACACGACCGTCCTCGAAGGCTGGTTCGCCTTCCTGCCCGACGGGGCGGCGGATGCGGTGGTCGCGGTGCTGGGCCTCTTCGTCGGCAAGGGCTGGCACCTGACGCTGGGCCTGATCTTCATGATCGTGGTGATCTTCCTGCCCGGCGGGCTGGTCGAGGGCGGTCGGCGCATGTTCCGCGGCCGGGACAGGACGGCCACCCGCAAGGTCAAGTCGGGCCAGACCCCGCCCACCTCGAAACCGGCGGAATAGGGAGGGACGAGAATGGCAATCCTGCAAGTCCGCAACGTCTCGAAACGCTTCGGCGGCCTCCAGGCGCTGAACGACGTGAACCTCTCCGTCAAGGAGGGCACCGTCCACGCGATCATCGGTCCGAACGGGGCGGGCAAGTCGACGCTGCTCAACTGCTTCGTCGGGCGGCTCGACCCCGATACCGGGACGGTGATGTTCGACGGGAAGTCCCTGCTCGGCATCAAGCCGCACGAGATCAACCAGGCGGGTGTCAGCCGCGTGTTCCAGACGCCGGAGATCTTCGGCGACCTGTCGCTGCTGGAGAACGTGATGATCCCCAGCTTCGCGCGGCGCGACGGGGACTTCAAGGTCAACTGGTGGCCCCGGACCGACAACGAGCGCGACGTGAAGGAGCATGCCGAGGCCGTGCTCCAGGAGATCGGCCTCTACGAGAAGCGCCACGAGCTGGCCGATTCGATGTCGCGCGGCGACAAGCGGCGTCTGGAGATGGCCATGTGCCTGAGCCAGGACCCGAAGCTCCTGCTGCTCGACGAGCCGACCGCGGGGATGTCGCGGGCCGACACCAATGCGACCATCGACCTGCTGAAGCGCCTGGGCGAGACCCGGGGCATCACGAAGGTCGTCATCGAGCACGACATGCACGTGGTGTTCTCGCTCGCCGACTACGTCTCCGTGCTCGCGCAGGGCACGGTGATCGCCGAGAACACGCCGGAAGCCATCAAGGGCGATCAGCGCGTGAAGGAAGCCTATCTCGGAACGGAGGCAGAATGACCGACACGACCATCGACCGCCGCCCCGCAAGCCCGACCGACAATTCGCGCCTGGGCGGCACGACCCGCTACTTCTCCGCCGAGGACATCCACGCCTATTACGGCGAGAGCTACATCGTGCAGGGCGTGAGCCTGGAGGTGAACCGGGGCGAGGTGCTCGCGCTCCTGGGCCGCAACGGGGCGGGCAAGACCTCGACCCTGCGCGCCATCGCCCGGGCCGGCTCACCGGAGGTGCGCAGCGGCGAGATCTGGCTCGACGGGCAGGCCGTCCACGAGATGAAGGCCCACGAGGCGGCCGTCGCGGGCATCGGGCTGGTGCCGGAGGACCGGCGCATCATCCCCGGCCTGACGGTGCACGAGAACCTGGAGCTGGCCCAGATCGCCGAGCCGAAGGGCTGGGACATCGAGCTGCTCTACGAGCGCTTTCCCCGCCTCGCCGAGCGGCGCAAGCAGGAGGCCGTGACCATGTCGGGTGGCGAGCAGCAGATGCTCGCGGTCGCCCGGGCGCTGGCCCGCAACGTGAAGCTGCTGCTGCTGGACGAGCCGTACGAGGGCCTCGCCCCCGTCATCGTGCAGGAGATCGAGCGCATCGTGCGCGAGATCAAGGAGGCCGGGATCACGACCATCATCGTCGAGCAGAACGCCGTCGCCGCCCTCAAGCTCGCCGACCGCGCGGTGATCCTCGACAGCGGCGAGGTGGTGTTCGACGGGGCGGCCGAGACGGTGCTGAACGATGCGGCGCTGCGGGAGCAGTACCTGGCGATCTGACGCCCCGCGCGCCGCTTCGGCCATGCGGCACGATACGAAAGAGGCCCCGCCACCCGTGCGGGGCCTCTTTCGTGGGGAACGTTCCGGCGTGCTATCCCTTGCGGCGCAGGCGCACCACCACGTCGACCGACGCGATCTCCATGCCCTCGGGCGCTTCGGGCAGGTCGGCGAAGGTGACCGACCCGGAGGGCGCGTCGACGATGATGCCGTCGTCCTCGTGGTAGAAATGGGGGTGATCGTCGTTGCGCGTGTCGTAGTAGACGCGCCCCGGCTCGATCACGATCTCGCGCAGCAGGCCCACGGAGGTGAACGCCTTCAGCGTGTTGTAGACCGTGGCGAGCGATACCCCCGCATCCGCCTCCCGCGCCTCGCCGTGCAGCGTCTCCGCCGTCAGGTGCCGGTTGCCGCCCGCGAGCAGCAGGTCGGCCAGGGCGCGGCGCTGGCGCGTGGGACGCAGGCCCGCCCGGGCGAGCCAGGACGTGCTGCATTCGGGCCGGTCGGCCGGGACCGTGGTGGAATCGTGTGACATATCCACAGGAATACGGGGATTTGTCCTCTTTTTCAACAGGTGTAGTTCATCCCCAGCCGTCCGCCGTCGACGTAGATCGTCTCGCCGGTGATGTAGCTGGCCTTCTCGGAGGCGAGGAAGGCGACCACGTCGCCGATCTCGCGCGCCTCGCCCACCCGGCCCAGCGGCGTGCGCGACAGGACGCGCTGCATCGCCTCGGGGTTCGCGTTCACGCCCGCCATCATCTCCGTGTCGATGGAGCCGGGGCCGACGGCGTTGACGCGGATGCCGTGGGGCGCGAGCGCGAGGGCGGCGGCCTTGGTCAGCTGCATGATCCCGCCCTTCGAGGCGCAATAGGCGGGGATCGAGGGGATGGCGACCTGGGCGTTGATCGAGGACATGTTGACGATGGCCCCCCGGATGCCCTGGTCGATCATGGTCCGCGCCGCCCGCTGGGTCGCGACGAAGGGGGCGACGAGGTTCAGGTCCAGCACCTGCTGGAACCGCTCTGCCGTCACGTCCATGAAATCCTCCGGCATGGCGATGCCGGCATTGTTGACGAGGATGGAGACGGGGCCGTGATCGGCCTCCACCCGGTCGAACAGGGCGGCGAGACCCGCCCGGTCGGCCACGTCGAGACCGATGCCCACCGCGTCGCCGCCCATCTCCCCGGCGGCCTCGGCGACGGCGTCACCCTTGATGTCCACAAGCACCACCCGCGCGCCGTCATCCGCCAGCGCCTTGGCGCAGGCGAGGCCGATGCCCTGCGCCGCGCCCGTCACCAATGCGATCTTCCGTGTCATGCCCGTCTCTCCCGATGATGCGATAGTCGGGCAGGTGGTAGCGGATTTCCGGTCCCGGGTGAATGCCCCCGATGACCGATCCGCGCGAAATAACCATGCCCGTTACCGCGCGGTCAACGGATTGGCGTCATCCTGTACGGGCAATCAAGACGGATGAGCCGATGTCCCCCCTTCGAGAGACCCTTCACCGCCGCGCAGCCGACCTCTGCGTCGATCTGGGCCGCGAACATCGCCTTCTGAGCATCATCCGGGGGCGCGCGTCGTCGCGGCTGGCGGGGTCGCTGGGCAATACGGTGCGCCACGGTCCCTTCGCGGGGTTCGAGCTTCCGAACGGGGCGACCTGGGGCGCGTCCGACCATTCGCTGAAGGTCCTCGGCCTCTACGAGCAGAGCGTGCAGACGCTGGTGGCCTCCTGCGGGCCGTTCGCGCGGCTCTTCTGCCTCGGGGCCGCCGACGGCTTCTACGGCGTGGGCATGGTCCGGGCCGGGCTGGCCGGGCGCTCGCTCAACTGGGAGATGGCGCCGCGCAGCCGGGCCACGATCGAGGAGACCGCGCGCATCAACGGGGTGGAGGGCCGGGTCGCGGTCTTCGGGGCCGCCGGGTCGGGCTTCGACATCGAATGCGGCGAGGCGCCCCCCGGCGCGGGCGACCTAGTGCTGATCGACGTCGAGGGGGCGGAATACGATATCCTGACATCGGGCACCCTGGCGCGTTTGTGCCAGGCGACCTTCCTGATCGAGCTGCATCCCTTCCTCGTCGAGGAGGGCGAGGCGCGCGAGGCGCATATGCTGGACGCAGCCTCGGAGCATTTCGAGATCCGCTTCTTCGACGATTGCGTCCGGGATCTGGGCGGCATCGACGAGCTGGCCGACCTGTCGGACGACATGCGCTGGCTCCTGTGTTCCGAGGCGCGCGCGGTGCAGATGCGCTGGGCGGTGCTGCGCCCGAAGAAATAGGGTGAGCGGCGGGCGGTTTTAGGTCACGGTGCGGCGGTCTTCCGCAACCCGTGCACCAGGACGCGCCCCATGGTTTCGCTTCCCGTCATCGAGGCGGCACTCGCCCGCTTTCCCCGCATCCGCGCGACCCATGCCCCCACGGCGCTGGAGCCGATGGCGCGGATGGGCGCGTCGCTCGGGCTGGACCTGACGGTCAAGCGCGACGACTGCACGGGCGTGGCGCTGGGCGGCAACAAGGTGCGCCAGCTCGAATTCTACATCGGCGACGCCCTGGCGCGCGGGGCCGATACCGTCCTCATCACCGGCGCGGTGCAGTCGAACTTCGTGCGCACGGCCGCGGCCATGGCCCGACGGGCGGGCATGGACTGCCACGTCCAGCTCGAAGAGCGCGTGCCCGATATCGACGACACCCACCGCCGCAACGGCAACGCCCTGCTGGACCGCCTGTTCGGCGCGACGATCCACACGTTTCCCGAAGGCGAGGACGAGGATGCCGCCGACGCCTCGGTCGCGCGCATCGCCGAGGGGCTGCGCGGGGACGGGCGGACGCCCTACATCATCGGCCTCGCCGCCAGCACGCCGCCCCTCGGGGCGCTGGGCTACGTCGTCGGCGCGCTGGAGCTGGTGGTGCAGCATGGCGGCGGGCCGCTGCCCTATGACGAGATCGTGGTCGCCTCGGGCAGCGCGCAGACCCATTGCGGCATCCTGTTCGGCCTGCGGGCGCTGGGCCTCGACACGCCCGTGCGCGGCATCTGCGTGCGCCGGGCGGCGGATATCCAGGAGGCGCGGGTCGCCCGCCGCCTGAAGGACATGGCCGCGCTGACGGGTCTCGACGTGAGCATCCCCGATTCGCACGTGCGCTGCTTCCACGACGCGCGCGAGCGCGGCTATGGGCAGATGAGCGCGGCCACCCGCGATGCCGTGCTGCGCGCGGCGCGGGAGGAGGGGCTACTGCTCGATCCGGTCTATACCGGCAAGGTCCTGGCCGGGATGATCGCGCTGCACGAGCGCGGTGCCCTGGCGGGACGCCGCGTCCTGTTCTGGCATACGGGCGGCCAGCCCGCGCTCTTCGCCTATGCCGATGCGCTGTCGCATGAAACCTGACGGTGGGTCGCATGCGCATGGTCTGGTAAAGTAGCGAAGTTTTCGCGGTTAACGCCCCGCGTACCGCGGAAGGACGGAAAACGGAGAAGAGATGGGAAAACCCCGGCGTGTGGAAGTAAAGCCTAATCGTGAACTGGATTAGCGATATGGTTAAAGGCATGTTTTTATAGTAAACAACTGGCAAATTAAGAGACCGTCAAATCTCTTACACCAGAAATGGCACTCGTTATCTCGAAACTCCTTGATGAGGTGCCCCCCATGCCTTCCTTCCCGCTCGCGCCGCTCCGGGCCGCATCGTTTCTCCTGGCCTTCGTGCCCAGCCTCGCCGCCGCCGAACTGAACAGCCAGATGGTCGCCTACGTCGTCGAGGCGGATGCGAACGGGGCCGAACGCTACACCGCCGCCGCCACGGTCGAGCCGGGGCAGGTGATCGAATACCGCCTGCAGCACGTCAACGGTTTCGACGAGGCCATCGGCGGCGTGATCGTGACCGGCCCCGTGCCCGAGGGCAGTGCCTTCATCGCGGGCCGCGCGGCGAGCGACGTGGGCGGCCTCTTCGAGGTGCGCGGCGAGTTCGATCCCGACCGACCCGGCGAGGAATGGTCGACCCTGCCCGCCCAGCGCATCGTCGTGGGCGAGGACGGCGTGCGCACGGTCGAGACCGCCCGCCCCGAGCATTACACCGCCGTGCGCTGGACGCTGGATGCGCCCATGCCCCGCGGCGGCATCGTGAACCACGCCTACCGCGTCCGCGTGGACTGATCCAAACACGCGGCCGGGCGATCGCGCCCGGCCGTGATGACCGGCGGAAGCCCGGTCCGGGTCGCCCCTTCGACCCCCAGGTGCTGAAAGCGCTCCCGACAATCCGGGCACGATCCCCTTCCCGCCGACCCGCATGCGCGCCGGGCCGGAGGGTCTTTCTACGTCCCATTTCCGACGAGGAGACAGTCATATGTCCATTCGCAACCGTTCCGCGCGGTTCGGCCTGATGCTGTCGGCGGCTTCCCTTGCCGCCGTCGCCGCCCATGCCGCCGCGCCCCCCGCCGGGTCGAAGATCGGCAACCAGGCCTCGGCCACCTACACCAACGCCGCCGGCGACACGATCAGCGTGACCTCGAACAAGGTCGAGACCGTGGTCCAGCAGGTCGCCGGGCTGACGCTCCTAGCCGACAATGCCGAGAGCGCGGCCCCGGGCGGCAAGGTCTTCCTGCCCCACACCCTCACCAACGAGGGCAACGGCACGGACGCCTTCTCCCTGACCGCGACCGAGGATGTCGGCGGGCCGTTCGACTTCACGGGTATCCTGATCTACGCGGATGCCAACTTCGACGGCATCGCCGACAGCACCACGCCCATCACCGCCACCCCGACCCTGGCGGCGGGCGAGGCCTTCGGCATCGTGATCGAGGCGACGGTGCCGGGCGGGGCGACCTCCGGCCAGTCCGAGACCATCGAGGTCAACGCGATCAGCCAGTTCGACGGCGCGGTCCAGACCACGCCGGGCGGTTCGGCGGGCCTGCGCACCAACGTCGACACCGTCACCGTCTCGAACGGTCCGATCACCGAGATCGTCAAGTCGATGACCGTGACCGACGGTCCGGGCGCGGCCTCGGACGGCCTGGTCGGCCCGGGCGATATCGTCACCGTCACGCTGACCTATTCCAGCACCGGCCTGACGGGCGCGACCAACATGGCCGTGACCGACGAACTGGGCGAGTACCTGCTCTACGACACGACGACGGACGCCATCTGGTCCGACTCGGCCACCGGCCTGACCGATACCGGCACCGACGGGATGGAGCAGACGAACGGCAGCGGCGACAGCATCGACTATGCCTACGACCCCACCGCGACGGCGACCGTCAGCGGCACGGTCTCGTTCACCGTCGACAACGTGCCGACGGGCCGCACGGGGTCCGTGACCTTCCGCGCGACCATCGCGCCCGACGCTCCGGCGGGCGCCATCGAGAACACCGCGACCCAGGAAGTCGACGGCACCCCCTTCCCGCCGTCGAACACCTCCACGGTGACCGTCGACCCGGTCTACCGCGTCACGGCGGCGGACGCGCCCGCCACGGCCTATCAGGGCGATCCGGACGGGCCGAACCTGACGGCCGCGGGGGCCTCCGCGACCGACGACGACGGCGCGCAGAACGATATCGTCGAGGAGGATTCCGACCTCTTCCAGGGCGGGTCGGCGATGATGGAATTCGTCATCACCAACCACGCGAACGTCGCCGACACCATCGACCTGTCGGTCGCCAACGACGCGACGAACGGCTTTCCGGCGGGAACCACCTTCCGAATCCTCGCCTCCGACGGCGCGACGCCCGTCGTCGGGCCGGTCGGTCCGCTGGCCGCGGGCGCCTCGACCACGGTGAACGTCGTCGCCACCCTGCCCTCGACGGCGGCACCGGCGGCCTCGGGAACCACGAACTACGAACTGATCCTGACGGCGCAGTCCACCAACGGCGGCATGGGCAACACCGCGACGGGCCTGTTCACCGGCGCGATCCTCGGCGCGACCGTCGATCTCCAGAACCAGAACGGTACCGGCGACGGCCCGGATGACGGCACCGCGCAGATCACCACCGCCACCGATCCCGGCGACCCGGTGACCTTCCCGATGACCATCGAGAACGGCGGCGGTACCGCCGACACCTACGACCTGTCGCTGCCGACCCCTCTGCCCCCGGGCTGGACGGTGCGGTTCGAGCTGCCGGACGGCACGCCCGTCACCAATACCGGCGTCATCCCCGGCGGCGGCTCGCAGGACATCGTGGTCATCGTGACGCCCCCGGCGGACGCCCTGCCCGGCGACACGCCGATCGAGGTCTCCGTCCAGTCGCCGACGACGGGTCAGGGCGATACCCTGACCAACCAGGTGACGGTGAACACCATCGCCGACGTCGATCTGTCCACCGACCAGACGGTCCAAGGCGCGCCCGGCGGCGTGGTCGACATCCCGCACACCCTGACCAACGAAGGCAACGTGGCGATCACCGAAGGGGGCATCCTGCCCGCGGGCGGTTTCTCGACCTTCTCCGGCACGCTGTTCTGGGACGTGAACGGCGACCGCACGCTCGACGCGGGCGACATCCCGATCGACAACATCGCCGACGTGACGGGCGGCCTGCCCGTGGGCGGCGCGATCGAGCTGATCCACCGCGTGCAGCTACCCTCCAACGGGGCCATCGGCTACGGCGAGACCGAGACGCTGACCCTGGAGAGCGGCCTGAACGCGCCCGACGAGTCCAGCGCCGGCACCCTGACGGACGTGGACCCGTCGAACAACGCGGTCAGCGACACGGTCGTCATCTTCTCGGGCGACATGACCCTGACGAAGCGCCAAGCGCTCGACGCGGCCTGTGACGGGGGCGAGCCGGCATCGGCCTTCACCGCCGCCGACATCAACGCGAAGCCGGGCGAGTGCATCCGCTACGAGATCACGGCGTCGAACACCGGCACCGCGGACGCGAACACCGTCACCATCCGCGATACCGTGCCGGGCTTCACGACCCTGACCGAATGCCCCGGCGGCGGCGGCAACCAGTGCGCCGTCGTGGTCACCCCGGCAGGCTCGACCATCGTGTCCCAGCCCCCCGAAGGGGCGGGCGGCGCGCTGGAGAGCACCCACGGGACGCTGCTGCCCGGTGCGCCGGCGGTCCTGTCCTTCACCGTGAAGATCGACGAATAGGCCGATCTTCCGGGGACGCCGCCCGCGCGGCGTCCCCACCCCCTCTATTCGTTTCTACCTTTTTTCTCTCGCTCGCAGGAGATTCGCGATGGTTCGGACTCTCGTTTCCGAAGGCGGCCGATGGTGCCGTCTGGTGCGCGCCGGTGCCTTGGCCGCGCTCGCCGGAATGGCGGTGGTTGGGCAGGGCGATGCCGCCCCCGCGCCCGCGGGGGCGCAGATCGTCAACCGGGCGAGCGTCACCTACTTCAACACCCGCCTCGGCATCATCGAGGAGGTCGAATCCAACATCGTCAGCGCGACCGTCTCGCCCGTTCCCGGCCTCGACGTGACGGGCGACCAGACGATCCGCACCGCCCGCTCGACCGCGGCGCAGTACAATTTCCAGGCCGTGAACACGGGCAACGTCGCCCTCTTCGCCGTCCCCGCCCTCGCCGAACTGCCGGGGGACGATTTCGACACCGCAGGCGACCTCCTGGTCGATACGAACGCAAACGGGATCGTCGACAGCGGCGACACGCCCGTCGTGCCGGGCCAGAGCGTCACGCTCCAGCCGGGCGAGCGCGTGTCGCTCATCTACCGCTACACGACGCCCGCCAGCGTGGCCATCGACGACGAATCGAGGGTCGAACTGACCGTGACGGCCACCCCGGCCTCGGGCGGCGGCGCGCCGATCACCGGCGCGCGCGGCTCGCGCACCGTCATCGAGGACGCGACCCTCAGCCTGTTGAAGGCGGCGGAGCTGAACGTCGAGGAGCGGCAGATCGCCTACACGATCACCGTGCGCAACAATGCCGAGAGCGACATTCCCGCCTATGGCGACGTCGCGGGCGAGGCGATCCTGGTCGACGGCGCGCCGCGTACCGCCCTGCTGGTGCGCGACAGCATCCCGCTCAACACCACCTTCGTCTCGGCGGTGCCCTCGGGCGGCTTTGCGGCGGTCTATCACCTCGACGGCGACGCGACGCACAGCTACACCGCGACCGCCCCCGCCGACCCGTCGCGGATCGACGCCATCGCCTTCCTGCACGAGGGGGCCTACGCGGTGGGCCGGTCGAGCGATCTGGCCTTCACCGTCTCCCTGTCCGATTCGATCGACGAACTGAACGTCGACAACATCGCCTACGGCTACACGAACGACGGGACCGAGACGCGCGAGCGTCCGTCCAACCAGACTGTGACCCCCGTGACGGGCGAAGGCCCGCGCGTGATCTTCTCCCTCTCGCCGGACGGCGAACCGATCACCAGCACGCCCTTCGACGTGAACGTGCATATCGCCGTCGAGGGCGCGGGCTGCAACGTGACCGACGGCATCGACCGGGTCGAGGTGGTGGTCCGCACGCTCTTCATCGGCGACCGCGAGGTCATCGTCGCCCGCGAGACCGGCCCCAATACCGGCGTCTTCCGCGCCGCGCCCCTCGGCATCCTGCGCGCGACCCGGGCGCGTCCGCTCAACAACGTGCTGGAGGGCCTGCCGGGCGACAGGGCGAACGCCACCGCCACCGTGCGCTGCATCGGCGGCACCGTGACCGGCACGCTGGGCCTGCAGCCGGGCGGCTTCGTCTTCGACAGCGTGACGAACGCCCCCGTCCAGAACGCCCGCGTCGTCATCTTCGAGCCGGACGGCGACATCGCGCCCATCGTGGCCACCCCCGGCGCGCCGAGTGCCGCCAACGTGCAGCTCGCCGTGACGAGCACCGACGCGGAGGGCTACTTCTCGCTCGGCGAACTGCCCCAGGGCGATTACAAGATGACCGTCTTCCCGCCGGTGGTCTACCAGCATCCCTCCGTGCGCCGCAACTTCCCGGGCTTCAACCGCCGGGTGAACCAGGAAGTCTCCTACGGCCTGAACTTCTCGTTCCAGGGCGGTCCCATTGCGGGCATCGACGTGCCGGTCGATCCGATGACGGGCATTCCCATCGCGCTGGAGAAGGTCGCCGACCGCGCGCTGGTGCGCCGCAACGGGCACGTGATCTATACCCTGACCGCCCATAACCGCATGGATCAGGCCCTGCTCAACGCCTCGCTCGAAGACCGCCTGCCCCCCGGCCTCCACTTCATCGACGGTTCGGCCCGGCGCGACGGCGTCCGCATGGCGGAACAGCCGGATGTGGCCGAGGGCGGCGTCCTGACCTTCGATCTGGATTTCATCGACCCGCGCAGCCAGTCCGAGATCACCTACGCCGTGCGCGTGGGCACCGCCGCCCGCCGGGGCACCAAGACCAACGTCGCCGTCCTGTCGGGCGATCAGGCGGGCACGGCCATCGCCCTGCGCTCGACCGAGGCGCGCGCGGACGTGACGGTCGACGACCGGGGCGGGGTCTTCACGGACGAGGCGGTCGTGCTGGGCCGCGTCTTCCTCGACCGCGACGGCAACGGGGTGCAGACGCCCCTCGACGCCGACGGCAACCCCCATGACGAGCCGGGCGTGCCGGGCGTGAAGATCGTCACCTCGACCGGCCTGACCGTCGTCACCGATGCGCAAGGTCGCTACTCGCTCTTCGGCCTGCGCCCCGTGGTGAGCACCTTCGCCCTGCAATCGGTCACCCTGCCCGGCGGGGCCGAGCCGATGGACACCAACATCGACGACGTCCTCGCCCCTGGCTCGCGCCTCGTGGACCTCAAGCGCGGCGAGGTGCGGACCGAGCACTTCCCGATCCGCTGGACGCCCGACGTCGCCGCCGACGTGGCCGCCCGCGCGCTGCGCTTCGAGGGGCTGGACGCGGACGAATCGCGCCTGCGCGACGACCTGCCGCTCGCCTTCGACACGCCCTCGCGGCTGTCCTCGCGCGGCGAGGCCGGTCTGGACACGACGACGGAGATCCGCAGCGACGGCGCCCCCGGCGACGCGCCCGCCGCCGACCCGGCGGACCCGCCCGCACCCGAGGATATCGAGCGGCAGGTCCGCTCCCTCGACCCCGAACTCGGCTTCGTCGGCGTCGATGACGGTGCGGAGGCCGACACCCTCTCCGTCACTTTGCGCATCAAGGGGCCGACGAAAGGGGCCCTGCGCCTGGAGCTGAACGACGAGACCGTGTCCGACGCGCAGATCGGCGCGAAGGTCACCGACAGCGAGCGCGGCGTGCAGGTCTTCGAATACGTCGCCCTGCGCCTGAAGCCTGGCGCCAACACCCTGGCCGCCATCCTGACCGACCCGTTCGGCAACGACCGCGGCCGCGAGACCGTGACGGTCTATGCTCCGGGCGAACCGGCGGCGCTCGCCATCGCCGCCCCCGACGAGGCCCCCGCCGATTCGCGCGCCCGCATCCCGGTGCTGGTACGCGTCGTCGACGCCGAGGGCCGCCTGACCCGCGCCCCCGCCGAGGTGACGCTGCGCGCCGAGAAGGGCCGGTGGGACGTGCGCGACATCCGCGACTCCACGCCGGGCCTGCAGGCCTATATCGACGATGGCGAGGCGGTGTTCGACTTCATCCCGCCCGACCTGGTCGGGGCCGAGACCCTGACCGTCCGGAGCGATTTCGGCACCGTGGAGACCACCATCGGCTTCACCCCCGACCTGACCGAACGCACCTTCGCGGGCGTCATCGAGGGGGCGGTGGGCTTCGCCGAGAACCGCCGCGGACTTGCGGGGCTGATGACGTCCCGCGACATCTCCGCCTTCGAGGAGACGACGCAGGGCGTGCGCGGCCAGCTCTACCTGAAGGGCAAGATCCTCGGCTCGAACCTCCTGACCCTGCGCTACGACAGCGACCGGGACAACGAGGAGCGCCTGTTCCGCGATATCCGCAAGGACGAGTTCTACCCCGTCTACGGCGACGATTCCGAGCGCGGCTTCGACGCGCAATCCTCCTCGCGCCTCTACGTGAAGGTGGAGCGGGATCGGTCCTACATCCTCTACGGCGATCTGGCGGTCGAGGCGCGGGCCGACGCGTTCCGGCTCGGGGCCTATCGCCGCTCGCTGACCGGGGGCCGGGCGCATGTCGAGTACGGGCCGGTCACGGTCGACCTGTTCGTCGCCGAGACCGACGCCTCCCAGGCCGTGATCGAGATCCCCGGGCGCGGGGTCTCCGGTCCCTACGACGTGCCCCTGACGGGCATCGCCGAGGGCAGCGAGATCGTGGAGATCATCACCCGTGACCGCGACCAGCCGTCGGTGATCCTCTCCAGCGTCCGCCAGGCGCGGCTGAGCGACTACACGCTCGACTTCTTCGCCGGGTCGCTGATCTTCGACCGGCCCGTGCCGATCCTCGACGACGACCTGAACCCGGTCTCCATCCGCCTCACCTACGAGCGCGAGGATGGCGCGGGGGAGGACTACCTCGTCTACGGCGGCGAGGTGCGGGTCGAGCCGGTCGAGGGCATCGCCTTCGGGTACCGCGAGGTCCGCTCGGACGCGCCCGATACCTCCGACGATGCCCGCACCGTCCGCGCGGGCTACGCCGAGGCCGAGTTGCGCGGCTGGGGCAAAGTGCAGGTCGAGGTCGCCCAGACCGAGAACCGCGAGGGCGACAAGGGTCTCGGCGCGCGCCTGTCCTACGAGCTGCGCCGCGAGAACCACGCCATCCGCGCCGATGCCGCCCGCACCGACGAGGATTTCGACGCCCCCAACGCCCATGTCGGCCCGGGCCGCGAGGAAGTGCGCGTGACGACGGATCATGTCGTGACCGAGACGATCGGCGTGACCACCGACACGCTCTACACCCGCAGCACCGAGACGGACGAGCGGCGCATGGGCGCGGAGGTCAGGGGCCGCTACGCCGTCTGGCCGGAGCTGGACCTGATCGGCGGCGCGCGCGCCACCGATACCCGGCGCGACGGCGGGGACGACGAGCGCATCTACAGCGGCATCGTCGGCCTCGACTACCGCCCCCGCTTCCTGCCCGGTGCCGGCCTGCGCGCCGAATACGAGCAGGATTTCAAGGACGGCGACAACTGGCGCGCGATCCTGGGCGCGGACTACCAGTGGAGCCCGGCCCTGCGCTTCCACGCGCTGAACGAGTTCTCGAACGCCGCCGGCCGCGACTTCGGCCTCGGGGATTCCGCCGATATCGACGTGGTGACGAAGGTGGGTGCCGAGTACCAGATGACCCGCGACATCAGCGCCTTCTCCGAGTTCCGCCGCAGCGGGGGCCTCGCTTTCGACGGCGGCGTCGCCAACGGCTTCCGGGGCCGCTGGGCGCTGACCGAGCATGTCGCGATGCGCGCGGGCGGCGAGCATATCGAGCCGGTGAACGGCGGCGACGAGCGCGTCTCCTCGGGCCATCTGGGCGTCGCCTACGACAATGACGCGACGGGCGTGCTCGCCCGGGGCGATATCGAGGGGGACCGCGACGCGGAGGGCTACGGCGTCTACCTCAACACGGCGGTCGGCTACGAGCTGGACGAGGACTTCACGCTGCTGGCCCGCAACCGCCTCGCCCTCGACCTGCGCGGCGACGACCGGCTGCGCGACCGCCTGCGCCTCGGCCTCGCCTGGCGGCCCGAGCATGACAGCCGCCTCCAGGGTCTCGCCCTCTACGAGTTCGAGATCGACGACAAGGACGACACGCGCGAGATGGCCCACCGCTGGAGCGCGAGCGTGATCTACAGCCCCACGAAGGATCTGCGCGCTGACCTCAAGGTGGCGGGCGAGCACGTCGACTTCCGCAGCCCGACCTTCTCGGACGATTCGACGCGCCACCTGCTGCGCGGCGGCATGGAGATCGACTTCGCCCATGACGAGGAGGGCCGCGACCGCTTCGCCCTCGGCGGACACGTCGCGTTCTTCACCGATGGCGGCATGGACGACGTGACCGTCGGCGTCGGCGCGGAGCTGAAGGCCAACATCGCCGAGAACGTCCAGGTCGGGGTGGGCTACACCCATATCGACGTCGACGAGAACCGCCTGCGCAGCCTCTACCGCTCGGGCTGGTACCTGCGGATGCTGGTGAAGCTGGACGATTCGATGTGGGACCGGATGGACCGCCTCGGCATCACCCAGGACCCCGGCTTCGTCGTCCGGCGGTAACCGGCGAGACGCGAAAGCCCCGGGCGCGATGCCCGGGGCAAGAGAGAGGGAAAGGGGCCGCGCGCCGGAGATCGCGCGGCCCCTTTCGCATACCGTCAGGCGACCTCGGCGCGATGGCCGCGCGCGGGCCTGCGCCGGTCGCGCCGCCGTTGCTCGGTCTCCTCCAGCAGCGCGCCCATATCCCCGAGATCGTCGTGGAGGCGGTCGATATCCCGGTCGCGGAACGAGGCCTGCCTCGGCGGCGATGGCTCGCGGGTCAGGCCGGTGAAGGGGCTGACGGGGAAGAGATACATCGGTCTCGTCATGCCGCGTCCCCCGACGGATGCCCCTGTCCGAGGCGAAGCTCCCGCGCGATGAGGGCAACCTGATCCTTGAGCCGCACCCGCATCCGCTTGAGCGTGCGCAGGCGGGTGGCGTCGGGCGCGGGGCGGGCCAGCTCGTCGGCGATGCGCTTCTTGAGGGTGGCGCGCCTGTTCGCCAGCGACCGCATGCGATCGCGCAGTTTCGGGGTAGCGGTGTTCGTCATCGAGTCCTCCTCGGTTATCTTGGAGAGGACGATATGGGCAGGGCCGCGTTTGGGAAAAGATGGTCCGGCGTCGATTTTCGATAGGAAAAACCTATTTACCTCACATGGACCCCGCCCGGATCACCCTCAAGCAGCTACGCTACTTCGCGGCCCTCGCGGAGACGCGTCATTTCGGCGAGGCGGCGCAGCGGCTCGGGATCAGCCAGCCCTCCCTGAGCGCGCAGGTCGCCCTTCTGGAGAAGACGCTCGCCCTGCGCCTCGTGGAGCGTGGCCGCCGCGGGGTGCACCTGACCCCGGCGGGGCGCGACGTGCTGGAGCGGGCGCAGCGGACGCTGGGCGAGGTGGCGGGGATCGTGGCCTATGGCGAGAGCGCGCGGGCGGAACCCGTGGGGACGATCTCGCTCGGGGCCAAGCCGACGCTCGCGCCGTACCTGCTGCCCCATGTCGTCGCCCGGCTGCACGGCGCCCATCCCGACCTGCGGCTCTACGTCCGCGAAGCGGTGCCGCGCGATCTGGAGGAGGAGCTGCACGGCGGGGTGCACGACGCCATCCTCGCCCAGCTCCCCCTGACCCGGCCCGACGCGCTGGAGGTGCGCCGCCTGTTCCGCGAACCGATCTACGTCGCCATGGCCGGGGACCACCCGCTCGCCCGCAAGGAGCGCCTCGATCCGGAGGACCTGCGCGACCAGCCCGTGCTGACGCTGCGCCGGGGCTACCTGCTGCACGATCAGGTGCGGCACCTGTGCGAGGAGCATCGCGCGCATCTGCTCCAGCAATACGAGGGGACGAGCCTCGATGCCCTGCGGGTCATGGTCGGCATGGGCATGGGCCTGACCTTCATGCCCGCGCTCTACGTGCGCTCCGAGATCGGCCGCCGGACGGATGTCGTGGTGCGCCCGCTCAGCGGCCCGCCGCTCTTTCGCGCCATCGGCATGGCCTGGCGCGCGGGGGCGGGGCGCAACGCGGCCTACGAGAGCATCAGCGAGACCATCCGCGCCGTCGCCCGCTCCGATTTCGACGATCTGGTCATCGAGGGGTAGGGCGTCCTATCCGATGGTGTTCGACGGCGCGCCGCGCTCGAAATTCTCGACATGCGAGACGACCTGATCCCACAGCGTCTGCATCGCCTCCTCGCTGGCCCAGGCGACATGGGGCGTGACGATGACGTTCGGGCGCTCCAGCACCGACAGGAGCGGGTTGTCGGGGGCGGGCGGCTCGCTGGTGAGCACGTCGAACCCGGCGGCGGCGATCAGGCCCCGGTCGAGCGCGTCCACCAGCGCCGCCTCGTCCACCAGCCCGCCGCGCGAGGTGTTCACGAGGATGGGCTTCCTCTCCATCGCCTCGAATTCGGGGGTCGAGATCATGTGCCGGGTCGCGGGCATCAGCGGCGCGTGCAGCGTGATGACGTCCGAGGTCGCGATCACCTCGTCCCACGGCGTGTAGAGCGGTCCCAGCCCCGTCGCGCCCTTGTGCGCGGCGAAGACCGGCTCCATGCCGAAGGCGCGGGCGATCTGCGCGACCGACTGGCCCAGCGCGCCCTCGCCGATGATGCCGAGGCGCGAGCCGGCGAGATCCCTGATGGGATGGGTGAAGAAGCAGAACTGCCCGGATTCCTGCCACGCCCCGTCGATCACGTCCTGCCGGTAGCCCACGATCGACCGGCGCAGGGCGAGGATGAGGGCGAAGGCGTGTTCGGGCACCGTGTTGGTCGCATAGCCGCGCACGTTCGACACGACGATGCCGCGCTCGGTGCAGGCGGGCACGTCGATCACGTCGTACCCCGTCGCCGCGATGGCGATCATCTTCAGGTTCGGCGCGTCCGCGAGCTGTTCGGCGCGGATGGGAG
Organism: Paracoccaceae bacterium; assembly: GCA_020629115.1. Classification (GTDB taxonomy): domain Bacteria; phylum Pseudomonadota; class Alphaproteobacteria; order Rhodobacterales; family Rhodobacteraceae; genus JAHDDY01. The sequence goes on along the minus strand of JAHDDY010000014.1, from coordinate 26,059 downwards.
CCTTGTTCGTGACCACGATATCCGCGTCTGCGATGCGCCCGGCGACCGCGTCCGGCGCGGTCTTGCCGTACTCGATCCAGTCGTGGTCGAAGGAGGGGCGGGTGATGGTCACGGTCGGGCCGATCGTGTCGCGGTCGAGAAAAACAATCTTCATGGCAAGTGTCCCCCTGACGTAATTAATGGAAAGTCGCGAAAATGTCGTACCCCAGAGCGGCATCTTTGTCTTGCCTCTCGTCGAATACTCCGCAAAAGCATCGACCATCCAAAGCATTGTAAGGAACTCTGGCCGATGAATCAGTCCAGGAACGTCAAGATCGTCGCGACCCTGGGGCCGTCCTCTTCCGACCGGGCGACCATCCGCACGCTGGTCGAGACGGGGGTCGACGTGTTCCGGCTGAACATGAGCCACGGCACCCAGGACGACCAGCGCGACCGCTACGAGCTGATCCGCGAGATCGAGCACGAGCTGGGCCAGCCCATCGGCGTGCTGGCCGACCTCCAGGGGCCGAAGATCCGCTGCGGTGTCTTCGCCGCCGACGCGGCGCACGAGCTGGAGGTCGGCCAGAGCTTCCGCTTCGATCTGGACGAGACGCCGGGGGATGCGACCCGGGTGCGCCTGCCCCACCCCGAGATCCTCGGCGCGCTGACGGAAGGCTCGACCATCCTCGTCAACGACGGCAAGATCCGCATGACGGTCACGGCGGCCCATGGCGACGCGGTCGATGCGGAGGTGGTGGTCGGCGGTCCCATCTCGGACCGCAAGGGCGTCAACCTGCCCGACGTGGTGCTGCCGGTCGCCGCCCTGTCCGACAAGGACCGCTCCGACCTGGAATTCGCCTGCGGTCTCGGCGCGGACTGGATCGCGCTGTCCTTCGTGCAGCGGGCGGCGGATATCGAGGAGGCGAAGGACCTCATCAAGGGCCGCGCGCTGGTGATGACCAAGGTCGAGAAGCCCGCGGCGGTGAAGGATTTCGCCTCCATCCTCGCGGCCTCGGACGGCATCATGGTCGCCCGCGGCGATCTGGGCGTCGAGATGGATCTGGCCGACCTGCCCAGCATCCAGAAATCCCTGATCCGCAAGTGCCGCGACGTGGGCAAGCCCGTCGTCGTCGCCACGCAGATGCTGGAGAGCATGATCTCCAGCCCCGTGCCCACCCGCGCCGAGATATCGGACGTGGCGGGCGCGATCTACGAGGGGGCCGACGCCGTGATGCTCTCGGCCGAATCGGCGGCCGGCGACTATCCGGTCGAGGCGGTGGCGACCATGGCCAACGTCGCCATGAAGGTCGAGGCGGACCGCACCTACCGCGAGCGCATGGACGATACCCGCACCTCCGCCAAGGCGAGCGTGGCCACCGCCATCACGGCGGCCGCCCGCGAGGTGGCCGAGGCGGTCGAGGTGAGCGCGATCTGCTGCTTCACCCATTCGGGCACGACCGCCCGCCTCGCCGCGCGCGAGCGGCCCAACGCGCCGATCATCGCGCTGACACCCATTCAGGGCACGGCTCGGGCGCTGACGATGTACTGGGGCCTGCACTGCGTCATCTCAGAGGAGGTGACGCGCTTCAAGCTGGCCGTCGTCTCGGCGGCGCGCGCGGCCAAGGCGCTCGGGATAGCGGAGGAGGGCGACCGCATCGCCGTCACCGCCGGCGTCCCCTTCGGCCGCCCCGGCACGACCAACATCCTGCGCGTCGCCCCGGTCGACGAGCAGGCGATCTACGAGGGCGAGAGCACCTACTGAGCGGGCCACTCCACCGGGGCGCGGCGCATCATCCGTTCGCGATGCGCCTGCGCCGCTCCTTCATCCGCGCG
>JAHDDY010000014.1:6363-24147 GCA_020629115.1 Paracoccaceae bacterium | reverse complement strand
GGGCGCGGCGCATCATCCGTTCGCGATGCGCCTGCGCCGCTCCTTCATCCGCGCGTGCGCCGCCTGCGTGCCGTCGTGAAAGGAGCCGAACCACTTGTCCCACGGCACTTCGAGATTGCCGTAGTTGCACTCGAAATAGCGGTGATGCATCTGGTGGTGGAAGGTGCCGAGTGCGAGGCGGTTCCTGTCCCTGATCACCAGCCCCTCGAAGCCGGTATGCGAGGTCGCCGCCGTCAGCGCCTGGTGCTGCATGTGGAACAGGATGTGGATCGGGTGCGCCGCGACGACGACATGCACCAGCACCGAGCTGAAGAACAGCAGGTGCTCGACCGGATGCATCGACAATCCCGACCACGGCCCGACATTCACGTTCCGGTGGTGCAGGGCGTGCGCCAGCCGGTAGAGCGGCGGCCAGTGCAGGGCGCGGTGTATCCAGTAGAAATGGAAGCTGATCCACACGGGCGTCAGGAACAGGACGAGCGCGAAGAGGACCGGGTTCTCGCGCGCCGACATCACGGGCGCGTAGCCGTTTGCCATGGCCCAGAACATCAGCACCTCGAACGCGGTCCAGACGCTGACCCCGCTGGCCAGCGTCCAGAACACGTTGTCCGCCACCTGCCCGCCGAAGGTGAACATCCGGCCCTTTTTCGCCAGCTCGCGCGGGTCGAACTTCAGCCGGTCGCCCTGACGCCTGTGGCGGTGGAAATAGAGGTGCAGGCCCCCCGCCACCACGATCATCAGGACCATGTTGCGCAGCCATATCCCGGCGATCCAGCCGGGCGCGAGGGTCGCGGTCGTCTCCAGGGACGGCTGGAGGAAGGCCCAGCACAGGGTCGCCAGCACGGCGAGGATGGCGTTCTCGGCCAGCGCGAACCAGCGGTCGCCGACCCAGCGCGCCATCCGGCGCGGGTCCGGCGGCCACGAGAAGAACGGCGAGACGGCGATGGGCACGTCCGGCGCGTGGTTCCATTCGCCGGGGCGGCCGGGGGGCGTGGCGTCGGGCTGCATCGTCATGGCGCATCTCCTCTTCGTGGCACCTCGAAGATCGTATGGTTCCGTCATCGTCGGAACGCGTCCGCGAGTGATGGAGCCATCGGTCGCTCGAAAGGCTCCGAACGACCATGCCGGGCTTTCCTTCGCGCGTAAAACGGATTTGAATGGCGATATTCGCCGGATTTTCCGAGGTAATCGCCATGGCCGTCAGCATCCGCGCCCTGCGATACTGCCTTGCCGCCATGGAGCGGCGGTCCATCGCCGGGGCGGCGGCGGCGCTGTCGGTCGCGCCCTCGGCCATCGGCGCGGCGCTCGATTCGGTCGAGGCGACGCTCGGCCTGACGCTCGTCCACCGCCGCCGGGCGCGGGGGTTGGAGCCGACACCGGCGGGACGGGACTTCGCGCGCCGCGCCGGGATGGTGCTTGAGGAATATGACGGTCTCCTGAACTTCGGGGCCGAGCTGGGCGGCGGGTTCGCCGGGGCCTTGCGCATCGGCTATTACGCCCCCGTCGCCCCGGCCTTCCTGCCCACCATCCTCGCCCCTCTGCTGGCCGGTCATCCGGGGCTGACGGCGCATCTGACGGAATGCGATACGCAGGCCGCGCGGGGAGGGCTGCTGGACGGGACCTTCGACGCCATCCTCTTCCTCGCCGGGGAGATGCAGGCGGGGATCGACACCGTGCCCCTGATCGAGGCCGCGCCCTATCTGCTCGTGCCGGAAGGCGATCCGCTCGATGCCGCCGGCCCCGTTCCGCTGGCGGCGCTGGACGGGCGGGCCGTGGTCATGCTCGACCTGCCGGTGGTGCGCGCCTATTACGACGCGCTGTTCGAGGAGGCGGGCATCGCCCCGCGCACGGTCGCGACCGGCACGACGCACGAGATGGTGCGCAGCCTCGTCGGCGCGGGCATCGGCCCGGCGCTCCTGAACATGCGGCCGATGACGGCGCATACCTATGGCGGCGGGACCGTCCGCGCCGTGCCCCTCGATCCGCCCCTGCGGCCCCTGTCCCTCGTACGCGGCACGCTGGGGGCGCGGCGGCGGGTGGTGCAGACGTTCGTGGAGGCCTGCGCCGATTTCTTCGCCTCCGAAGCGGCGCGGGGAATGGCGGTGGGCGGGCGGGGCGGCTATGCTGCGCCCCATCTCGTATCCGGGGAGCGACCATGACCGAGCAGGGCATCACCCACGCCGCCGACGACGACCCGCGCAATGCGGATGTCACGATCTACGTCGACGGCGACCTCGTCCACCGCGACGCGGCCAAGGTGTCCGTCTTCGACAGCGGGTTCATGCTGGGCGACGGGGTGTGGGAGGGGCTGCGCCTGCATAACGGGCGCTGGGCCTTCCTCGACGCGCATCTCGACCGCCTGTTCGAGGCGGCGAAGGCCATCGACCTCGATATCGGCATGGACCGCGCGGGCGTGGTGGATGCGCTGGAGCGGACCCGGGCGGCGAACGGGATGACGGACGACGCCCACGCCCGGCTGATGGTGACGCGGGGGCGCAAGGCCAAGCCGTTCCAGCATCCGAACCTGTCGCGCTTCGGCCCGACCATGGTCATCATCATGGAGCATTCGCGCCCCGTCGCGGCGCTGGCCGACCGGGGCGTCACGCTCGCCACCGTGCCGCAGATGCGCGGGATGCCGATGGCCCAGGACGCCAAGCTCAACTCCCATTCCAAGCTCAACTGCGTCCTCGCCGCCGTGCAGGCGGAGAAGGCGGGGGCGGACGAGGGGCTGATGCTCGACCCCCACGGCTTCGTCAACACGACCAATTCGTGCAACTTCTTCATCGTGCGCAAGGGGGAGGTGTGGACGAGTACGGGGGACTACTGCATGAACGGCGTGACCCGGGCCAACATCCTGCGCCTGTGCCGCGAGAACGGCATCCCGGCCTTCGAGCGCACCTACTCGCTGGTGGACACGTACGGCGCGGACGAGGCGTTCATGACCGGCAGCTTCGGCGGCGTCACCCCGGTCGCGCGGATCGACGGGCGGCGGATGGGCGAGGCGTTCCCGGGGCCGGTGACGCTGCGGCTGCGGACCCTCTACACGGCGCTGGTGCGGGCGGATACGGGCGGGGCATGACCCGCCCCCTGGGCATCCTCATGCTCGACACGGCCTTTCCGCGCATCGTCGGGGATGCGGGCAATCCGGCCTCCTACCCGTACCCCGTGATCCGGCACGTCGTGGCGGGGGCCGACGTCACGCGGGTCGTGCGCGGCGAGCCGCCCGACGCCGCGCTGACCGGGGCCTTCGTGGCGGGGGCGCGGGTGCTGGAGGGACAGGGGGTGTGCGGCATCGTTACCTCCTGCGGCTTTCTCGGGCATGTGCAGCGGACCCTCGCCGATGCGGTGCGCGTGCCGGTGATGGCCTCGGCGCTCTCGCTGGGGCCGACGGTGCGGGCCATGACGGGCAGACGGCCCCTCGGCATCCTCACCGCCGATTCGCGCGCGCTCGTCCCCGCTCTGCTGCACGCCTGCGGCCTCGATCCGTCGACGGTGCGCATCGCGGGGCTGGAGGGGGCGCGGGCGTGGCGGCGGCTGATCCTCGCGCCGAAGGAGGCGCAGGCGCATCGCCTCGACCCGGAGGAGATCGGCGGTATCGTCGAGACCGCCGCGCGCCGCCTGCACGCCAGGGAGCCGGAGATGGGGGCGATCCTGATGGAATGCACCAACCTGCCGCCCTATGCCGCGCGCGTCGGCGCGGCGACGGGCCTGCCGGTTTTCCACATCCTCCACGCCGCCGCCCTCGTGCATGCTCAGGCGATCCCGACGTAGCGCTGCACCAGCGCCGGATCGGCGCGCAGGGTGGCCGCGTCCACCGCCTCGCGCGGCACACCGTTCTCCACGAACAGCACCCGGTCGGCGATGGAGAGCACCGCATCGACCCGCTGCTCCACGAGGATCACCGCCGTGTCCGACCCGCGCAGCGCCGTCACCACGTCGCGGATGAGCGCGATCATCGAGGGCTGCAACCCCTCGGTCGGCTCGTCCAGCAGCAGGACCCGGGGTTCGAGGCACAGGGCGCGGGCCATGGCCAGCATCTGCTGCTCGCCGCCCGACAGCGTGCCCGAGACCTGCTTCAGCCGCTCGCGCAGGATGGGAAAGAGGTCGAGCATCCGCTCCTTCACCTCGCGCCCCCTGCCGCGCGCCATCAGCCCGATCTCCAGGTTCTCCGCCACCGTCATCTCCGCGAAGAGCCGCCGCCCCTGGGGAACGTAGCCGATGCCGCGCGCCGGTATCGCGTGCGCGGGCAGGGCGGTCAGCTCCTCGCCGTCGAGCGCGATGCTGCCCGCCCGGGCGCGCACCAGCCCCATGATCGTCTTCAGCGTCGTCGTCTTGCCCGCCCCGTTCCGGCCCAGCAGGCACAGGATCTCGCCGGCCCGCACCGACAGCGCCATGCCGCGCAGCACCTGCACGTCGCCATAGAAGGCATCGACGCCGGTGAGGGTCAGCATGGCCATACACCCCCCATCCCCGGCGAAGCCGCTGCGCGGGGCACGCGGGGACCTCGCAGGTCTTCGTGCTGCCCGTCGAGGCTCCCGGTCCTTGCCGGGAGCGGGGGATACACTCTTTCCATCCTCATCCCCCCAAGTAAGCCGCCTGCACCGCGGCATCCGCGCGGATGGCCTCCGGCGTGCCCTCGGCCAGGATGCGGCCCCGGTCCAGCACCGTGATGCGCTCGGCCAGGGCCATGACGACGGGCATGTTGTGCTCGATCAGCAGGATCGTCGTCTCGCGCGCCACCTCCCGCACCAGGTCGATGAACGCGGCGATCTCGCTGTCGGCCAGACCCTGCGTCGGCTCGTCGAGGATCAGCACCTTCGGCCCGAGCGCCAGGCCCATGGCGACCTCCAGCAGGCGCTGGTGCCCGTAGGACTGGGCGGAGGCGATCTCGGTCGCCCGGTCCGCCAGCCCGACCCGCTTCAGCGCCGCCATCGCCCGCGCGCGCACGTCCCCGCCGCCGTCCAGCATCGCGCGGCGCTGGGCGGGCAGGGCGACGTTGTCGTAGAGGCTGAGATTGCCGAAGATCGACGTGATCTGGAAGGTGTAGGCGATGCCTAAGCCCACGCGCTCGTGCGCGGGCATCCCGGTGATGTCGCGCCCCTCGAACCGGATGCGCCCCGCCGTGGGGGGAAAGCGCCCGCAGAGGAGGCCGACGAAGGTGGTCTTGCCCGCCCCGTTCGGCCCGATGACGGCGCGGATCTCGCCCGCGTGCAGCGCGAAGGCGTCCACGTCGACCGCCCGCAGGCCGCCGAAATCCTTCACCAGCCCGGTGGCGCTCAATTGTTCGATGGGCACCGTCATGGTCGGTCGCTGCGCGAGGCACATTGTTCCGACCATCCATCTCTCCGAACGAACGATCTCGATCGTGGAGACATGGACCCTTGCAACGAGTGCGAGGGTGACGGCTCTCTGTTGGGTGGACGGGACGCTACGGCAGCCATGGCACCATCCTCGCCCGCACCACGCCCAGCAGCCCGCGCGGCGCGAACAGCACCAGCAGCACCAGCGCGAGGCCCACCATCAGCAGCCAGGCCGAGGCCAGCCCCGGTGCCGCGATCCCCGTCTGCGCCTCGACCAGCGCGGCCAGCCCCGGCATGATCGTGCCGCTCGCATAGTCGATGAGGTAGAACATCAGCACCGTGCCGAGCAGCGGTCCCAGCGTCGTCCCCGGCCCGCCGAGCAGCACCCACAGGAGCGGCAGGATCGAGTACTGCACCTCCGCGAAGCTCGCCCCCGCATAGCCGAACAGCACGGCATAGGCCGCTCCCGCCGCCCCGGCCATCGTCGCCGAGAAGACCAGCGCGAACAGCTTGTAGCGGAACGGGTCGAAGCCGAGCATCCGCACCCGGTCCTCGTTCTCGCGGATGGCGACCAGCACGCGGCCCGTGCGCGACTGCACCACCGCCGCGCTCGCGATCAGGGCCGCGGCGAAGAGGGCGAGCGCCGCGAAGTACCGCGTTGTCGTGTCGCTGAGGTCCAGCCCCGCCACGGTGCGGATGGCCTGGGGGATGGTGAAGCCCTCGTCCCCGCGCGTGTAGTCGTTGTAGTAGAGGATGCCCAGATGCGCGGCCTCGGCGAACATGAGCGTCACGATCATGAAGCCGACCCCGATGGTGCGCAGCGCGAGGAAACCGACCACGACCCCCGCCGCCAGCGCGCAGACGACCCCCGCCGCGAAGGCCGGCCCGACGCCCCATTCGGCGAGCCGCACAAGGAGCGCGCAGCCGTACATCCCGGCGGCGAAGAACATCGCGTGCCCGAGGCTGAGGAGGCCCGTGTAGCCGAACAGCATGTTGTACCCGACGGCGTAGACCGCCAGCACCATGATCCGCGCGAGGTTGCCGTGATGGTACTCCGACAGCACCGGCTCCAGCGCGACGAGGGCGGCGAGGACGAGGCCGTGGAGGAGGATGGAGCGGGTCACGAAGTCATCCCCTGCCCCGGCCTTGAGCCGGGGTCTGTTTCAACAGGGCGCGATATTCGAAGAGGCCCCGCATCAAGTGCGGGGCAGAGCGCTATTCCCCTCATGCCGCCCGCGCCCCGAACAGTCCCTGCGGCCGGAAGACCAGCACCATCGCCACCAGCAGCGTCGCGAGGATCTTCGCGAGCGTCGGCTCGTAGAGGGTCGAGATGAGGCCGTCCGACAGGCCAATGAACACCGCCGCGACCAGCGTGCCCTTGAGCGAGCCGAGGCCCCCGAGGATCACGACGATGAAGGACAGGAGGAGCGGATCGCCCCCCATGAGATAATGCGCCTGCTGGATCGGCACGATCAGCACGGCGCCGATGGCCGCCAGCCCCGCGCCCAGCGCGAAGACGCCGGCATAGACCGTGTCGACCGGGATGCCGAAGGCCTGCGCCGTCTCCCGGTCGTACTGCGTCGCGCGCATGACGAGGCCGATGCGCGTGCGCGTCAGCACCAGCCAGACCGCCAGCATCAGCACGATGGCCGCGCCGACCACCACCAGCTTGTAGCCCGAATAGCCGAAATACGGCGTCTGGACCCGGAAGTCGAAGGGGGCGACGACGGGGCGGGCATCGGGGCCGTAGAAGGTCAGCGCGAGCTGCTGGATGATGTAGAGAAGGCCGATGGTGGCGACGATGGTCGCCTCCGGGTCGTAGTCGAGCCGCTTCAGGACCAGCCAGTCCGCCGCCGCCGCGATGGCCCCGACCACCACCGGCGCGACGACCAGCGCGACCGCGAAGCCCAGCCACGGCGGCCCGCCGGTAACGCTCGCCACCCAGGTCGTGACGAACCATGCCAGAACCGCCCCGAGCATGTAGAACTCGCCATGCGCGACGTTCACCACCCGCATGATCCCGAACACGAGGCTCAGCCCCAGCGCTGTCAGCGCGAGGACGGCGGCCAGCACCGTGCCCTCCAGCACCCCGGCGAGGAGGAGCGCGGGGTGGGGGAGGTCGAAGGGGAGGTACTGGAGGATGTCCACGGGGTTTCCGGTTGCCTTCTGAAGTGAAACTCTTGGGGCGGTACCCCGTCCCCGGCGAAGACCGGGGACCTCGCGAAGGCGGCGCGTTATCCGTCGAGGCTCCCGGTCTTCGCCGGGAGCGGGGGAACTTTCTTACGGCCCCGCATCGAGTGCGCGAGCGGAGCGAGCGTCAAAAGCTCGTCTTCGTGTAGTCCGTCTGATCCTCGTACACCGTGTCGAAGATCGAGGTCCTGTGGACCGGCACCAGCCTGCCGCCCTCGACCCGGCTGATATGCTGGTGGCCGAAGGCCTGGTGCGTGCGGCCGTTGAAGAGCTTGGAGCCTTGCGGATGGGCGCGGCTCTCGGGGAAGACGTCCATCGCCTCCACCGCCTCGATCAGCGCCTGCCGGTCCTGCGGTCCCCTGTAGTCCGCCGCCTCCATCCCCGCCTTGAGGATGTGCAGCGTCTCCCAGCAGCCGAACATGTGCGCGTAGGTCGACACGTCCTTGGGGTCCGACAGCGACGCGCCGTTGTCGTCGACGCCCACGGCGGCGCGGTAGAAGGCGTCGTGCTCGGACTGGTCCTCGCCCGCATAGCGCGGATAGCCCTCCCAGAAATGCGAGCCTTCGAGGAATTCCAGCCCCGGCGAGGCGATGTCGACGGCTTCGAGCGAGTCGATGAAGCCGAAGATCTCCGGCCCGCTGTCGCCGAAATACTCGCCCATCTCCTTCACGAAGGTCAGCACGCCCGGCCCGACCATGACGTGATAGAGAACCTCCGTCTCGCGGGGGATCTTGGGCAGGTACTTGAAGAACGAGGTCTCGGACGGCGGGATGGCGATATGCTCCAGCACCTCGCCGCCCAGCCGCTCGATGGCCTCGGTGAAGTACTTCCGGTGATCGTGGCCGAAGGCGAAGTCCGGATAGACCATCGTGACCTTCTTGCCCAGGTTGTCCGAGATCCACGGGGCCATGGACTGGATCTGGCTGCGCACGTCGGTGATGCCGGGTTGCAGGGTCCAGCGGTTGAGCATCCCGCTCGCGACGTGGTGCCCCTCCGAGACGACGAAATAGGGCAGCTTCAGCTCGCCCGCGCGGGGGGCGGAGCCGATGACGACGTGCGAGAAGAGGGTGCCGAAGGCGACGTCGCATTCGTGCAGGTTGGCGAACTTCTCGATGACCTCGGCCCCGCGCTTGGGGTCGGTGCCGTCATCCTCGGCGACGATCTCGACGGGCCGCCCGTTGATGCCGCCCGCCTCGTTGATCAGCGACGCCGCCGCCTTGGTCGTGCGGTCGTACCATCGGCCGTAGGCCGCGCCGATGCCGGTGCGGTGGACCTGGAAGCCGACCTTGATCGGCGCGCTGCTCTGGGCCTGGGCGTAGCGGGCCGTTCCGGGCAGGAGCTGCGCGCCCGCGGCGACCGCGCCGATGGCGGCGGCACCCTTGAGCAGCGTGCGGCGGTCGGTATCGGTCGTCATGGCATCCTCCGGAAGGCGTGGCGGTGATGTGGGGATGGTTTCGCGTGGGCGGCCCGATGTCCAGCGGAAATGCGTCCCCCATCCGCGATCAGGCCCGGCGCAGGACGGCGTCCCCGGCGGCGTCCGGCATCGCGACCCGGTGGTCGGGCAGCCGGATGAGGACGGTCGTGCCCTCGTCCACGACGCTCTCGATGGTCATGGTGCCGTCGAGCCGGCGCACGATCTCGGTCGTGATGGCCAGCCCCAGCCCCAGCCCGCCCTTGGCGACGCTGAAGCTTTCGGGGCCGACCTGGGCGAAGGGCTCGCGGATGCGGTGCAGGTCCTCCGGCGGGATGCCGCATCCCTCGTCCGCGACGCTCAGCACCCAGTCGCCCGCCGCGCCGTCCCGTTCGAAGGCCATCGCGACCGTGCCGCCCGGGGGGCTGAACTTCCCGGCGTTGTTCATCACGTTGATGAAGGCCTGGCAGGTCCGGTCGAAATCCCCGCACAGCGTCGCCCCGCCGCTGCGGTCGTCCCAGACGATGCGGACGCGCCGGTCGGAGAGGGACGCGCGGCTGGCCTTGGCGGCCACGTCCATCGCCTGCGCGACGGGGAAGGTGCGCTCCTCCCACCCCATCTTGCCGGTCTCGGCCCGGGCGATGTCCAGCAGGTCGTTGATGTTCGACAGGAGGATGCTCCCGCTCGCATGGATATCGTCGACGTAGCCCCGGTAGCGATCCGGCGTGACGGGACCGAAGATGCCGGCCTTCATCACCTCCGAGAACCCGATGATCGCGTTCATGGGGGTGCGCAGCTCGTGGCTGACATTGGCGAGCATGTGGCTCTTGGCCCGGTTCGCCTCGACCGCCTCGCGGCCCATGGCCACCGCCCGGTCCCGCGCCTCCGCAAGCTCCGCCTCCTTCCGGAACTGGTCGCGCTCGATCGCCTCGCGGGTATAGGCGCCGACGATGATCGAGGTTGCGCTGACGCTGAGGAGAAAGGCGTTGGCCTGCGCCGACATGACCGACGTCTGGGAGAAAGGCAGGATGCACCAGAAGCCGACGAAACCGGCGAGGGTATTGATGGCGATGGTGCGGAACTGGGGCACCACGAGGCCGCCGCCGAAGATCATGATGGCGCTGAGGGCGAAGGGGTAGTAATCGGCCGCCGGCCCTTCCGTGATGGCGATCATCGTCAACAAGGACAGCGCGCAGCTCGCGGCGAAGGCGAAGATGCATCCCTCGCGGACCCTGTGATCCGTCGCCGTGGCGAAGATGCCCCACAGGGCCGACAGGATCAGCACCGTGACGAGGCGGATGAGGAGCAGCGTGTCCGCGCTCTCGCCGCCCATCGGCCTGTCGAGGATGCCGAAGAGGCTATAGGTCTGCACCGCCACGAAGAGGAAGAGGCGGCGCTGGGCGAACTTACGGCGATCGTTCTCCTCGTAGAACAGGCGCTCGAACGAGGGGTCGTCGCCGAAGAACCCTTTTCCCGCCATTGCCCGTTCCCGCCCGTTCGCCTGTCCGCGCGCCGATACTATGGTTTATTCCATAAGGAACGCTTACGCCCCCGTCGGCGCGGCCAGCAGCCATAGCCCGAAGGCGGTGTAGCCGATCATCAGGGCGGCCAACGGTGCGCCCCGGCGGGTCGCCTCGCGCCCGTCGCCGGTCGCCTCGACCATGCTCGCATGGGCCAGCAGCACGGCGAGGACGTGGCCGGCGACGATGGCCCCCGATTGCGCCTGCCAGATGCGCTCCACGTCCGCCATCGTGTTGAGGAACGAGGTGGTCACCTCCACCGGCTCCAGCCCGACCAGCCGCTCCCCGGCGGCGCGGGCATACTGACCGTTGACCATCAGGACCGTCAGGTAGTGCGCGACATGGTAGGCCAGCGAGATGGGCAGGATCGTCAGCGCCAGCCGCCCCGCCATCGGCGCGCCCCGCATGGCGGGGCCGTCCCCGCGCCCCAGCCACCGCCCGACCGCGATGCAGGCGAAGAACGCGCTGCCCAGCACCGCCCAGGCCCAGACGAGGCCGAAGGTGTTGGGCACCATCACCCCCGACCGCCCCGGGAACTGGAGGGGGTTCACGCCGATGAGGCCGAGCCAGGTGAAGGTCCTGGACAGCCCGTCGAACGAGACGGTGGCCAGCGCCAGCAGGATGAACAGCGCCCCGCTCACCGTGATCGCCGGGCCGTGCAGTACGCCGAAGCCCGGGAAACCGGCGCGCAGGTGCACCGTCTCCCCCTCCCGCGACCATTGCAGCGGGGCGAGCCGGGCGATGAAGCCGAAGAAGACCGAGAAGCATTCGCCGCGCTCCGACCACGCGCGCCAGCCGAACAGCATCGCGGCGACGAGGGTGAGCCCGACATAGGCGCTCACCGCGCGCGCCAGCCCCGCCGGGTCCTCCGGCGAGAGCCAGACCAACTCGTACCAGGCGAAACCGAGGAACAGGAGCGTCGCGGGCATGTACCCCGCCTCGCGCGGCAGGGTCAGCACGCCGCGCCCCAGCCCCGTCGCCGTCAGGAAGCCCGACCACGGGTTGACCGCCGCCCAGACGTTGCCCACCAGCGCGCAGACCAGGGGCAGGGCGACCCACCACAGCGTCCAGACCGCAAGCGGCAGCGGGTTCTCCAGCGGATCGCGCGTGCCGGTGAAGCCGATCCAGACCAGCCCGGCCAGCACCGCCGCCCCGGCCAGGCTCGCGCCGACCTCGATGCGCGGCAGCCGTCCCCGCCACAGCGTGCGGGCGCGGAACAGCCCCGTCGCCCAGCCCGCGGGCATCAGGGCCGCCACGAGCATGCTCGCCGCCACGGCCAGCGTGCCGCCGAGCAGATAGTATCCCGTCGGCAGCAGCAGGACGATGCCCCCGTCTGCGGCATGGGCGAGTGCGGGCCGGGGCATTCCCGCCAGAGGGGCAAGGATGCAACAGCCCCGAAGAAAAACGCCCATTCCGCCGCATCCCCTTTGTCCCGACGTCCCGACCCGCCGCAGCATCGCGAACGCAACGCGGCCGGGTCAACGCCTTATTCACGCCATGGCGCACAGGATGGTGGCCCGGCGCCGTCCGCGCGCCCGTCGCAACCGGAGAACGCCCCCCGTGTCCCTGCCCCCGCGCCTCGTCCCCCTCGCGCTCTGCGGCCTGCTGCTGGCTGAGCCGGCCCTCGCGCGGTGCGGGGCGGATGCGCCCGGCGTGCTGTTCGGCGGCTGCGCGCGGGACATGACGGCGGCGCTGCGGCTCGTGCCCGAGGGCGGGATCACGGAGCGGGAGGCCGAAGCGCAGCCGCGCGTGACCGTCACCGGCTCCTATACCAGCGGGGAGCGGCGCGAGCCGGAGGGCCTGTTCATCGTCGCGGGCGAGGCGCTCGACCCGCATCCCCAGGGGTGGGACGGGGTGGCCGTCATCGACGCCGGGGGGCGGCTCTCTCTGCATTACGCGCGCCGGGTCGACATGGGCGACCTGCGCTTCGACCTTCGCCGCCCCGCCTCGCGCCGGGCCTTCGCGCGGATGGCCGCCGCGAGGGGGTGGTCCGCCTTCCAGAGCCACCTGCTCGTCATCGACGGCCGGGTCGATACCCGGCCCCGCGATGGCGCGCCCCGATTCGCCCGCCGCCTGCTCTACACCCGCGCCGACGGCGGCCTCGGCCTCTACGAGACCCCGCCGATGACCCTGCACGACGCGGCGCTCGCCATAGAGCGCGACCTCGCGCCCGTCATGGCCTTCAACCTCGACATGGGCAGCTACGACTACTGCCGCCTCGACGGTCCCGTCCCCCGCGACTGCGGCGCGCTGGGCGCGGGACAGACGGCCAAGCTGTCGAACCTGCTGACCCTGTCGCACGAGGGGCGTACGGACGTGACGGCGGCGCAGTAGCGCCGTCGCGGATTCGCCCTTGAGGCGATCCTCTTGCGCCGGAGCGTCGTTCAAAGTAGGGTGAATCCCGTTTCTGGACAGGTGACGCGGGGGCAGGCTGCATGGCGGACGATGGCGCGCCCGATCACGATCGAAAGCAGCGCGAGCGGTGGTTGCATCGTTTCGTGTTCGCCCCGGACGGGGGTCTCGCCGACGTGGCCGGGGCCGAGCGGTTCACCCAGGATTCGCCCGTCCTGCCCGACGTGTGGTTCGCCTATTTCGACGATCCGGGCCGCCCCCGGAAGCTGCTCATCAATCCCTATATGGGACGCAGCGCCGGGTTGGTGGCGAAGGAGCTGCGCGACGTGACCGCGCGCGAGCCGGACGGCGAGCGGGTGCGCGTCGCCCACCTGCCCGGCATCGTCGCCGCCACGCTGACCTTCCGCCAGATGATGCGCATCACCCTGCCCGCCACCGTCTGGTGGGAATCGCGGGTGCGCGCGATGCTGGAGAAACTCCCCACGGTCGACCCCGGCGCTCCCCTCCTGCCCGGAACGCTGTACAATCACCGCGTGACCGTCGCTCGCTGGATGGTCAGGGGGCTGGAAGAGGGGGAAGAAGGGGAGGCCGAGGATTTCGAGGCGGATCGGCGGCGGCGCGAGTTCCTGAACCTCATATGGATCGTCGGCCAGATCGTCGGCCCGGAAGCCGAGGAGGACGTCCGCGATCGTATTCCGGCGATGGACGACGGGCAGCCTCTCCCCGAGGTGAGTCACGACTGGGCCATCGCATCCATCCGCGCTTTCTGCAACCTGTACAGCGAGTGGGACAACCCGCCGACCAACGGCGTCATCTGGAACATCGCCGCCGACCGCAAGGCGGTGCTGTCCGGCAAGACCCGTTCCTCGCTGTCGATCAAGGCCGACGCGGGCCAGCGCCTGTTCGACATCTCGTGCAGCCGTATCAACTGGGCCATCATCGACAGCGGCATCGACATCTCCTCCCCCGCCTTCCGCGACTGGGGGCCGGGCGCGGAGGACGAGCGCGCGCGTCTGGAGGAAGGGTGCGAGGAAGCGGCGCGGCTGGAGACCGCCGGCCATCTCGACACGCTCATCGAGGAGGGCGGGATCGAGCCGGACGCGGCGGACACCTTCGCCGCGCGCACCCTCGCCGAGGCCCTGACCATCGCCCGGCCCCCGCGCCTCTACTCCGACGACGACACGCGCGATACCGTCCTGCGGCGCAGGCCCAATCCCCGCCGCCAGCCGACCCGCATCGTCGAACGCTACGACTTCACCGGCCTCGACATGCTGCTCGACCTCGCCACGGTCCGGTCGATGTACCAGCGCATCGCCGGCCTGCTCGCCGAGATGGAGCGCGCGGGCGGGGGCGAGCCGGCCGCGCTGACGGAGGCGCGGTTCTGGACGATGCTGAAGGACTGGGCCTGGATGGCACCGGGCGACCCGCGCATCGCCGGGGATTTCGAGGCGACGAACCCCTTCGGGCGCTGGATCGGCTTCTACGAGGAGGACGTCGACGGCCCGTTCATCGAACGCATGATGCGCCGCATCGTCGAGGCGACCTGCTTCCGCATCGGGCGCGTCGAGCGCCAGCAGATCGTCGAGGACCTGTTCCCTCCCGTGGCCGGGGGGCGGTCCGAGCGCGACTATGCCGGCGCGCGGGCGGGCTATGCCGACTACCGCCACCGCGCGGCGTGGGAGGTGTTCAAGCGCGGGGTCGACGGGGCGGGCAAGCAGATCATGGCGCTCTGCGACCGCATCGACCTCGGGCTTGAGAACGACTGGTCGATGCTGGAGACCTTCCTCAACGACAAGACCCCCGATACCCCCCGCTCGCCCCACGGCACGCAGGTCGCCGGGGTGCTGGCCGCCGACTGGCGTCAGGAACGGCACGGGCCGGAGGGCGAGGTCGTCGATGTCACGCCCCGCCTCCAGGGCGTCTGCCCCGATATCCGCCTCTACGACATGCGCATCAGCGAGGCCGCGACCGCGCACGAGTTCGAGGCCATCGCGGCGATGCAGTTCATCCTGCACCTCAACGCCCGCGCCGCCAACACCATCCACGGCACCAACATCTCCCTCTCCGTCGAACACCGGCAGCGCAACTACGGCTGCGGCAAGACCCGCATCTGCACCGTCGCCGAGCAACTGGTGGCGAGCGGGGTGGTCGTGGTGGCGGCGGCGGGGAACGGCGGCACCATCAGCTACCAGACCGAGGGCGGGGCGCGGTTCAGCGGCTACCAGGACGGCTCGATCACCGACCCGGGCAACGCCGAGGCGGTCATCACCGTCGGCGCGACCCATGCCAGCAAGCCGCATCAATACGGCGTCAGCTACTTCTCCAGCCGCGGCCCCACGGGCGACGGGCGCAGGAAGCCCGACCTCGTGGCCCCCGGCGAGAAGCTGCTCGCCCCGGGCCTGCGCCGCTCCGTCGCCATGGTCGACGGCACCAGCTTCGCCGCGCCCCATGTCAGCGGGGCCGCCGCCCTCCTGATGGCCCGCCACACCGAGATGATCGGCGAGCCGGAACGGCTGAAGCGTGTGCTGCTCGACACAGCCACGGACCTGGGCCGCGATCCAAACTTCCAGGGCGCGGGGATGCTCGACACGCTCCGCGCGCTGCAATCGCTGTAGGTCGGGCGGAGAAGGGGGAGGATGCGGATGACCGGCGACGACGAAATCCTGCGCCTGTCCGCCCCCGCGGTGCCCGCGCCGCCCGTGCCGATGGTCTTCGACCCCGTGGACTGGGGCCTCGATCCGAACAAGATGGGCAGGGTGCCCGCCGAGGCGCGCTCGGGCTTCGGCGCGGCGGCGATCATCGGGGAGGAGGACCGGATGCGGATCGGCCTCACCGATGCCGACCCGTGGCGGCTCGTCTGCTCGCTGATCGGCCATCGCCGGGGGCGGGCGTATTGCGCCGGGACGGGCACGCTGATCGGCCCGCGCCTCGTGCTCACGGCCGGGCACTGCCTCGACGACGACCCCGACGAGATCGAGGTGATCCCGGGCCGCGCGCCGGGGGGCGGGATGCCCTTCGGCAGCGTCCGCGTGACGCCGGACGCCTTCCGTAGGCATCCCGCCTGGGAGAACGACCGCCGCGAGGAGCGCGATTCGGGCGCGCTGGTGCTCGACGCGCCGTTCGCGGGCATCGACACGTGGTTCGCCGTCGCCGACCGGGCCGACGCCGACCTGACGGACTGGTTCGTCTCCATCGCGGGCTACCCCGAGATCCGGCCCCGGACCGACCCCCACGCCCCGCGCTACGACCGGGGCGACGAGCTGTGGTTCCATTCCAACGCCATCACCCGCGCGCGTCCGCACGAGCTGCACTACGCCATCGACACCACCGCCGGGCAGAGCGGCTCCGCCGTCTGGCTCTACGACGGCGGCCAGCCCACCGTGGTCGGCATCCACGCCTACGGGTCGCGCCGCCGGAACTTCGCGACCCGCATCGACCGCGACCTCCATGCCCTGATCGGGGCATGGTCGCAGACCTGACGAGAAGAGAAACCCCCCAGGAGGAGAATCCCGATGTCGACCGAGAGAGAAGACGCCCCGGAACGCGGCCTGTCCCGCCGCCAGCTTCTGGGCGCGAGCGCCGTCGCCGCCGTCGGCGCCGTGGCCGCGGGCGCCGGCACGATCCCGGCCCGGGCGCAGCAGACCATCGACACCGTGCCCCTCGGCGGCGCCGCCGGGCCGACGCGCCGCTCGGCCAGCTACCTCTTCTCGAACGGGCGGGAGATGCAGTCCCTGCGCCGGGGCATCGCGGCGATGCGCGCGCGTCCCTTCGAGGATCCCACGAGCTGGTCCTACCAGGCGGCGATCCACGGCTACGGCTTCGCGCCGCCCGCCGGCCTGCCGCGGGAGATGGTCGCCAACATGAGCCAGTGCATCCACGGGGTGCAGGGCAACGACTTTCCGCACCGCTACTTCCTGCCCTGGCACCGGCTCTACCTCCACTATTTCGAGCGCATCCTGCGTGCGGCGTCGGGCGACCCGATGCTGACGCTGCCCTACTGGAACTACTCGGACCCCAACGGGCGCTCGATCCCGCTGGGCTTCCGCTGGCCCGCCGATTCGAGCAACGCGCTCTACGACGCCAACCGCAACCGCACCCGTGGCGACGGCTGGAATCCGCCGCTGTTCATCAACCGGGGCGATCCGCTGCCCGCGCACCGGGCCGATGCGAGCGTGCCGCTGAACGCCTTCGGCTTCGACAATTTCTCCGACACGCTGGAACAGGGCCTGCACGGCACGATCCACGTCGACGTGGGCGGGCAGGGGGGCGACATGAGCGCCTTCCACACCGCCGGTCTCGACCCGATCTTCTGGCTGCACCATTGCAACGTCGACCGCCTGTGGAACCGCTGGCTCGACCGGCCCGGCAACGCCAACCCCGCCTCCGGCCAGTGGCGCGACCGGCAGTTCACCTTCTACGACGAGAACGGCACGCAGGTCCGCCGCTTCGTCGGCGAGGCCGCGGATGCCCGGACGCTCGGCTACGGCTACGACGACGACCCCGCCCCGGCCATCGGCTTCCGCCCCCAGGTCTTCGCCAGCCTGACCGAGAGCGGCGGCATCGAGGAGGAGATCGGCGCGGCGGCGGGCGGGATCACCCTGACCGGCGCGCGCGAGGCCGTCGCCGTCGCCCCCACCGACGCGGAGGCCGCCGAATCGGCGGGCGCGGACCTCTACTTCACCGAGGCCGACGCCGCCGACCCGCGCCCGGTCGTCCTGCGCCTTGAAGGGATCGAGTACGAGGGCGCGCCCGGCTACCTCTACGAGATCTACGTCAACCTGCCCGCCGACACGGCGCGGGAGGAGGCGCTGCCCTATTTCGCGGGCACGCTGGCCCCCTTCGGCCTCGCCGGATCGGTGGTGCCGCGCGATATCGACATCTCCGGCCTCCTGAACCGGCAGATCGAGCAGGAGCTGTTCCTCGGCGGCCAGGTCACCGTCGACTTCATCCCCGCCGGCGTCGGCGAGGACGAGGAGGCCCCCGCGATCCAGGTCGCCGCCATCAGCCTCGT